>CADCHG010000025.1 GCA_902801155.1 uncultured Prevotellaceae bacterium | reverse complement strand
GCAAGCGCATAATCCGATTCTTCCTGACGACCAAGATCGTTATAATAGTATGCCACACCTCCACACAAGACAAGGGCAATCACAAGCCCCACGATGATCTTTGTGTATGATTTCTTCTCTGTATCAGGCTCCGGTTCTGGCTTTGGCTTGACAACAGGAGTAATCGGTTCTGTATGGCGAACAGGCACAGGACGATGTGTCGGAGTTGAAGTCGTAGGGCGATGACAAGTCGGACAAACCATCTGGTTGCGGAAATATATCTCACCGCAATCAGGACATTTCACTACTTTTCCTGCGATTTCCACACCGCACCCCGGACAAGTAGGAGCCATATCACTAACCTGATGTCCACATTCAGGACACTTTATAATTGCCATAATACTAACTAACGGCCCCTCACCTACCCTATGGGCATCCTCTCCCCGAGGGGCGAGGGGGAATATTACGATTTATTGTTCAGGACCTTCCTTATGATGGTGTTTACTAACATCCCCCTCGCCCTTTGGGGAGAGAGTGTCCGTAGGACGGGTGAGGGGCTGTTTCCTCTGCCTGAACCTCAATTCACGCAGAGTATGGTTTCCCATGAATCGGGATTTATCCACATAACCGTTGATGCCAGCCAAACGCCCCTTACCCGTGTATTGCCACAAGGTAATGTCACGGCCATCGGCAAGTACAGGCTCTTGCTCAGTATATTGGGCAATCATGATAAGATACCTGTCAAGTTTCTCCCGAAGATACTTGTCATAGAAATTCGCACCAGTATAGATGAGAGGCTTCTGCTTATATACATGCTCCACCAATTCAAGGAACTTGAACAGCGAATCGCAGAATTCAGCAGAATCAAGTCTAGCGGTTGTCTCCACGTCAATCATCGGGATGAGATCCTGCTCCTCTGGTCGGCATTGCGTGAGGAAATTCAGTAACTGCTCTTCCTGATCAGCCTTAGGACGATAAAAATGATAGGACCCGACCTTTATCCCATGCTGACGGGCCATCTGTATGTTCTCTTCATACCTGCTGTCTATTCTGTCGCCACCCTCCGTAGCCTTGATATAGACGTATGCCATCTTTGTGCTACCTACAGCATCCCAGAACACCCCATGCTGATAGTGAGAGATGTCTATTCCATGGATATGCTGACAGGTATCCTCACACTCCACATTCTGCGCACCCGCAGAAAGTGAGAAGATAGACATTAAGGCTGATAGAAATATATATTTAAAATTATTATCAAAATTCATAGACTGCAAAAGTACAAAAAAAATATGAAATCTTCACAAACAAAAGGCATAAATTCACATATTTTTAGATTTCAACGTGAATATGTTGTTATTCTACGAACAAGCACCGTTTGTCTGCCACTGTGCCATCGCCTTGCCAAGGCTTATTCTCCGCTCCGGAATCGAAGAAATAGCGAAGGATGAACGAAGGATGAACGAAAGAGCATCGAGCCTTTGCCTTATCTTTCCACAAAGACACGAAAAAAGAGATGACTCCCACAAGTCTTTTTACCACGTCTTTTATCACCCACATTAATCTACGTTATCTTGCCTTTTTGCTCTGTATCATCATATTTTAAATAATTTACAACAAAAGTGACACGTTTGCCTCAAAGGTATAATTTTATATACAGGCAACATAATGCAAGTGCAGGAAAGTTATTGAAATTAGTTGGAATACATTTGCATATTCCATATTTTCTTTGTATTTTTGCATCATAAAAAAGCGAAACAAAAGTTTCCATTAGGATGACTTGACGCAAAATGCAAAGCAGTAAGAGAACATATATCGCCATTGACTTGAAATCGTTCTATGCCTCCGTGGAATGCGTAGAGCGGGGACTTGATCCTTTGTCAACAAACCTTGTGGTGGCAGATGAGAGCAGGACAGAGAAGACGATTTGTCTTGCAGTATCACCATCACTAAAGGCTTATGGCATAGGAGGTCGTGCACGGTTGTTCGAGGCTGTCCAGCGCGTTAGGGAGGTTAACAATGAACGAAGGATGAATATCCCCAACCATCGCTTTACAAGCAGGTCAACCAATGATAAGGAATTAAAGGAGCATCCCGACTGGGAACTGGATTTCATCAGGGCTGTCCCACGAATGGCATTTTACATAGAATACAGCACTCGTATATATAAGATATACCTTAAATATATTGCTCCGGAGGATATTCACGTATATTCTATTGACGAAGTGTTTATGGATGTCACGGCATACCTAAGCACATATAAGATGACAGCCCACGAGCTTGCAAGGACAATAATTCGTGATGTGCTTAAGAATACGGGAATCACGGCAACTGCTGGCATCGGCACCAATCTTTATCTCAGCAAGATAGCTATGGATATTGTGGCAAAGCATATCCCTGCAGATAAGGACGGAGTACGTATCGCGGAGATTGACGAGACGTCGTACAGGAAACAGCTTTGGGACTACCGTCCGCTTACAAATTTCTGGCGAGTAGGTAGAGGCATTGCCGAGAAACTCGCAAAATACGGCATAGAGACTATGGGCGATATTGCGCGTACCTCTGTTAAAAACGAAGCCCTACTCTACCGTCTCTTTGGAGTAAATGCCGAACTGCTTATTGACCACGCATGGGGTTGGGAACCTGTAGAAATGGAGTATATCAAAGCTTATAGGCCTGAGACAAACTCCATGAGCAGTGGACAGGTTCTTCAAGAGCCATACACATTCGAGAAGGCAAGGAATGTAGTTATGGAAATGGCAGATGCCATAAGTCTTGATTTGGTGGAGAAACGTATCGTTACCAACCAACTAATCCTCACTATTGGCTATGACCACGAAAGTCTTGAACGACCAGAGACGGCAGCAAGATATCACGGCAATATCGTAATGGATTATTATGGGCGAACTGTTCCAAAGCATGCACACGGCACGGCAAATCTGAACCGTTATTCATCTTCAAGTAAAGAGATAATCGAAGCTATTATCTCGTTGTACGACAGGATTGTAGATCACGTTCTGCTTATCCGACGTTTGAATATCACAACGAACAATATCATCAGCGAAACAGAAGCCATGAACAAGGGGAAAGAGCCCGTACAGCTTGATCTCTTCACCGATTATGAAGCGTTAGCAATTGAGGCAGGAAAGCTGAATGCTGAGCGTGAAAAGGAACGCAAGATGCAGGAAGCGCTTATCGCGATCAAACATAAGTTTGGCAAGAATGCTATCCTCAAGGGTACAAGTTTCTCGGAAGGTGCAACGGCAAGAGACAGGAACAACCAGATTGGAGGGCATAAGGCATAGAAACCAGACGGGGGTTCTAATTGAAAATTGAAATTTCATGGGTAAATACGACGACATAATAAATCTTCCGCATCATATATCAAAGGAACATCCACAGATGTCTATGTATATGAGAGCAGCTCAGTTTGCCCCATTCGCAGCATTGACAGGGCACGATTCTGCCATAGAGGAAACAGCAAGGATTACTACTTTGCAGATCGAACTGGATGAAAATGTCAAGAAACTGTTGGACAAGAAGTTGAACATCATCCGAGAACACCTCGAAAAACAACCTTTTATTACAGTCATTTATTTCATACCAGATAAAAAAAAATCGGGCGGTTGCTATATGTCATACACAGGGAGACTTCACAAGATTGATGAACTTGAACAGAAGCTCATCATGGTAGATAACAAGGAAATACGTCTTTCCTCTATTTTAGAAATAGACTCAGAACTATACGATAACACAACAATCTCCTAAAAAGCCTATGTGCGCGCACACATCGCTTGATAAAAATCAAGTAAACAAAGAAAAACAAACAAATATTTTAGAATTGTTTGCGCACACAAAAAAAATGCAGTACCTTTGCATCAGAAATCAGAAATGATTACTCGTCGAAAGGAATAAAGGATAGTCGTATCCTGGTACACTTCCTTAGACGATGTCTTAATATTGATTGTTTAGGTTAGTAGAATAATAGTTTTAGGTTTTAGTTATTATTTAGGTAAAAGATTAATGCTTAGCCCATTAGGATAACATAAAAAAAGCGAAGAGCTTCCTTCTTTGAAGGTTTATGGGTTAAACATAAAAATGCTCCACTGTCGTGATGACAGTCGGGGCATTTTTGTTTTCCAGAGGAAGAGTCTGACAATTACAATATATTTCATATAACTACGTTATATATAATGGTATATAAATTAAAAACTAAAGCGAAAACAAATGATTAAGAGAACTATTATCTACGTCTTGGCTATGCTATGCATGCAGACTCTTTCTGCACAAAGCATTTATGACATCAAAGTAAATAACGATGAAGGACAGAGCGTTTCGCTTTCTGACTATAAAGGCAAGGTGTTGCTTATTGTAAACACAGCAACACGATGCGGATTCACTCCACAATATAAAGAATTGGAGGCACTCTACCAAAAGTATAAAGGACTGGGATTCGAGATCCTTGATTTCCCATGTAATCAATTCGGTCAGCAAGCACCTGGTACGATTCAGGAAATACATCAGTTCTGCATGCTTAACTACGACATACACTTCCCACAATTTGACAAGATTGACGTGAACGGAGAACAAGAGCACCCGCTCTATACATGGCTAAAGGCACAAGGCGGAGGTGGTGACATCAAATGGAACTTTACGAAATTCCTTATTGGAAGAGATGGTAAGGTCATAAAGCGCTATGAATCACGCGATCAGGTTGCCACGATTGAGACAGATATGCAGATGGAATTCAATCCTGTGCTCAACAGTATCATGGCTCGCCGTTCTGTCAGGAAGTATCTTGACAAACCTGTTGAGCATGAGAAACTTGAATTGATTGTACGTGCGGGAATAAACGCGCCAAGCGGCTCTAACCGTCAGCCTTGGATAGTTCGTGTGGTAGAAGACAAGAAGCTCATATCTGATGTAACCGAAGTGTATAAACAGGAAAACGCGGAACAGGTAAAGCGCGACAAAGACTTCAAAAATATGTTCCGCAACGCTCCAAACATCATCTGCGTATGCACACCAGCCAAAGGCGGAGGTGAACTTGATGCCGGACTATTAGGCGAGAACATAATGCTCGCAGCACAATCAATGGGGCTCGGCACTTGCTGCCTGGGTGGTCCGGTACATTTCCTTACATCTAACGACAAATGCAAGTTCTTCCTTGAGCGCCTTGACATTCCTGCAGACTATAAGCTGAACTACATCATAGCTATTGGCTATCCAGACGAAAGTCCGAATGCCAAGCCTCGTGACATCTCAAAAGTGAAGTTTATCATTAGCGGAAAGGAATAAAGAATAAAGACAAATGAAGACAATACTGTTCCTACACGGTTTCTTTGCCAGCGGAAGTTGTATTCCTGCAATTGCATTACATGAAGCATTTGAAGGAAGAGTACGTGTAATTACTCCTGACCTGCCTATTCATCCCAAAGAGGCCTTGACATTCGTTCAACAGCTTTGCGACAAGGAAAAACCCGACTTACTGGTAGGCAACAGCAACGGCTCGTTTCTTGCTCAGATTATAGCCCCTATTGTTGGAATACCGGCCTTGCTTGGTAATCCGCATCTGGAAATGACGGAATTCCTCAAACCACGTATAGGAGAACATCAGTACAAGTCTCCACGCATGGATGGCAAACAGGATTTCGTTATTGATGAAGCTCTGATAAGTGAATTCGAGGAATTGCAAAAAGAGCAGTTCAAAAACGTTAGTCCATACTGGAAGGATAAAATCTGGGGGATTTTCGGAGAACAGGACTCTTTGGCTCATTACAAACCTCTGTTTTTGAAATACTATACGAATGCCTATAGTTTCCCGGGAGGTCACACACCGACGGCAGAAGAAGTTAAGACGTGGTATGTACCATTGATAGAGAAGATGCTGATGTTAGAGTAAGGAGTAAAGAAGAAAGAGTAAAGAAGAAAGAGTAATGATTATATACATAGTACGACACGGTGAGACGGAAGAAAACCTTCAGGCTATTCTGCAAGGTCACATGCCAGGAACACTTACAGAAAAAGGTAAGGCTCAGGTTCGCACTACTGCCAAACAACTAGCCCAAGAGAACGTGAGATTCACAAGGATTGTGACGAGCGACCTAAAACGCGCCACGGACTCAGCTCAAATTATTGCCGACGAGCTACATATTCCGGTAATCCCTATTGAGATTCTTCGAGAACGCGATTGGGGCAAGTTTACGGGAATGACAATCGCAGAAGCGAGTAAGAAGTATCGTATTAATGGGAAATGGATATTTCCTGATGGTATGGCAGAAACAGAGGAAGGAATCTATGAGCGCGCTAATAAGGCATTGTCAGAATTGCAGAAGCTATATGCTGATGAAACATTCATTATTGTGACTCATGGACAGTTTGCGAGAAACCTCATTGCTGCATATTACAAATGCAACTACCATGATGTTCCAGCATTCAGTAATGCAGAAATAAGAGTGCTCAACATATCTCTGTAACTCTACCCATAACTTAGGCATAGTTTTGAAGATAAAAGGATGAACAAAGGCAATACCACTCTATCAGACAAGGCAGGACCTATCAGAAAACGAATAAAAAAGCTAGACGCCCTACGCGGTTTTGCGCTATTGGGGGTATGTATGGCAAACTATAAGGAACTTACGCTTTACGCTTTTTATGACGTAGGACATACGGTAAACGTAAAAGTAGACAGGAGCGATACTATTGCAAATTTCCTACTGTACCTTCTTGTTGACGGCAAATTCTACACCATATTCTCCGTCCTTTTCGGTATTGGCTTCAGCATAATCATTGGCAATGCCATACAACGCGGAGCAAATGGCATGCGCATATTCTATCGGAGGATGCTATTGCTGCTCGGATTCGGCTTTGCTCACCTGATGCTGCTATGGAGCGGCGATATTTTAATGCTCTATGCGGCTATGGGAATGCTCCTACCCTTCTTCTGGAATTGTTCAGAAAAGATGATACTGCGTTGGGCAGCATTTTTTCTATGCCTCCCAATAGTTTCATCAACAATAGTATATGTCTTTAACCTAAATCCATGTTCATGGTTTTTCAGACAAATGGACTACTGGCAGAATCGTTTTGGAATTGGCGACTGGGGAGAATGGCTACATGACAGACAGTCATATACCGATTTACTCAAATTCCTGATTATGGGAGCATTTGAGCGCATGACTGAGTTTATCTCCAGCGACCGATATCTTAAGGTTCTAGGCCTATTTCTTGTAGGTTTATGGATTGGTAAGAAACGTATCTATGCAGACATAACAGCACATAGAAGGCTGCTTACGAATATGATGAAGATTGGCTTTGCCATAGGCACTCCCTTCGCTATACTGCATGCCCATGATGCTATTACTGGCTTTCATCTAATCTCACCAATACATACAATCGTAGAGACATTCAGCATATATCCTCTTGGTTTGGCATATATGGCTACTTTTGTCCTTTATAGCAGTCGTATGGAAGTTCTTTTCTCCTATCCAGGGAAAATGGCTCTGACATGCTATATATCACAGTCTGTCATTGCAGTCATACTGTTCTACGGTGTCGGTTTGGGATGGGGAATGCAGATGTCTTTACCACAAGTGATACTCACATCTGTAGGAATATTCCTATTTCAGGCAGTCTGTGCACATCTGTGGCTAAGAATATTTACCTACGGTCCTTTGGAATGGATATGGCGTATGCTGACCTATGGAGCGTGGCTACCGCTAAGAAAAAATAGAATGAAATTCTTTTTTTTGATGTTAATTTCTACTTTACTGCAAGTCTCAAGCGATTCCCTTGCAAATCCCTTGTAAGTCCCATTTTCCTCCCATTCTAAGGAACGGACTTACAACGGACTTATAACGGACCTAAAACGGACCTTGAGCGAAGGCAGAACAGACCCCTTCCCGCCTTGCAGGCACCCTTCCCCGTGAAGGGGCAGGGAAGGCTAGCGCAGAAAAGCCTAATTAGAATATTCACATGGCGGCAGTTTCTTCCCCGGGGGCTCACTACCCTCTGCAAGGGTTGGAACATAAAGGAAAAAACATAAAAAAGTCTATCACAACCTTAATGCTGACGGTTATATGCTTTTTCCTGTTTTTTACCTTAATGTCTTGCCGTAGGCCTGATATGTGGATTTGTTTTATCGGGAAGTCTCAAGACTTACCAGAAAAACAAATACGCATAGCAGCAAGAGGCGAGGAACGGGACTCTAAGACATTAAGTTTTTTTATTGTTTTTGTCCTATTTATAGGTTTAACAAAATTCAAAATTGTGATGAAAGGCAAGTTATATTGGTTTCCCCGGACAGTAATAATAAAAGTTCAACCCCAATCGATCATTTGTCCGATTGGGGTTGAAAATTACTTTAGTTGCTTGCCGTCAGAGAAGGCCTTACCAACGGTCTTGCCCAACTGAATGTAGGTGTGGTGAACAGGATTATAGGTTATAAGCCCCATCCTCTCCACATCTGGATTGCCGTCAGCAGCAAGATATTTCTCATCGCAAAGAATGTTCACAATCTCAGCCACAAGGAAGTAGCCAGTTTCCGACTCGTCTATCTTCTGCTTCACACGACACTCTAACGTCATAGGGAGATTCTTGAACACAGGAGCATTCACATTAGGTGCTTTCTCTATTGTCCAGCCTGTCTTTTCCATCTTGTCGGCTACATTCCTACCACTCACGATTCCAACATAGTCAGAGGCAACCATCGTATCAACAGTAGCAAAGGAAACGGTGAGGTCAGAATTGTCCTTGAGATTATCTGTAGTAGCATGAGAGCCCAGGGAGATAATGATTTCGTGCATATCCCATTGTCCGCCCCAAGCAGCATTCATGGCGTTTGGCTTACCATCCTTGTCATAAGTTCCGATAATCAGTACCGGTTGTGGAAGAATCCACGGCTTTGATCCAAGATTTTTCATAATTGTAATAGGGTTAAGTAGTTTGTGATATTCGTGAAGACCATAGCTGAGAAACGACGAAAGTATGACGACGTCACAAACTCGGTTCTAAACTGCAGATTATAGAACTCCGATGATTTCCTGTACGGACTTGCAACCGTGAGAGTCAAGCCACTGGTCAATACCGTCCTTCACCTTCTTGGTAACAGCAGGATCAAGGAAATTAGCCGTACCAATCTCAATAGCTGTAGCACCTGCCATAAGGAACTCGATGGCATCTGTTGCAGTAGATATACCTCCAAGACCAATTACAGGAACGTGAACGGACTTTGCCACCTGATAAACCATGCGGAGAGCTACTGGCTTTACGGCAGGACCGCTCAAACCACCAGTACCGATAGAGAGGTTGAAGCAACGTTTCTCTATGTCGATACTTGTTCCCATAAGAGTGTTTATGAGAGATACGGCATCTGCACCTTCTGCTTCAACCGCGCGAGCTATCTCAGTGATATCCGTAACGTTAGGTGAGAGCTTCACGATGAGAGTCTTGTTGTATGCCTTACGAACTTCGCGCACAACACTTGCAGCACCTTTCGCCGTAACACCGAATGCCATTCCACCAGTCTTTACGTTAGGGCATGAGATATTAAGTTCGATGGCAGGAATCTTATCCAAAGCATCAATGCGGGCAGCACATTCTGCATAGTTCTCTGGAGAATTACCGCTGACATTGACAATCATATTAGTGTCGATATCCTTGATCTGAGGATAGATATTGTTGCAGAAATAGCTTACGCCCTTGTTCTGAAGTCCGACACAGTTGAGCATTCCCTGTGCAGTTTCAGCCATACGTGGATATGGGTTGCCCTCACGAGCCTGAAGAGTAGTGCCCTTGACAATGATACCGCCGATTTCATCGAGAGGAACGAAATCCTGAAACTCTATGCCATAGCCGAATGTTCCCGATGCAGTCATCACCGGATTCTTCATCCTGAGATTACCGATATTTACTTTTAAATCTGCCATTTCAGTTTCTTTATGTTTATAACTGGACCTTCCTTACATACACAAACATGGCCGTCGATGGTGTCTTCTACACAACAGAGACAAGCACCTACGCCGCATGCCATCTTGTTCTCAAGACTTACCTCACACTCTATGCCTGCATTTGAAGCATAACGAGCCACAGCCATCATCATAGGCTTAGGACCGCAAGTGCTAATCATGTCGAATGTCTCGCTTGAAAGCACAGAATGATTGGTGACAAAGCCCTTCTCGCCCTCAGAACCATCTTCTGTAGTGATGAACACACGTCCGATTTTCCTGTATTCATCGAGCATAAGCAAATCCTTCTTGCTACGCGCACCGAGCAGGAAAACGGGCTCACCGCCCATTTCCTTAATCTTACGGCCGAGATACAGAAGAGGAGCCACACCTACGCCGCCACCAACAAGAAGATGTTTCTTCTCTGGGGATGCAGGCATTGTGAAACCGTTACCCAAAGGCAGAACGATATTCACCTTAGCACCGACAGTAAGAGTGCCTAGCTGACGTGTACCGTCGCCTATACAAGCGATAAGCAAGTGCAGCGTATTGTCCTCACGGTCAACATCATTGATAGAAATAGGACGACGCAGGAATGTTGTCTTTGATCCGTCAACCTGAATTTCTACAAATTGTCCCGGAATCATCTCAGGGAGTGGATTCTCATCAGTAAGTTTCAGAAGAACATACTTATCATTTATGTGTTCTACCGATTTCACCGTAAGGTCTAAACAGTATTTCTTCATTTTAATGTAGTACTATATTTATTTGACTGCAAAGTTAAGCAAATATCCTTAAAGTAACGAAAAAATAATATATAAATAAGTGAAATTTCTCTTTTTTTCTCGGTTCTATCGAGGTTTTCAGCACATTTTTTATTATCTTTGCAATCAAATGGAAGTTTTCTATAAGCCAAAAGAAATCAGTCGCAATCATATACAGGCGAGGACGAAAGGAGAGGCAAAAGGTCGCTTTGCACCCTCTCCATCAGGTCGCATGCACTTTGGTAATGTGTATGCCGCCTTGCTTTCATGGCTATCGGTCAAGAAAAAGGGCGGTTTGTGGGTACTCAGGATAGAAGACCTTGACCCTCAAAGATGCAAGCTCGAATATGCCCTTCAACTGGAAGATGACCTTCGATGGCTTGGGCTTGACTGGGATGAAGGCGGTACGGAGAATAGAGGCAACTGCGGTCCTTATCTTCAAAGTCAGCGTTCTGAGATATATGAGGAATATCTGAACAGGCTGAATAAAACCGGTCTCACCTACCCTTGCACCTGTACACGTGCCGACATAATGGCAACACAAGCACCTCACGAATCTGACGGAAGAATTGTTTACAAAGGTACTTGCAGACCTGCCAATATACCTTCTAAAGAAGCAGAAAGAATCACATCAAGTACTCCTGCAGCAATAAGACTCTATGTTCCTGATATGCAAATAGATTTCACAGATGGTCATTACGGAGTACAAAGCGTGAATCTTACCACTCATTGCGGAGATTTCGTGCTACGCAGAAAAGACGGCGCATGGGCATATCAACTCGCGGTTGTGGTGGATGATGCGCTGATGGGAATTACCGAGGTAGTAAGAGGCCGAGACTTACTTCTATCTGCATCGCAGCAACTGTATCTCTACAATATTCTTTCGCTACCAGCTCCTGAGTTCATCCATTTCCCCTTGCTATGCAACGAGGCGGGACAAAGGCTCAGCAAACGCGATAAAAGCTTGGATATGGGGGTTTTACGCTCGCAATATACACCTGAGCAGATAATCGGTGAAATCGCATATTATGCAGGACAGACAGATCGTCCCGAACCGATGAATACGGAAGAATTGCTCAAAATCTTCACTTGGGAGAAAGTTCCAACAAATGATATTACAATCAATTGACTGTTAAAATAAAAAAGGCGCCAAGTGGCGCCCTTTTTATTCTATTCGTACATCGCAGCTTTCTGTTCCTTGATGGCTTCATCATAGATGTAGTCATCATAGGTCATAAGCTTGTCGATAGTTCCCTTCGGTGTAAGTTCGATGATACGATCAGCAACCGTGTTGATGAACTCGTGGTCGTGTGAGCTGAACAATATGTTGCCCTTGAATCCGACAAGGTTATTGTTGAATGCCTGGATTGACTCAAGGTCGAGGTGGTTTGTCGGTGTGTCAAGAATGAGACAGTTAGCGTTCTGAAGTTGCATACGAGCAATCATACAACGCATCTTCTCACCACCAGAAAGCACGTTTACCTTCTTCTCTACCTCTTCCTGCTTGAAGAGCATACGTCCGAGGAACCCCTTCATTGCCACCTCATTACCAGGACCATACTGTGAAAGCCATTCCACGAGGTTCTTGTCTGTCTGGAAGAACTCGGTGTTGTCGAGTGGCAGATAAGCGGTTGTTATGGTAATACCCCACTTATATGTACCGCCATCAGCCTCACGATTGCCGTTTATAATCTCGAAGAGGGCTGTCATAGCCTTTGGATTATGTGAGAGGAATACAGTTTTCTGTCCCTTCTCTATGTTGAATGAAACGTTGTCGAAGAGAACTGTTCCGTCAGCATCAACAGCCTTTAGGTTCTCAACCTCGAGAATCTGATTACCAGGTTCACGCTCCATAGTGAAGATGATACCAGGGTACTTACGTGTAGAAGGAGTGATTTCATCAACGTTAAGTTTCTCAAGCATCTTCTTACGTGATGTTGTCTGCTTTGACTTAGCCACATTGGCAGAAAAACGGCGGATGAACTCCTCAAGTTCCTTACGCTTCTCCTCAGCCTTAGCCTTCTGGTTCTGTGCCTGCTTGAGAGCGAGCTGTGAAGACTGATACCAGAATGAGTAGTTACCGGCAAATACCGTTACCTTACCGAAGTCGATATCCACCGTTTGTGTAGATACAGCATCGAGGAAGTGACGGTCATGGCTGACAACAAGTACTGTCTGCTCAACGTTAGAAAGATATTCCTCAAGCCACTGTACAGTGTCGAGGTCGAGGTCGTTGGTAGGCTCGTCAAGGAGAAGGTTATCAGGATTTCCGAAGAGAGCCTTAGCCATCATCACACGAACCTTCTCATTGTTTGAGAGTTCTGACATCAGCTTGTAATGAGAATCTTCCTTGATGCCAAGACCAGAAAGAAGCTGTGCAGCATCACTCTCAGCGTTCCAACCGTCCATTTCAGCGAAAGCCTCCTCAAGTTCTGCAGCGCGGTTGCCGTCCTCGTCAGTCATCTCTGCCTTTGAATAGAGGGCATCACGCTCCTGCATATTCTCCCAGAGTGGCTGGTGGCCCATAAGTACGGTGTTGATTACCGTGTAGTTGTCGTATTTGAAGTGATCCTGTTCAAGTACTGATAGACGCTCACCTGCGCCGAGCTCTACTGTACCCTTGTTAGGCTCGAGTTCGCCGCTGATAGCGCGAAGGAGAGTTGATTTTCCGGCACCGTTAGCACCGATGACACCATAGATGTTTCCTGCTGTAAACTTAAGATTTACGTCCTTATAGAGGACGCGCTTGCCAAACTGAATGGCGAGATTGGTAACTGTTATCATTTTTATTCTTTATACGAAGTACTCTGAAGTACATTTTCCTGAATTCGGGTGCAAAGGTACTAATTTTTTTTCAAATCCACAACTCTACAGAGCCTAATTCCAATCTGAGAAGGGTGTTTTTCCATATATTTCTGTAAAACCATAGGTTCTATTACCACTTTTTTATGAATAGACGACGCATTCATGAGATGAAGACCGTCTTTTCCCCATACGGCAATACCGATATGTGAAGTGTCGAGTCCCTTCTTCTTGGTTAGGATTGCAATGATGTCACCATTCTTGATTGTCTGACGAAGGATATTAGAGTTATTGATATTCTTCTTCGGAATATAGCGGTAATAATTTCCTGTGATGATAGACTCCATATCTTTTATACCTTCCAGCCATTCTGGATGAGCAGCAAGCATGGCATAGTCCTTTACATGCTTTGACATATAGTCAGCCTTAACGTGCTGAACTGCTGTGAAAGGCATATACTGGCTCTCAACCTTTGTTACATATCCCATACGGGCATTATCCTCTATCCATAATGTGAAATAATGAAGACGACGTGTGTATTCCACCTTGCCATTGCGGTAGCGAATCTGCTGGAGTTGGTTTTCAAAGTCTGTGAATTTCGTCTCGCCACGCTGTGCACATAGCGTGAGCGCAAGCACATTCTCCACGAATGTAGTACAATCGAGTTCACGAGTATTAACCACAAGTTTCTCCTCTTCCATGTTAAGGTCAAGAGTATGCGCAACGTAAGGAACATTAAGAAACTGTTTTCCGAAATGAAGCATAAGGTTAGAATCCTTAGGCAGTTTCTGTGCATCGGCAAGCAATCGCTCGATGCGCTCCATATCCTTCTTTGTCTGATAGGCAGACGCTCCCATTGAGAACACCATGCATAACAGCAGAATGGCAATTGTTCTTATCTTCATAATTCGCGTTATTATTGATTAGTACTTATTTCTTTCTCCAGAAGTTATAGCCCACATATATATTGAGCTGTCCGAATATATTATCCGCTCGGAGCTTGTCCTGATGATAGTGGTAGGTATGATAAATGGCACTTGCTCCTGCAAACCATTTTGCATTATTCCATACCAATCCGAGGCGTACCGTACCATCAAAGGTGAAGTTATTGATTTTGAAATCCTTAACCATCCCCTTAAGAGATGTGTCATAATTGTCTCCGTGCGACCACATATATGATAAGGAACCTAACATCTGGGCACCGAAGAGCCAGTTCTTGGCAAATACCCAATTGTATCCGTATCCTACTGATAGAGGCACACTTCGGTAACTCATCTTATTGAATACCAAGGCAGAGTCATTTATCATATAACGCTCATCGCCTTTTACCCTTTTCTTCACCTGCTTCTTGAATGCCCCCCAATCCATTGACACAGAACATCGGTTGTAACCTGTTCCGAATATCCAAGAGCCGGCATTCTTAAGCTGTCGGTTGGTTTGGTTGAAGGCTGCCTGATGCGAGTATTTGCGTTTGTTCACGACATAGTACGCATTGACCGATCTGACATTGATATCAAGACCGTCAATCTCCATGCCTTCAAGCATATCGGTAGCATCATGTTCGCCATTCTGCATTGACCTTAGTGTATAACCGTCACCGAGCTTTCGGTAAACGAGGTCAACGGCTATTGCTGGCGTATATAACGTTGTATTAATATCAATATGCTTGGAACTCAGATTAATAGTATTCACATTGAATACATATCCAAAGAAGAGCCATCTCCAACCAAAGAAAGGTCCTAGTTTCAGTTTTCTGGAAGGAGCAAACGAAACCACATGTTCATCCTCACCTTCTATTGTGAAATAGTCATCGGTAAGGGTTGTCTGTGCCATAACCGTGAAGTTATAGCGCTGTGGCTCAATAAACATTGTGTCCGGTTCTGCAGTAAAGAAGCCGAAAACGTTTTTACAAGTCCTGCCAAACCAACAGCCTTTTTTCTTCTCAGGTTGTAAAGCATCTGATTCCGATGCATCTGCCACGATTTCATCGGAATCTGGGGTGTCATAAACAGAAACGCTGTCTGTCTGTGCACAAACACCAAGTGTCATACACATTAATATATATATAGCAAACCTGCGTCTCTTCATTATATATAAAACACAACCTCTTTTTTTAGAATTTCCCAAGAATCCTATCCATCACCCAGTTTGTTGGCGTTGCAGATATACTTGTGCACTTACAATGAGCTGTACCTTGCAAAGTCTCCACAACATTCTGGATGAGTGGTAGCTGAACACACTTAGGATTGGGAACTGTTATCTTCTGATTACCACTTGAAGTGATAAGCTCTATCGGCTGATAGTCGAATATTGAGAATGACACCATACCCTTATCGCCGATTACCTCTATTCTGTCTTCTCTTGCAGATTCGTGTCCTACGAAGCACCACGAACCGCTACCGGGAAGCCCACTCTCAAAACGGAAGCAGGCACTTACCGTGTCTTCTGCCGTATAGAGTTTACCTCTGTTGGCAGAATATCCTTCCGCATGAGTAATGACACCAAACATATACTGGAGCATATCCAACTGATGAGGTGCGAGATCGTAGAAATAGCCACCACCAGCAATATCAGGCTGCAATCGCCATGGAAGCTTCTCCTTAGAGTCATAATCAAGTTCACGTGGTGGAACAGAGAATCGTATCTGTACATTAATGACCTCTCCTATCCTACCCGACTCCACCATGTTCTTCACCTCAAGGAAGTAAGGAAGGTATCGGCGATAGTATGCCACGAAGCATGGAACACCAGTGATCTGGCTCACATGATTCACACGGGCACAATCATCATAGGAAGCCGCAAGCGGTTTCTCCACATAGACAGGCTTGCCCGCATGCATAGCCATGATGGCATAGGTAGCGTGGGATGATGGAGGCGTTGCGATATAGACGGCATTCACATCGGGATCATCAACAAGAGCCTGAGCATCTGTGTACCACTTGGCTATGTTGTGACGCTCAGCATAAGAGCGTGCCTTCTGCGCATTACGGCTCATCACCGCTACTACACGCGAGCCCGGCACTTCACCAAATGCCGGGCCACTTTTTATCTCTGTCACCTCACCGCAACCGATGAAGCCCCAGTTGATCTGTTTCATTACTTTTTCTTCTCGTCCTTAGAAGATGCCTTAGAAAGGTCAGTCTTCTTGTAAGCCTTGTTAAGACCTGCTACCACCTGAGTGGTGATATCAAGAGCCTTGTCACCATAGAGGATGTTGTCACCCTGCTTTGTGAGAATGAGAGAGTACTTCTTGTCCTTGTTATATACAGCGAGGAAATGCTGGATAGAGTCGCGGAGAGCCTTGTTGAACTTCTCTGTCTCGCCCTGGAACTCAGCACCGAGACGCTGCTGAAGACCTTCAAGGTCTGCCTGCTGCTTTTGGAGACCAGCCTGAATCTGTCGAGCCTGCTGCTCTGTATAGGCATTCTGCTGAAGCTTCTGCTGGAAATTAGCTGCTGCATTCTGAAGAGCAGCTCCCTTCTGCTGAAGTGTTGACTGGATATTCTGACTCTTCTTCTCGAGGATGAGGGTATAGTCCTTGCAGAACTGGTACTGGCTCATAATAGAGTCAACCTCAACAAAACCTATTTTAAGTTCTACAGGAGCTGTCTGTGAAGAGGCTGCTGGCTCTGGCTGCTGATTTGACTTATCGCATGATGTGAATGATACGGCGAGAGCTGCTACAGCCATAGCCGATGTGAAAATCTTCTTATTCATTTCTTTTTTATATCTGTTTTTGTTCTGGTTGCATTAATTTAACGTGAAAAAATGAGGTGATTTAGAAATATTTCATTACTTTTGCATACCGAAAATCCCTTTTACACTCATTTCGGGTACTTTTTCGTGCCCGTTTCATGTTTTCGGGTGCAAAGATAAGAAAAATATTCGTAAATCATACATAATTAATATTAATAATGAATAAAAATAAATTAAATCCTGCATGTGTGTTTGAGCAATTCGCCAAAATCAACACTATTCCCCGTCCTTCTAAGCATGAGGAGAAGATGATTGCTTTCCTGAAAGATTTTGGTGAGAGTCGTGGTCTTGAGACTATCGTTGACGAGACAGGCAACGTACTTATCCGTAAAAAAGCCACTCCCGGCTATGAGGACAGGGCGACTATCATTCTCCAGAGTCACATGGATATGGTATGCGAGAAATTGCCTGAATGTACTATCGATTTCAACAATGATCCTATAGAGACCTACGTTGACGGAGAATGGCTCCGTGCAAAAGGCACCACCCTTGGTGCTGACGATGGTATCGGCATCGCTATGGAACTTGCCTTACTCGATTCCAATGATATTGAGCATGGTCCTATCGAATGCGTATTCACTCGTGACGAGGAAACTGGTCTGACAGGTGCCGAGGGCATGAAAGCAGGTTTCATGACTGGCTCTATGCTCATCAATCTCGATTCTGAGGATGAAGGACAGATATTCGTGTCATGTGCTGGAGGTAAGCGTACCCAGGCAATATTCCGCCCAAAATACGACAAGGATGTGAACGGAATGTTCTATATGAAGATTGGCGTTAACTCACTCACAGGTGGTCATTCTGGCGACGACATCAACAAGAAACGAGCTAATGCCGTTAAGTTGCTTGTACGCTTCATCTATCAGGAAATGGAGAAGGGAATGGTTCGCCTCGGCACTCTCAAGGCAGGAGGTCTTCATAACGCCATTCCTCGTGACGGCGAGATGACTTTTGCCGTTCCTTTTGCCCAAAAAGAGCAAGTTCGTGCAGATTTCAACATATTCGTTTCTGACGTTGAGGAGGAATTCCATGTTACGGAGAAAAACATTAACATGTACATGGAATCTACTGACGCAGAATCTCTTATGACTGAGGATGACAGTCGGAAGATCATCCTTGCACTTCAAGGTGTGGATAACGGCATTATGTCTATGTGTCAGGATCAGGCAATCGAGTGGTTGGTTGAGACTTCAAGCAATCTGGCAAGCGTAAAGACACAGGAAGACGGTTCTGTACTCGTGACCACTTCACAGCGTTCAAACGTTATGTCTGCTCTGGATAACATGTGCGCTACCGTTCGTGCGATATTCCAGTTGGCTGGTGCAGAAGTTGATACAGGCGAGGGCTATCCTGCTTGGAAAATGAATCCTAACAGTCGCCTGACAAAGATTGTCGTTGATACTTACAAAGAGCTTTTCGGCAAGGAGCCTAAAGTACTCGGAATACATGCAGGACTTGAGTGCGGTCTCTTTGCCGAGCGCTATCCTAACCTCGACATGGTGAGCATGGGTCCAACACTTCGCGGAGTTCATTCACCAGACGAGCGTCTACTTATCCCAACCGTTGATATGGTTTGGCGACATCTGCTTGAGATTCTCAAGAAAGCATAATGTGAATTCGCTATGCTTCCACTCATCCTCCACTCTTCCTCCTAACCAAACTCGATGAACCTTCGCTTTTTTCCGTTACGGAACGGACCTTCACCGAGTTTTGTACGGAGGATCAACGGAGGTATAACGGCAGATTATCGGCAAAATCATTGATGATTGTTGATTATTTCAGGTAAAAAACAATATTTTTCAATTCTATCCGCTCTTTTCTCAATAATTATTCATAACTTTGTAGCCGAATATTTGAAAAGTGCAATGCCTTTTGGCTGATTTTGCACAAAGTAAGATTAGACTCAAAGGATGAAACTGGTCATATTAACCCAACCCAAATTCTTTGTTGAGGAGGACAAGATAATAACTGCCCTTTTCGATGAAGGTTTAGATATACTTCACTTACAAAAACCGAACTCTGAACCGGTTTACTGCGAGCGACTGCTTTCCCTATTGCCAAATGACTGCCACTCAAAGATACGTGTGCACGAACATTACTATCTAAAGCAGGAATTTGATCTTAAGGGAATTCACATCGACAATCCTGACACACCAACACCGGAAGCTTTCAAGCGACATATTACCCGCAGCACACATCGCATCGGCGACCTGAAGGAGATGAAGAAAAGTTGCGACTATGTTTGCCTCCACTCCCTCTTCGACAGCCTACATGGCAATGGCAAGGCTTCTCTCAGCATTCAGGAAATGGAATTTGCACGCGACAAGGGACTTATCGACAAGCACGTATATGCCTTGGGCGGAATGAGCATCGAGAATATCCAGATAGCAAAGGAACTTGGCTTCGGTGGTGTTTGTATCTGCGGAGACCTCTGGAATCGCTTCAGCATTCAGCACGAACTGAATTTCAAGGAACTTATAGACCATTTCCGAAAGTTGCGCAAAGCGGTGGGATAAATGCATAGTTCATAGTGCATAGTTCATAATGCATAGTAATAAGAGCAAAAAGTATAAAGATTAATATAAATCATAAAATCTCAATGACAGACAAAGATTCCTTTATGGTATTTTCAGGCACAGCTACTCGCTACCTAGCTGAGAAGATTTGTGCTAGTCTTGGTTGCAAACTTGGCAATCTGCAGATAACCAAGTTCTCTGACGGTGAGTTTGCTGTTTCCTACGAGGAGAGCATCCGTGGTCGCGACGTGTTCCTCGTACAGAGCACATTCCCAAGCTCTGACAACCTCATGGAGCTTCTTCTTATGATTGATGCAGCAAAGCGTGCATCTGCCCGTCAGATTATCGCAGTCATGCCTTATTTCGGCTGGGCTCGTCAAGATCGTAAGGACAAACCACGTGTAAGCATCGGTGCAAAACTCGTGGCTGACCTTCTGAGCGTAGCTGGTATTGACCGTCTTATCACCATGGATCTTCATGCTGACCAGATTCAGGGGTTCTTCGACGTACCTGTTGACCATCTCTATGGTTCAGGCGTCATTCTCCCGTATATAGAGAACCTGAAGCTCGAGAATCTTGTGATTGCAAGTCCTGATGTTGGTGGTGCCAAGCGTGCGAAATCATTCGCAAAGTATCTTGACTGCCCACTCGTGCTCTGCAACAAGACACGTGCTCGTGCCAATGTTATCGAGAGCATGCAGATTATCGGCGACGTAAAAGGCAAGGATGTTGTCATTGTTGACGATATGGTAGATACAGCCGGTACTATAACCAAGGCAGCTAACATAATGATGGAGGCTGGTGCCCGTACAGTACGTGCATGTGCAAGCCACTGCGTAATGTCAGGTCCTGCAAGTGAGCGTGTACAGGAATCAGCCCTTGAAGAAATCGTATTTACTGATTCTATCCCTTACGCTAATCGTTGTGCGAAGGTTAAGCAGCTCAGTGTTGCAGATATGTTTGCTGAAACAATTCGTCGTGTCATCAACAACGAAAGTATCAGCAATCAGTACCTCATATAATAGAAGTGAATAGTGAATAACGAATAGTGAATAATACAGGCTAACGCCATCGCGAAATTCAGCCTCTTAATTTAGTATTATTCACTTTTCACTATTCACTATTCATTTTTTTCGAAATGCTAAAGGAAAAAGAGAAGTTTATTGAGATTAAGGGCGCTCGCGTCAATAATCTCAAGAATATAAGCCTAAATATCCCACGCAACTGCTTGGTAGCCATTTCCGGCGTAAGCGGTTCTGGAAAGTCATCCCTGGCCTTCGACACATTGTATGCCGAAGGTCAGCGTCGCTATGTAGAGAGCCTTTCCTCATACGCTCGACAGTTCCTTGGACGTATGAGCAAGCCTGAGTGCGATTTCATCAAGGGCCTTCCACCTGCAATTGCCATTGAGCAAAAGGTAGTGAGTCGAAATCCTCGCTCTACCGTAGGCACATCAACCGAGATATACGAGTATCTCCGACTTCTCTTTGCCCGTGCAGGTCATATTTTCTCGCCCATCAGTAATGAGGAGGTGAAGAAACACACACCAGAGGATGTCGTTGCTAAGATGCTGGAGTTCACCCCCGGCACTCGCTTCATGATACTTGCACCATTGCAGGTACCTAAAGGCAGAACTCTCAAGCGTCAGCTCGAAATGGAGCAGCAACAAGGATATTCTCGTCTATTCGTCAATAATAAAGTTGTCAATATTGACGAATATTTAGAAAGCATTGCCATTGACACGACTGAAGCGAAAGGCATATATATCGTCATAGACCGTATGTCATGTGATAACTCGCAGGACACAATCTCACGACTTACAGATTCAGCAGAGACAGCCTTCTATGAGGGTGGCGGTTCTTGCAGCCTTTATTTTCTTCCTGCCGGACTCATCTACGAGTTCTCCACACGCCTTGAGGCCGACGGAATGACTTTTGAGGAGAAATCCGACCAGCTCTTCGCCTTCAATTCTCCTGTAGGCGTATGTCCTACCTGTCAGGGATTCGGAAGCATAATAGGCATTGACGAGCATCTTGTCATTCCTGATTCATCTCTCAGCGTATATGACGGCTGTGTGAAATGCTGGCATGGCGATAAGATGGGAGAATGGCGCACGGAATTCATCCGCCATGCAGAGAGAGATAACTTCCCTATCTTCACACCATACTTCGAACTATCCCAGAAACATAAGGACTGGCTTTGGCATGGACTTCCATCTGATCGCGGAGAATGGCGTCCATGTATCGACTCATTCTTCCAAATGGTCAAGGACAACCAGTACAAGATTCAGTATCGCGTAATGCTGTCAAGATACCGTGGCAAGACAGTATGTCCCGAATGTCACGGAGCACGTCTTCGCAAGGAAGCCAACTATGTGAGAGTAGGTGGAAAGACAATAACCGACTTGGTTTCCATGCCAATATCGAAATTAAAGGAATGGTTTGACCATCTTGAGTTAAACGCCCATGACACAGAGGTTTCCAAGCGATTACTTACAGAGATTAATTCACGTCTTGGATTCCTTCTCGACGTAGGTTTAGGCTATCTCACTCTCAACCGTCCAAGCAACTCCCTCTCAGGTGGTGAGAGCCAACGAATCAACCTTACAACCTCTCTCGGCTCTTCACTTGTAGGCTCTCTCTACATCCTCGACGAGCCTTCTATCGGAATGCACTCAAGAGATACCGAGCGCCTTATCTCCGTACTGAAAAAACTTCGTGATATTGGCAATACGGTCGTTGTCGTTGAGCATGACGAGGACATCCTTCGTGCTGCCGACTACCTGATTGACATAGGCCCTGATGCAGGTACTAATGGTGGCGAAGTGGTATTCCAAGGGCGAGTAGGACAAGACGAAGGTTCTTGCTATACCCTCGACTACCTCAACGGCACAAGGAAAATTGACGTACCGACATCGCGTCGCTCATGGAATCGCAAGATAACAATAAAGGGTGCGCGTATGAACAATCTCAAGGGCATTGACGTGGATTTCCCTCTCAACTGCATGACCGTTGTTACCGGCGTCAGCGGTTCGGGTAAGTCTTCGTTGGTGAAGGGCATCCTCTACCCTACTCTCAAGCGTCATCTTGACGAGGTTTGCGATGCTCCAGGCGAGTTCAAGGCTCTTGAAGGCGACTGGCAGGACATTCACCATGTGGAGATGGTTGACCAGAACCCTATCGGAAAATCAACGCGAAGCAATCCTGCTACCTATATCAAGGCCTACGACTACATCCGCCAACTCTTTGCCGACCAGCCACTTGCAAAGCAGATGGGCATCACAGCTCAGCATTTCTCATTCAATACCGACGGCGGACGATGTGAGGAATGTAAAGGAGCGGGTGTCGTTACTGTTGAGATGCAGTTCATGGCAGACCTCGTACTCACTTGTGAGTCATGCCATGGTGAGCGATTCAAGCGCGAAATACTCGATGTGAGATACGAAGGAAAGAACATCAACGATATCCTTGCCATGACCGTTGACGAGGCTATTGAATTCTTTGAAGAAAAATATGCCTGGAAGGATTCCAATCGCAATAACCTCAAGGCTATCATCGCCCGACTGAAGCCTTTGCAGGAAGTGGGACTTGGATATGTTCAGCTCGGACAGGCTTCATCAACCCTTTCTGGTGGTGAAAATCAGCGTGTAAAGCTCGCCTACTACATCTCACAGGAGAAACAGGATGCCACGTTGTTTATATTCGACGAGCCGACCACAGGACTTCATTTCCACGACATTAAGCGTCTGCTACGCGCCTTTGATGCCCTCATAGAGCGCGGTCATTCAGTTCTTATCGTTGAACATAACATGGATGTCATCAAATGTGCCGACCATATCATCGATATAGGTCCAGAAGGTGGTGAGGAAGGCGGTCGTATAGTCTGTACCGGCACACCAGAGGAAATAGTCAAGTGCGAGGCATCACACACCGCACGTTTCCTGAAAGAGAAACTTTAGCTCAATACGTCATCCAATCATTTTCCCATTCAGGAATGGGATTTGAAACGGACTTACAACGGATTTTAAACGGACTTACAACGGATTTATATTATCTATGCCCTTTATACGATGCAAAGTTACAACATTTTCAGGAAATGCCGACACAAAACATGAAAAAAAGCGTGATTGCTTTCAAAAAAAAGCATTTCATTTCCATAACATATTGACATTCAGCAATATATTTTCGGAACACCTTTTCTCAAGCATTCCTTCAAATTTCCGTCATTAGTCATTAGTCATTTTCGTCATTAAGCGAGTTAATGACGGGCGAAAATCGGCTATATAGTAAAATATATTTATATTTTACTATATAGAGGCAAAAATCCCCCAACGCACTTTCCTTAATGACGAAAATGACTAATGACTAATGACGGGACTTAATGACAAGCACAAATACGCTTCCGAAATTATTCTCCTGTATATCAGCGTGTTATAACAAAAATTTTAATTTTCTTGTAAAAATACGTATCTTTTTCCGTATTTCTTTGCAGAAACAAGAAAATTTGTTGTATCTTTGCAATCAGAATCAGTAACGCAACGGTCAAATACATCCCCAAACAGTATTATCTATGAAACCTAACGAATTTGAAAATGAATCAGGACTTTGCCCTTATTGCGGTAGCGAGGACATACAGGTGCTTTGTGACGGTACTTACAGATGCCTTGAATGCGGAATGATGTGGAGATAGCCGATAAAGACTAAAGCCTTACCAGCTACCGCCGCCACCGCCTCCTCCTCCGCCACCGGAGAAGCCACCGCCACTATGCCCTCCTCCATGGGAAGAACTATGAGAACATGACGAAACGTGACTGCGAACCGTATCATTCACGCTGCTAACCAAGTGATTGGTAAAGTTTGTTCCGTTATATATTCCGGCGGTAGTGTACCAATCAGGCTTCTCTACGGTAATGGTCTTGAACTTCCTTGCCCACGTATTTGCAAGTCCGAAGACCATAGCGTATGGCAGCACTCGATAGAAATAAGTTGCATCCTCCATCTGCAACCGCTCAAGGTTCTCCTTCTCTGCCGTCTCTATGAATTCCTTGAAACCAAGCAGACGCCCCATCATATCAATACGGTAGGCCGTATTCAACTTGAACCGCCCGCATAGCTCTAAGGCAAGGAAATTGACAAGGAAGAACAGGAATATCTCCCAATCTGCCATTGGAGAACCGTAATCCGTACATTGGCTATACATCAATGCTACCATAGCCATTATGGTAAACTTCACGAGAAAGAATATAACACGCTTAAAGGCTGAGGAATAGAGGTCGGAATCACTCCCGGCCAGACGCAATGACAGCCCCAATCCTGCCGGCAAAAGCCAGATAAAACCAGCCAAAAACAACTCATCAACCGTAAAGTACTGAACGATATTCGTTGCAATAGTGAGCGTACCGAACAACAGCAACGGAATGTACATATACACCCAAGAATCTGTCTTGACGAGGTTCTTTCTACCATCCTCGCTAAACACTTTCTTTAATGCCGACTTCACTCCATTCATTTCCAAGGATTTATCGCCCAACTGATTGAGCCTAACCGTATTTCTACCTTTTGAAAAGAATAAGCTCATCAGTTTTTTCTGATAAATTGGGGCATTATCCGGCAGATTCCTCAGCTTTGTAAGTTCTATCTTCTTATTCTCAATCTCATCAATCCTGAGATAGCCCTGCTCCGCAAACCATGGGATTAGCGATGAAATATCACCATCATCCGCACTATTGTCAATAATAACACCAACCTCCGCACTTGATATTCCATCGGGAGGATAGAACTCTATCGTCTTCACCACGTTACGGCCTCTGTCTATCGTAAATGCACGGAAGAAAATGACGAGGAGACACACCACGGTCAACGCGAGCCATAGGTAATGCCAGAAATACTGCACCTTCTCAACGCCCTCGTAATATCCTTCCGGAAGTTCCATATAGGCTGTAATAGCATGATTCGGCTGTATAGAGTCGCACATACCCGCTATGTATGTTGTAGTTGCCTCATATTCAATAGGTATGATATTGCTCTCATTTCCATAACTTCCGCTATACCATCTCAGATTATCCACCGCCTTCTGAGGCAATGGCTTCTCAAATTCAATTCTGAAGTCAAAATGCCTTATATCCTCCTTGAAATCAGCACCGAGAATTGTATGGAACAGAATGTCCTTGGTCGCTACACGGTCATCAGGATACTTGAACTTATAGCTTATCACATAGGTCTGTATCCCCTCAACCATTCTGTCGGCATCACCAATCTGAATGATATGGTTATCCATTTCCTCTGTCTGCTCATGAATAGGGCCGCCAGACACCTCCACATCGTCAATATCCACGATATAAGGGAACTCCTCCCTGCTCTTCTCCCCCGAATCATTCGTCACGTCATGCCAGAGACTGAACTTCATGGGAATGAAACGATAGAATCCATGACGGGGTTCAAGGAAGTTGATGACAAATGTCTCCTTTACATCCCATACGTTATTCTTATGAACGTAAGCCTCATACTTTACGTTCTCATAGTAGAAACCTCCCAGGTCGGCAAATGCACAGGCACTCACCAGCAGCAAGGCAAAGGAGAACAGCAATCTGTGCAGCCTATGCATTTGGCACCTCCCTCTCCGCAACATTCTGAATCTCATACATCTTCTTTGACTTGAATCCGAAGATATTAGCAATGATGTTATAAGGAAACATCTGGCACTTGTCATTATACTGTCTCACGCTACCGTTATAGTAACGTCGAGCAAACGCAATATCATCTTCAACCTTCACAATGCGCTTATGCAGATCAAGGAAATTCTCACTTGCCTTGAGTTCTGGATATTTCTCCACCACAACAAGAATACGGCTCAAAGCCTCGCCAATACACATCTCCCCCTCAATCTGGCCGTCGATATCATTTGTAGCCACACCTGCACGACGCTTGGTCAGTTCTTCGAGTGTGTCAGCCTCATGTTTGGCATACGCCTTGACAGTATCCACGAGATTCGGGATAAGGTCAAAACGCTGTTTCAGATACACGTCCATAGTAGAGAATGCCTCCTTCACCTTGTTTGAAAGCTGAATAAGACTATTATACACGAAGATACAGAAAACGAAGATTATCGCAACTGCAACGATAAGTATAATGTTTGCCATAATGATATTTTTTCTATGTTTATTTGCTCTTTACATTCTTGTATGAAAACCTACAGATTAACAGCCTGTAAAATCCCATGCAAATTTACACTATTTCTTTAATATCTGCAAATTTTGAGAAAAAAAAACAGGATTCTAATTAACAGGAATCCTATGTGACAACGCTGTGACTCCGTAGATCAGCCATTGTGCCTTTATCATGCCGAGGCTAATTCTTCGCTCCGAAAGCGAAGGAAGAGCGAAGCCAGAACTAAGGCGCAAAGCAAAAACTCCTTGTTCTTATCAAAAACAGCAAGAAAAAGGCATGAAAAATCCCACACAGCCAAGGAGTTTGCTTTGGAGTGTGGGAGTATATCATAGTGAAATTAATTTTCTATACCAATTTCTTTTTCTAACAAGAACTGGCTTACTATAAAAATAGTACAAAGTATCATTTGATAGCAACAAAGTATCCTTGATAAGAAAATCTTTGCAGTCTTTTTCTTTAGAATGTGCTTCAAAATATGGGATAATTCGAATTAATAAATATCTGTTATTATCTATTTTCTGATAATTCCCATATTCAGTAAATTTAGGAGAAGTGTCACTAATTGGATTAATGTCAAAAGAATTTTTGTATCGGCTATCCCAAAAATGTTCTTTAAAATATTTATCGCCATGCAATATTAATTCATGTTGACAATCCTTATAATTAATATCATATTCAATATCATCACTTGTCAATTTATTGTATACTTTTTCACAATAATCACCAATTAAAAATATAAGGAAAAACAAAAAAGGAATTATAAGAATATTAAAAAGCAAAGCATATCCAGTATCTCTGTCTTCATCAGAAAACAGGCATGGAAGTCCCACAATACCAGATATACACATCACAAAAAATGTAACAAACACAAATGCAAGTTCTTGAAAACATCCAAGAACACATAAAATAATTCCAAGAACGAGATCGATGCCGATGATGTATTTCCATTTATATTCGTCCATAAATATTTCAAGTTAAATAAAACGATATTTATTAATACAAATCAATTCGAACAAACGTCCTGTCATCAAAGGACTTATAGCCTTTCATTACTCCTTTAGTGGCTTTATAAATGTCTATGCAGAGAGGATCATTTTTAATAATTCTCTCTAACTCTCTTTCACTTTCTTCCAAGGTTCTTTTCAGAATAGGATAGCCGTCAGATGCAAGGACAACCTCTTTAGCATCAGCAACGGAAACAACGTGAATGAGATTTTCGGGAATATCCATTCCATTAATCACGGCATAGTCACGATTCTGTCTCTCACAACAGCTACGCAACTCGTTTTTGATACAATCACGACCAATATCTTTAATACGTAATTCATCAACTGTTGCCACACCCTCTTTCAGCAATTTGTGGATATATTCTGAACGCTTTTGGGCATTTATTTCCTCTTCCGGCTTTGGATATTCATAGAGAATGCCATCAATAAGGCACAGACAATCACCTACAAACCACACCTCACGTTTCATTACGTTCAGTACCACAGCGCTTGCAGCCATAAGGTTATTATCAGCCTTCACGGGCTTCTGTGGATAATAGGCAGAAACGGCCTCAGAAGTCAATCGGCAGAAGTCTGTAATCGTAGAGTCTGGAGTTAGGTTTTCTGATATTATGCGAGAGACGATTTGCATACACAATCTGCCATTGCTGACATCAGAAGAATATCTGACATCAGCCTTGGATGTGCTACCATCAATAACAGCTATGAAATCATCTGTCACGACGATTCCGTCCTCGCACGTCTCCTGATTTCGCTTTCCTATTATCTGGCTTTCTACGATTCTCATTCTGAAAATTTGGATTGTATGATTTTGGTTTGTTCCGCTCAGGCTTTCTATTATCTCGTGGGTAATCACGAGAAGAGTTTCTCGCGTTATCACGACTATGCTCACGTCTATCAGGAACAGGTACCTGACCAAGAAGTTCCTTTATCAAATCCGGTCTTCCGATTCGGCGTAGCGACTGCTCAATATTACGTCTTTCCTCTGGTTTGTACCAGAAGAAGAACTGCCTTTGGGCAAGTTTGTCCTTTGGCGTCTTGGCAGAGAATACAGGCTCAAGGGTGTAAGGATCATATCCGCTATACCACGTCTCTGTACTAACGGTCATAGGCGTAGGGGTAAAGTCCTGAACTTGTTCAAGTTGGAAGTCCAGACGCTTGGTTTTGATTGCAAGGTCAGCCATATCTTCCTCATGACATCCTGGATGTGAGGAAATGAAATACGGGATGAGCTGCTGTCGCAAGCCCTCCTCACGGTTTATCTTATCAAATACACGCTTGAACTCTTCAAACAACTTGAAAGAAGGTTTTCTCATCAACTTCAGAACGGCATCTGAAGTATGCTCAGGCGCAACCTTCAGTCTGCCACTCACATGATTGCAGATAAGTTCACGGGTATATTCCCTTGCTGCCTGATTGGATTTCTCGTCCTTACTGTGATGAAGCAGGAGGTCGTATCTCACGCCAGAGCCAATGAAACTCTTCTTTACCTCTGGCAAGGCATCTACGGAACGGTAGATATCAAGCAGAGCAGAATGGTCAGTGTCAAGGTTCGGGCATATCTCAGGATTCACGCACGAAGGACGCTTGCACTTGGCACAAGCCTTCAGGTTACGTCCGTGCATTCCGTACATATTGGCAGAAGGTCCCCCAAGATCAGAGAGATAGCCCTTGAAATCAGGAAGTTTCACCACTTCCTTCACCTCCCTCATGATACTCTCTTTTGAACGGCAAGCTATGAACTTTCCCTGATGAGCAGAGATAGTACAGAAGGCACAACCGCCAAAACATCCTCGATGCATATTCACCGAGAACTTAATCATATCGTATGCAGGAATCCTCTTGCCTTTATACTTAGGGTGAGGAACACGCGTATAAGGCAGATCAAAAGAGGCATCAATCTCCTCGGTAGTCATAGGCGGATAAGGAGGATTAACCACCACATATCGCCCATCCACTCCTTGAATAAGTCGCTGAGCATGAACCTTATTACTCTCTTCCTCTATATGTCGGAAATTATCAGCCTCTGCCCTCTTGTCACGAAGACATTCCTCATGGCTATGGAGCACAATATCATCCTCGGTAATACCACCCGGAATATCTTCTTTTCTGCATAGGAAAACAGTTTGAGGAAGTTCGGTAATTTCACTTATCTTCCTTCCTCTGTCCAACTGCTCAGCTATGGCAAGAATGGTCTTTTCGCCCATTCCATAGGATATGATATCACCTGCACTATCACAAAGGATGCACTTACGCAGACGGTCTTCCCAATAGTCATAGTGGGTTAGTCTTCTTAGGGAAGCCTCAATACCTCCCAATACAATCGGGACATCGGGAAACAACTGACGGAGAATCTTGGAATATACGATTGTTGGATACTCTGGACGACAGTCATGACGGCCGTCAGGCGAATAAGCATCCTCCGAGCGTAAACGCTTGTTGGCTGTATATTTATTAACCATAGAATCCATACAGCCTGGAGAAATGCCGAAGAAAAGCCTTGGTCGCCCCAGTTTCTTGAAGTCACGGTAGTCCCCATGCCAGTCAGGTTGTGGCACGATTGCCACGCGATAACCGGCAGCCTCAAGGGTACGACCTATCACGGCAGCACCAAATGATGGATGATCCACATAGGCGTCGCCGGAGAAGAGTATTACATCAAGTTCATTCCACCCTCTTAACTCACACTCTTTTTTTGTCGTTGGCAGAAAATCTGTCAGTTGCATTTACTTAAAGTTTAAAGTGTAAAGTATAAAGCGTAATGTGGATAGTTTCCTTTCCTCATCGGCTTTATACCTTCTACTTTTTTATACATTTGCCTCCTCCGTTGGCACATCAAACTTTGTGTCAGCGTAGAGTAAAATGAGATTATGAAGACCGAGTGCCTTCATATCCTTATGGTATATTACATCAAAACAGAGGTCAAGAAGAGCCTTGTCTGATGTACCTACAGAATCAAGAAGCGAACGGATGTTCAGTTTCAGTTTGTCGAGAACCTGCTCATCCACAATACCATTACTGTCTATCAATCCACTAAGTAGTGAATACTTATGTAAAGTCTCAAGGTGCTCTTTTGAAACCTCAATAGAGCGTGTACCTGATGCATTTGCCTGTATTTTCATATTCTTTTATTTTTAAAGCCTACCCAAGCGCTCCCAAAAGGAGGGATGTTTTATACATTCTTTCGCTTAAAACAGACTAAATTTATTATTAATAATATTTATCTCACTATATCACATCCCTCTAGGAGGGCCTGGGTGGACCTACTCTAGCAGGAATTTCAGTACACTTCGCATGCAGAGGCCTCGCTGTTCTTCTGTTCTGATACACTCCAAAGGGAATCCCATAACGAAGCTTCGACGTTCCTTACATGCTATTGCAGCCGTACTTCCATCAGCATAGAGCATGGCTGGAAAAGCTGTTCCAAGAGGCTGTAACACGTCTGACGAGGTTGAAGCATAGTGGTCTTCATTCAATGCTCTATAGACATCAAAGTCTACTCCCATGCCAGTAACGACCTGTGCACTGTCCGACTGATCCTTATACTTACGCACATAGTCGGTATAGAGGACTTCTGCCAAGAAGGTAGAATCGGCAGGCGTCTGATTATCAGATCCCACATAAGAGCCGCTTACAAGAAGTGCCCCGTTGAAATATCTCAGTTCCGACTTCATCATTGGAGAAATAGAAGGATATCTTTTCAAAGAATAGCCATCATTACGCTCATTACCAAGAATCAAGTCCAGAAGCCTGTATCTTGACAGCATTACATCGCCCATACCTATACACTCAGAAGAACAACTCGCCACACTGTACTTCTTCATTGTTGCTATAGCACGAACATGCTCTGTGGTATAATTAAAGTCGTTACCTGCAAGGAAAGGCAGTTGACTGGTCCAGCATGCAGTTCTGCCGTATGACACCCCCGGATCTTCTGCCATATCAAAACCAGTAGCCAGTCCCATATCATTATACTTAACAGCAGGTCCTGCAAGCCTATGGAAACCGTTAACGACAAGCAACTGCCTGCCTCCTGGATGCCATACACAGGCTAGTTCCTCGGATGGCAAGCTCTGTCCACCACTATTGGCTGCAGTAACCTTGAAACGGTACACCTTATCTGCCACTAAATTCACGGTAGTCTTTCTTGCCCTTACAATAGTACCATTGTCAAAATCGCCATCGTCTGATGCTGTATATAATATGTATGAGTCGGGCTTTGCTGAGGTTTCAAGAGAATCCACGGTCTCTTCCCAAGAAAGAACAGCCCTACCGTATGAATCCACAAGAGCCCTAAAACGATGCGGAGCAAGCGGTTGGATTACAGCCTTCCTATTATGCTTAGCAGCCAGATATCTCACCACACTCTTATACACGGAGCGTGAGAGAGTAAACTTGAAATTAGGATCATGTCCATACAGCATATCAGACAGATTCTCATGCGAGAACATCTCTAAGATAGCAGCAGGAATTCCTGGAATACGGGTCTCCGCATAATTCTTATCCCAGATACCTCTCGTATTCCATCTGCCATATTTATACGTAATATCCTTATTTATCTGCGAAAGC
>CADCHG010000024.1 GCA_902801155.1 uncultured Prevotellaceae bacterium | reverse complement strand
GATTCTTGGTCATATACACCTTTACGGAGATGACAACAAGAACTATAAGCTAAAGTTCATTAAGGAATTTCCACCACAAACTCCTATCCCTGTTGATGAGCATGGTGTGGCTACTATGACACTTGTCTTCGAACCTATGCCTCTCACCACCAAATTCTTTGATATGCTTGAAGGGTTTGCTATTTATGAAAACAGAGTCATGGGCATTTCAGAGGCTAATAATCCTGAGAAAATAAAGCCATACGCACTCAACGAAGAGAAGGTAGAAGCATTCAGAAAGGACTTATTCCGTACTGACACCACATGCATCAAGGGAAAGATTGAAGGCTATTCTCGTTCTGCGGGATATAGTTCATTAAAAATCTACTATAGAAATAATCTTAAAGGTAAAGACGAGCCAATTGCCATCAAAGTTAATGAGGATGGCACTTTCGAGCATAAATTCGTTCTACACTACCCTATCCTTGATGTTTTAAACGCAAATAATAATATACGTATTCCTTTCCTCATCAAGCCTGGCGAAACTATCTGTTTCACAATAAATCAGTATGGAAAAGCAACCGTCAGCTATCCTTCTGGCAAGCCAACAGAATACTCTGCCATTACATCAAATATGCCACTGTATTTCACAGATAGCAAATATAATACGTTACCCCAAATTGTAAACAAATGCGGTTTTAAGAGTTATATCAAAATCGTAGAAGATGCATACGAGAACGCACTTGCAACCCATGACTATCTTGCAGAGCGTTTCCACTATAATGATATCGAGTATATTATGGGAAAGCAGTCAATGCAGGTAGCCTATGCCCTTGCAGTCGGCATGTATTGGTTATATGACATTAATGGGATGAAATTAAGAATGACTCCGAAGGAAGAATTACCAGATTCGCTCAAAGATATCATTTCGCCAAAGAACTACTCGTTATTACGTAAAATGCCATTAAATGACCCCTTGACATTAAGTGCCCCAGATTATTACCTTTTTATAAGTAATACAATGGGGGGGCCTGTTTTTGATCAGGGTACTGGCTATTTCGAAGATACTAAAGATGGAAGAATGTTCATACCTTATGATATTTGCACTATAGATAGTATTAGAATGAATATAGACAAGGATATCTTTGGAGGAAGCGAAATTTCATTACCTATGAAGATGAGATACCTTAAAGATTTTTATTACAATTCAAGTGAATCGGGCTATAATTTCATAAATTTCAAGAGTGGTATTATGAATTGTTATCCAGCAGATTCCGTAGACATCATGGTAAACAAACAAGTCGAAAGCATCATGCAGAGAACCCAAAAAGTCAAGGCAGCTCTTCACAATCCTATGTATGAGTCTTTGCTTGACGAATATGTTAGCTATGGTCTCAACGACAAACAAATGTCCTATTCACTTCCAGAACGTGAGGCTACCACGCTTCTTAAAAAGATAACCGACAAATACAAGGGCAAGTATGTTTACCTCGATTTCTGGTCAACATTCTGCGGTCCTTGCCGTGCGAACATAGAATCAAGTAAACCGTGGCGAGAAGAATTACGTAACAATCCTGATTTCGAGTTTGTCTATATCACAGGCGACAAGGATTCTCCACAGAAACAATACGATGAGTATGTAGCTGAGAATCTGAATGGAGCAGAGGTCTATCGCGTGCCACAAGACGAATACAATAAGTATATGGATCTTTTCAAATTCTCTGGCATTCCTCACTATGAAGCCCTTGACCGAAATGGTAACGTACTAAAAATATACAACCATTACTATGGTGGCAAGGATGAATTTCTCAGAAATATAGAGTCTTTGAAGAAACTGGAGAAATAGAGTAACTCCATTAAATCATCAGTAAAAAAATGAAATATGCCATATAATGGTTTCTGGGGCAAGCCAGGGGGAGTCCGCCGTAGGTACATAAGTCCGCTGTAACTCCCTTCCAAGTCCCATCCGTATATCGGCTTGGGAGCATAGGCAGAACGAAGGTATAGCGAAGGCAACGAACTCATAACAAGCCCTTAAAGAATGGAGAATTGCCAATTGGCATTTTATCCTCTGAAAAAACTTTTTCAAGAGAAGCATAAAGGGTATGTCACGCACGACATTTGTTAAATTGTTCTAAACTTTAAATTAAATCGCTTGCGATATAAATTATTTTTCTTATCTTTGCACTCGGAAAATATCGCAAACGACATAAAATAAAAAGATATGGCAAAGATTTATGATTTCAAGGCTTTAACAAGCAAAGGAAAGGAGATTGATTTCTCTCAGTTCGAAGGTAAGGTGCTGCTGATTGTAAACACAGCAAGCAAGTGTGGTTTCACACCTCAGTTCGCTGGACTTGAGGAACTGAACCAGAAATACAAGGACAAGGGTCTGGTAATCATCGGTTTCCCATGCAACCAGTTCAAGGAGCAGGATCCAGGTACGGATGGAGAGATTGCAGAGTTCTGTCAGATCAACTATGGCGTGACCTTCCAGATTATGAAGAAGACTGACGTGAACGGTGCAAATGCAGAACCAATCTTCGAGTATCTGAAGGAGCAGGCTCCAACAGAGGAGTATATCGGACTGAAGGCAAAGGCTGCCAAGACTCTCTTCAAGGCTATCAGCAATAGCGTGGAGAAAGACAATGACATCAAGTGGAATTTCACTAAGTTCCTCATTTCGAAGGACGGCGCGACTATTAAGCGTTACGCTCCAACCACAGAGCCAAAGGACTTTGAGAAGGACGTTGAGACGATGCTTGGTTAGTGATTAGAGGTTAGAGTTTAGAGTTTAGAGTATGCACGCAGAGTTACAACTCGATAATCAAGTTTGCTTCCGTCTCTATACGGCGACAAGGCTGATTACGCAGGCCTACACACCGATATTGACAGCTCTAGGTATCACCTATCCTCAGTACCTCGTACTGATGGTGCTTTGGGAAAAGGACGAACAGCCTGTATGTGACATTGCCAATCGCCTGCTTCTTGAAACGAATACGGTCACTCCACTACTCCAACGCATGGAGAAGCTGGGTATCGTCATCCGTAAGAAAGGCGATAAGGACAAACGTCAGCAGATTGTCAGTCTGACGCCAAAGGGCAAGGCTTTGGAAGAGGAGGCTTATGCAAAGATTCCTTCAGGCATGGGAGAACAGCTTTCAGCCTGTCCTCTAAAGCAAGCCGACTATCTGCATCTGGCAAAGGAACTTGATTCAATCATCGAAACATTAAAGAAATAAATATGGCAACAAATGGAACGCTTGATCTGGGAGCTTACATGAGCAACAGCATCCGCACAATAATGGCGAAAGCATATAAGAGCGTGCTGTCAAATCCGCGTGAGGCTAAGTTCGCATTCCGTATGCAGGCGCTCTTTCAGAAGTCGGAGAAACGGCGTAGGAAAATGCTGGAACAGGAAGAACTGGAGGTGCCGCCATTCCTCATCAGCAGTATCTCTACCACTTGCAACCTACATTGCAAAGGATGCTACGCACGCAGCAACGGCATAGCCGAGGATGAGAAAGCTAACCAGAAAGCGACTCTGACACCCGATCAATGGAAAACCATCTTCACGGAAGCTGCCGACATGGGCATCAACTTTTCGCTTATAGCAGGTGGTGAGCCATTCATGAGGAAAGATATTCTTGAGAAAATAGCAGAGGTGAAAGATATGATATTCCCCATTTTCACCAATGGCACGCTCATAGGTCCTTCCTATATGAAATTTCTGAAGGATAATCTCAACATGGTGCCTATCATCAGCATAGAAGGAACAGCCATGGGTACTGACGAACGTCGAGGTCAAGGTGTATTCAAACGTGCCATGCAGTCGATGGAAATGCTGAAGCAGGAAGGCCTTTTCTTTGGCACAAGCATCACAGTAACAACAGAGAACTATCATCTCGTTACTTCGCCACAATTCATTGATACCTTGCGAGGATATGGCTGCAAGATAGTGTTCTTTATAGAATATGTGTCAACGGAGAAGGGTACGGAACACCTCGCCTTCGGAGACGAGCATGTGGCAGAAATGGAAGCTCTGCTTGAGGAGCGTCGTAATGCCTATGCAGATATTATTTTCCTTTCATTCCCAGGTGATGAGAAGGCTCTTGGCGGTTGTCTTGCCTCTGGTCGCGGGTTCTTCCACATAGGTCCTGACGGCTCGGCAGAACCTTGCCCGTTCTCACCTTTCAGCGACAGCAATGTTGCCACGATGGGCATAAGGAAGGCATTACAGTCGCCTCTGTTCCGCAAGATTCGTGCAGCTAAGGCCCTCGGCTGGGAACATACTGGTGGCTGTACCCTATTCGAGCATAAGGGAGAAATAGAAAAAATGATAGTTTGAAGCAAAAAAAACAAAAGATGAAAACAGCAATCCGATATTTTAGCAAATTTGGCCATACAGAAAAGATGGCAAAGATTGTTGGTGAACTAACCAATACACGTCCAGAACTGGCAACCGTCCGTCTGAGCGAGCCTGTAGATACACTTTATTTAGGTAGCGGTGTGCTATTGGAGAAAGTAGATAACAGCATCGTAGAATTCATTAACACGCTTACTCCCGACAAGGTGAAAAATGTAGTCTGCTTTGGCTCGAGCGCCATCATCAAGTCGCCTGTACCTCAGATGCGTGAGATGCTTCAGGCAAGGGGCATCGCCGTTTCAGAGAAAGAGTTTTCATGCAAAGGCTCGATGGGACCTATTCACATGGGGCATCCCAACCAAAAGGATCTTGACGATTTCCGCAAATTCATTCTTACAACCATCCAATAACCATTTATCAACTTAAATAATATAGAATTTGTACTAAATACAAGAATATTTTACATTATCGGCCTACAGCCGTCTTATAGCCACAACTTTTGGCTATACATATAAGCATAAGGAAAACGAAAGAGCCTATCCGATATGGACAGGCTCTTTTATGCTATTTGTTTGCTGATTGCTTGAAAGTGAAGGAGTAGAAGATATCGCCGGCGGTGACGTAAAGCTTGATGGGTCTTTCCGTCGTTGCCTGATTCGGGGCAAAAGTGACCTTGAGCAGGTTACCTGTTATTTCTGCCTTGAACCAGTCAAGGGATAATTTTTGCCTGTTTATTGTGTGGTGTTCATCATCTTGAACGTCGGGATTATAGTATTCTCCGGCATATAAGGCTTCTGATATCCACGGGTGTTGATAGTTCTTACAAGAGAAGGTTAACTCACCTCCTGTTGCGGCAACTAAGTATGTTCCATCTTGCTCTGTTGCTTTCACTTCTGTTTTCCAAATCATGTCGTCCCAGTCGCCGTCGTACTCATCGCTGTTGCCGCATGAGGTGACGGTGATTACGGCTGTGATAGCCATGATGATCTGCCTAATCTTTAGTTTCTTCATAATTTAAGTTTATTCGCTATGCTCATCAGAAAGAAGACTGTCACTTGTTCGTTATTGCCTGGAAGGCAACACCATGAGTAACCGAGGTGCATACTCGACGAAGGAGAGGATGCCCTCGGATATAGAATATCCATCAACTAATCAGCCTGGAAGGCTGTACCTGATTGGCGATGTACTGCCCTCCAGGCAGTAGTGGGGATTGGCACTATATCCCCCGCACATCCTCGTTTCACTCGTATGTACGGGGTTACGAATAGTACTGTCTTCCAGACAGTTTTCGGACAAACGACTGTCTTAATTTCTTCATAATAGTTTATTGTTTTACTCTCAGTACCCCAGTTTGACGGTTTCTGCCTTGTCTCGCTCCATTTCGAGACTTGCCCAGATGAATGGGGCGATGCCCTTGGCGTCGTTGTCGCGGATAGGCTCTGAGATGTAGTACTCGAAGGAACCGTCACGACTTGGATTGTCGTCAGGACCGAGACCGCTGACTGAGCAGCAGTTGGTGAGGGAGATCGTCTTGTCGTTGTTTATCTTGATGAACTCATTGATGATGCCGTCGTATGCCTTTATGCCTGCCTGCTTGAATGAGGCATCGAGATAGCCGAGGCGTGAGCCCTTGAGGAGCACGTAGGAGAACATACATGAGGCGGTGGATTCGAGGTAGTTCTTAGGGTCCTTGACGTCCATGACATCGTACCATACGCCTGTCTTTGCGTCCTGATACTTCACCACGGCGGTCATCACCTTCTGGAGCATGTCCTTCACTTCCTTGCGGCGTGTGTAGCTCTCGGGAAGCTCGTCAAGTACTTCGGTCATAGCCATTGCGAACCATCCGAGGGCACGTGACCATGTGTGCTGGCTGAGGCCTGTGGTCTTGTCTGCCCAGAAGATTGACTTGTTCTCGTCCCAGGCATGTTTCCAGAGTCCTGTCTTCTCGTCGTATGTCTTCTCGAATGTTACTGCCATCTGGTTGACTATGTCGTCATAGACCTGCTTGGCAACGTTTTTCTCGTCCTTTTCCTCCATTTCACCGGCAATCATGGTGAAGAACGGGAGTCCCATGTAGAGGCCGTCGAGCCATACCTGATTAGGGTATATATTCTTGTGCCAGAAGACTCCGCGCCCGTCCTTGCCCGTTGTGGTGCGAGGGTGTGACTTCATCTGGTTAAAGACGTTCTCTACGGCTTTCTCTGTGCCGTATGTCCTTACCTCGTTGTCACCGAGGAAGAGTCGGTTCATGCGCAGAATGAAACGTGCGGGGCGTACGTTGTCGAGGCTGTATTCCGACTGGTTGTAGCCCTTGATGCTTCCGTTCTCGTCAATCATTCGGGCTGGGTATTCCTTGAGGTACTTTAGCACATCGTCGTTGAGGTATGCGCGCCATGTGTCGAGCATGCTCTCCAGTTCGATGCCCACCGCGTATGACCACTTTCCGTTAGGCTCTATAGCCTCGTCGGTGAAGTCGAGGTAGAACGGATGCTTCACACGCTTCATCTCGCTCCATGTCATCCACTCTGAGTAGTGCTTGTATGGTGCCTTGGCGAGTATGAGCTTGTCGTTTATGATGAGTTTGCTGAACTTCAGCTTCGTGCCCACCTTGCCTGTCTTCTGGATAGGCTTGTCGGTTACACCGTTGAAGGTGCAGTTCTTCAGACTGATGTTATTGATAGCCACGGTGTCCTCAAGGCCGTTGAGCAGAATGCCGTACTTTGACTTCTTACAGGTGACATTCTCCATGTAGATGTTCTGCACCACAGGGGTGAAGCCGCGCTTTGACTTCTCCTTGGGCTCGTACTGGAGGTTGATACGCAGGACTGCCTCGCGGCATTGTCCCACGGTCACGTTACGCATGTAGATGCCGTCGGTAACTCCTCCACGACAAGTGTTTGTCTTGATGCGTAGCACGCGGTCGAGGTTAGGGGAGTCCATACGGCAGTCCTCGGCGAAGACGTTCTGTACGCCTGCGCTTATCTCGCTACCGATGACCACGCCGCCATGTCCGTCTTCCATCGTGCATCCACGGATGATGATGTTCTTTGAAGGACGCGGGGTGCGTCGTCCGTCGCCGTTACGTCCTGACTTGATTGCTATGCAGTCGTCGCCTGTGTTGAAGATACATTTCTCGATGAGCACGTTCTCGCATGACTCAGGGTCGCATCCGTCGCCGTTAGGTCCGTCGTTGATGATCTTACAGCGGCGTACGGTTACGTTCTTGCTCAATACAGGGTGGATAACCCAGAACGGGGAGCGGAGGAAGATGACGCCGTCAACGAGCACGTTCTCGCACTCGTAGAAGTTGACAAGCTGCGGACGCATACCGCATCCGAGTCCGAAGACGCGTTCTTCGGTAGGAATGTTGTTGTCTGCCATCCAGAGAAGGGTGTTGCGGTTGCTGAGCACCTTACCATCGGCATCCACCTGCTTGTACTGGGCGTTTTTACCTGCGTATTCGTTTGCCTGGCTCTGGAGCGTGTTGCTGTCGTAGCCGTATTTCGCAGCTCCGCACCATTTCCACCATGTGTCCTTTGTGCCGTTTCCGTCGATGATTCCGTCGCCCGTGATGGCTACGTTCTTAGCCTGATATGCATAGATGCAAGGGGAGTAGTTCATTATGTCGAGACCTTCCCAGCGTGTCTTCACCAGCGGATAGAGATAGGGGTCGTAGGCGAAAAGCAGGGTTGCGCCTGCCTTGACCACAAGGTTGACGTTGCTTTTCAGGGTAATGGCTCCAGTCTTCCATGTTCCGGGAGGAATGATGACCTTTCCGCCGCCAGCCTCGGAGCATTTGTCGATAGTGGCGTTGATAGCCGTCTGTATCTCATTCGGCGTTGATGCCGTTGTGATGCCTGTGGCTGTGATGTCGAACTCCGCATCAGCGAATGTAGGCGCAACGATACTTGCCTCAATGGCTTTGTACTTAGCGTCGTCCCATGTCTGGGCAATTATGGTCAAAGGGAAAACAAGAGCGGAAAAAAACAAAAAAGTTAGTTTATTCATTTATTTCGTTGATTTTTTATCGTTGGATATAATCATGATATAATCAAGATGCAAATGCCTTATAATTTACATTTGGAAAATAGTGCGAGTCAGCCTAAAGGCTGGCGCACGTCTTTGATTTTCAAAGTGCAAATCTCTTTGATATTCGCATTTGGAAAATAGTGCATGTCAACCCCTAAAGGTTGGCGCACGTCTTTGATTTTCAAAGTGCAAAGTTATGGAAAAAAAATTAGATTTACAAATAAGTGTGTTAATTTTCAAAAATAATGGCGTAAAATTTTGTGTTTCTGAATAAATTCACTATATTTGCACCCAATATTGATTTCGTTTTGCATTTTTTTCTTAAAAAGCGAAATCGTCCGAGGTTGGAGCGTCCTGTTCCAACCTCTTTTCTTTGTATAAAGAAAGGGATGATGATTTTGATATGCAAGATAATATTCGGAAATCCTTTGCGCCTTAGTGTTTAGTTGGAAAGTAAATTATTCGCTAACGCTCATCAAGCTTCGCAAGTTCTTCGCTAACGCTCATCAAATTAAAAACAAGTGTTACTCGTTAATTTTAAAGACTTCTTCGAGATTGTTCATAGGGGCGAGGTGAGCCTGGAATCCGAGGGATTTTGCCGTCTCGATATTGCTCCTTGAATCGTCGAAGAAAAGGGTGTCTTCGGGAGTTATGCCTGTTGCGTTGATTACGGCTTGGAAGATGCGAGGATCGGGTTTGGCAAGCTGTAGTTCGTGTGAGAGAAAGAGCTGGTCGAAGCAGTCTTCGGGCTCAACTCCATGCTTGTGGAAGGCGTTTTTGGCAATTTTCCAGCCTCTGTCGTAGATGTTGCTTAGCAGATACACCTTGTGATGCTTGCGAAGTTCGAGAAGCATCTGTATGCGTGATTTGGGAATAGTGTCGAGAACATCGTCCATAGCCCATAGGATGTCCTCGTCGGTTATCCCTTCGCGGCATAGCGGACGGATGGTGTCGCAGTAGTCCTGCTCGGACATAAGTCCGTTGAGATAGGAGAGGGTAGGGACTGCTATTTCTGGCTGTCGTATGCAGCCTTCGAAGTCGGGCAGTCCGATATAGTTGAGTGCTTTCGTGTCGCGCTCAAGGTCGAGGTTTATGATAACGCCTGCAAGGTCGAAGATGTAATTCATTACTTGAAGAGCTTGAGCAGTTTTACAAGGTCTTCCTGTCTTGCCCAACTGAATCCATTGGAGATGATAACCTCGTAGTCATGTCGCTGGTCTTTCTTTATGGCAGACTTAATGGAACGCTCATGGGCAAGGGTGACTTTGTCACCTACAACATAGTAGTATGTGTCCATGAGAGGATATGGCTCTTCATCCTCTGCGCCGTCAACGCGTGTTGTTGACATGCTTTCGCCGATCAAGCGTCCAGCGTTGAGGTCGTCGAGCATGGATGAGTTTGTTATGGTGCTGTTGTTCAGGTATTCGCCCTTCATGGTCTCAACGTCAACTACTCGAACACGCACGAGACTTGCGTTACCTTCTGTGGCAACGACTTCAGCAAGCTGGTTCTTCACGTTGATGAAGTTGCGGTCGCCAAAGGTAATGCCAGCCACTAATGGCATGGAAGCTTCCATTATCTCGCCTGTAGGGGCTTTCTTGTATACGAGTGTACTGCTCTTGAGGAAGATGTTCGTCTGCTTGTGCACACTTGACTTGCCGTCCTTCAGTTTGATGATGGCCGGCTGGAAATCACTAAACATGGTGACTGTCTTGCTCCTTCCTGCGGGAATCTGTGCGTGGACGGAGCTGCATAGTGCGAGTAGGAATAATAGAATCAGATGTTTCATAACTCAAAAATCAAAGGTTGAAAGTTGATGGCTAAGAACCTTAGTCCTTAGACCTTTGACCTTAGTCATATATTAATCCACCACCTCAAAATCAACATACTCACCTTCGTCGGCAGAGAATATCTTCTTGCCATTGCTTGAAGAGCCTGCCTGTGAGGCTTGCTGCTGACGGTCTTGGGTGTCGTTTGGGCGTGAGCTGCTCCGGGTGTTGAAACTGCCGTTGAATCCTTTGAATGGATCAGGTTGCGGGCGTCCAGTTAGCTTGTACCACAAGCCTCTGAGCTTGGCGTATGCAACTACCCCGATGAAGAGAAGCGGCACGAGAACAAACAACAGCAACAGCAGTAATATGACTAATAATATGTGCATTTATTTCTTCTGTGTAGCGATTGATACTGCTATGTAGGCAAGTATGATGATGCTGAAAGGAAGATAGCAGATGTGTATGTTCTCTTTCACGATGCCGTATGCAATACCGCCGATAAGAGCTATTGCGCTAAAGATAACGAAACCGTATTTTATCTCGTTACCTTTGAATCCCCAATGCTTGAACTTGAGGGCAAACATAGGAATCTCGGCTATAAGGAGCCATGAGCTTACCATGATGCCGATAAGAAGCAGAGGCAAGGAGTATGCCCAAAACATCATCTGTGTGCCCAGTCCTACGATGAGTGAGCCCCAGAAGAGGGCGTTGGCAGGAGTCGGAAGTCCGATGAATGATGTTGTTTGGCGTGTGTCGAGATTGAACTTTGCAAGTCTCAGAGCAGAGAAAGCCGCGATGATGTATGCAAGGAAAGGAATCACGTTGCGCCATCCTTCAAGGAATGAAGGGTAGTCGATGATACCGAGGAACCAGAACAGTATGCTTGCCGGAGCAACGCCGAATGTGACGTCGTCAGCCAAAGAGTCGAGTTCCTTGCCGATAGGACTTGATACGCCGAGTACTCTTGCTGTCATTCCATCGAAGAAGTCAAAGACAGCTCCGAGAATGATGAACAGCAGAGCCATCTCCGGAATGCCGAATAAAGCAAATACTGTTGCAACACATCCGGAGATAAGGTTGCAACAGGTTATTGTATTTGGGATATGTTTCTTCATCTTGTCTGCCCCCCTTACCCCCGAGGGGGCATCATTTTAATAGTAATGAATGTTCATGACTATTACGCTGGGGGTAATGCGCTATTTTTATTATTAGCCTCCTGAATGTTTATCTGTGTATATAGTAAATTCCCCCCTCGGGGGGATAGAGGGGGCTTCTTTATTTTAGTTTTCCTATTACCGTCTGATTGCCAGTTGTTGCCTGACCGAGTTTAACGTTTATTTCTGTGCCGAGTGGCAAGAAGAGATCAACACGTGAGCCGAACTTGATGAAGCCGAGGTGCTCGTCAATATAGCAGTCCTCACCTTCCTTTGCATAGGTCACGATACGGCGAGCCATGGCACCAGCAATCTGGCGGCATAGCACATCAACTCCATTGTCGGTTGTGATGATGATGTCTGCCATCTCGTTCTCTTCACTTGCCTTAGGGAGCCATGCCTTGTGGAAAGCTCCGTTCTGATGATGTACGAGTTTCACCTTTCCGTCAACAGGGAACCAGTTGGCGTGAACGTTGAAGAGGCTCATGAAGATGCTGACCATGATGCGTGGCTCATGGAAGTATTTGTCTTCCTCTACTTCCTGAACGACAACGACACGTCCGTCAGCAGGGGCAACAACGGTATTCTCCGTGTCTTCTTCTGAAAAATATCGGATAGGACAACGGAAGAAGTTTACGACTATACAATAAATTGTAACAGCGACTACTGCAAAACAATAGAAAGGAATGTGGGTCTCGAAGGAACGCCACAATATTATACCGATTGCTACAATGAACATTAGGCCGTAGATTAATGTATCAGTACCTTCTCGGTGCAATCTGATTTTCTTAATTTTTTTTATTCTTTTTCCCATTTTTGGAGGACAAGTTTCGTATTTGGGGTACATAATTCCGTGCAAAGATACATGATTTTATCGAAAATAGCAAATTTTTTCCATATTTTCGTCACTTTATTGTTCTTTTTGACCATTATATAAGGTTGTCTTGTGATTTTTCCGTAATTTTGCGTCTATGCAGGATTTTATTCATCTACACGTTCATACGTATTATTCCATACTTGACGGACAGGCGTCTATCAGTAAGCTCGTAGACAAGGCTGTTGCCGACGGAATGAAGGGTATTGCCATTACCGACCATGGAAATATGTTCGGTATAAAGGAACTGTTTGACTATTGTAACGGAGTCAACAAGAAACTCAAGGCTGATGGCAAGGAACCGTTCAAGCCAATCTTCGGTTGTGAGATGTATGTCGCGCATCACAACAAGGAGGATATGGTTAAGGCCAATGGCGACCTCGGCGGCTATCACCTCATCGTTCTTGCCAAGAATTTCAACGGTTACAAGAACCTTATCCGCCTCGTGTCGCGTGCGTGGGTGGACGGTTATTATGGTCGTCCGAGAACTGACAGAAAGGATCTTGCTGCGTTCCATGAAGATCTTATCATCTGCTCTGCCTGCATCGGTGGCGAGGTGCCTAAAAAGATTATCGAAGGAGATATTGAGGGCGCTCGTGAGGCTGTGGAATGGTATCATAGCATTTGGGGGGATGACTATTACCTAGAACTGCAACGCCATGAGGTGACAGATCCAAGCGTCATGGCTAATCGTGAGACCTTCCCTTTGCAGCAGAAGGCTAATCGCGTGCTGATTGAGTTTGCGAAGGAGTATGGGATAAAACTGATATGTACGAATGACTCCCACTTCGTTGATAAGGAGAACGCGGAGGCACACGACCATCTGCTATGTCTTTCAACAGGTAAGGACTTGGACGACCCTAACCGTATGCGCTATACGAAGCAGGAGTGGTTCAAGACACAGGCGGAGATGAATGAGATTTTCGCCGACGTTCCAGAGGCTCTGAGCAATACCATTGAGATTCTCGACAAGGTTGAGACGTATAACATAGAGAGCGACCCTATCATGCCTTTCTTCCCGATTCCGGAGGAATTTGGAACGGAAGAGGAATGGCGAAAAAAATATACCGAGGAAGACCTTTTCAAGGAGTTCACAAGCGACGAAAACGGCGAGAATCAGATGCCGGAGGAAGAGGGCTTGAAAAAGATAAAGAAACTCGGCGGTTATGATAAGATCTATCGAGTGAAGTTCGAGGCCGACTATCTTGCAAAACTGGCCTACGAGGGAGCGCAGAGGATATATGGTAGTGGTAAGGCAGACAACCTCACGGCTGACAAATTGATAAAAGGCTCTTACGGAATACCTTCGGATGTGGAGGACAGAATACGTTTCGAACTTCATATCATGAAGACGATGGGTTTCCCTGGCTACTTCCTTATCGTGTCTGACTTTATCAATTCCGCTCGTGATGAACTTGGCGTATGGGTAGGGCCGGGACGTGGTTCTGCAGCTGGAAGCGTGGTGGCTTATTGTCTCGGTATCACGAAGATAGACCCTCTGAAATACGATCTCCTTTTCGAGCGTTTCCTTAATCCTGATCGTATATCCTTGCCTGATATTGATACCGACTTCGACGATGACGGCCGAGGTAAGGTGCTTCAATGGGTGATGAATAAATATGGTAAGGAGAACTGTGCCCATATCATTACATACGGTACGATGGCGGCAAAGAACTCCATCAAGGATGTTGCTCGTGTGGAGAAGCTTCCAAATGTACTCCTGAACTTCAGCAGGCAGAGGCGAGTGCCGATCCACGTGAGGCAAATACTATCAAATATGCCAAGATGCTTGAGGGAACAGTTCGCTCGACTGGTATTCATGCCTGTGGATTCATCATCTGCCGAGACCCTATCTCCGACCATGTGCCGGTATCAACTGCCGATGACCCGGATTTCCCTGAGATAAAGACGGCCGTTACCCAGTATGACGGTCACGTTATCGAGTCAACAGGTCTTATCAAGATGGACTTCCTAGGACTCAAAACCCTTTCCGAGCAGAAGGAATGCTGTAAGCTTGTAAAGCAGACACGAGGCATAGACATAGACCTTGACCATATTCCTATTGACGACCCGGCTACGTATAAGCTCTATCAGGAGGGTAGGACAGTGGGAACATTCCAGTTTGAGTCGGCTGGTATGCAGAAGTATCTCCGCGAACTTCATCCTACTGTCTTCGAGGATCTTATAGCGATGAATGCTTTGTATCGTCCGGGGCCTATGGACTATATCCCCTCGTTTATTGCTCGAAAGAACGGACGTGAGGAAATCAAATATGATATCCCTTGTACGGAGAAGTACCTGAAGGATACCTACGGAATCACGGTTTATCAGGAGCAGGTGATGCTTCTTTCGCGTCAGCTTGCCAACTTCACCCGAGGCGAGTCGGATGCCCTCCGTAAGGCGATGGGTAAGAAGAAGAAGGACATCGTTGACAAAATGAAGCCTAAGTTCATTGAGGGCGGTGTGTCAAACGGTCACGACCCTAAGATCCTTGAGAAGATATGGGCTGACTGGGAGAAGTTCGCTTCCTATGCTTTCAATAAGTCGCATGCCGCTTGCTATTCGTGGGTGGCATATCAGACGGCATATTTGAAGGCTAATTATCCTGCCGAGTTCATGGCTTCCCTTATGACTCGCCGTCGCTCGGATATCAAGGAAATCACGAAACTCATGGACGAGTGTAAGGTTCTTGGCATACCAACCAAGGGACCTGATGTGAACGAGTCTATGGATGGCTTTACCGTGAACAAGAAAGGCGAGATCCGTTTCGGGCTTTCAGGTATCAAGGGTATGAGCGATGCCGCCGTACAGGCTATTATAGCCGAGAGGGAAGCGAACGGTCCGTATAGTGACATCTATTCTCTTGTAGAGCGCGTGCCTTCATCCTCTATGAACAAGAAAGCGCTTGAGTGTCTTGCCATTAGCGGCGGTCTTGACGGCTTCGGCTTGCCACGAGAGCAGTATGTTACGGGCAATAGCGGTGGCTATACTTTCATCGATATGCTGAGCCGTTACGGCAACCAGTATCAGTCGGCAAAGGCAGAGGCAGCCAATTCGCTTTTCGGCGATTTCGGAAGCGTGGAGATAACCAAACCGAAACCTGTACAGGCAGAGGAATGGAGCGCCATAGAGCGTCTGAACCGTGAGCGTGACCTCGTGGGCATCTATCTATCAGCACATCCGCTTGACGAGTATGCGGTTGTGTTGAAGAACCTGTGTAACAAGAAATGTATGGAACTGGGCAAGGAAGCCGACAAGGAAGAACTTGCGAAGCTGGAGGTTGTGACCGTTGGCGGTATCGTGACCGATCTTCGCGAGGGCTTTACCAAACGAGGAACGCCATTCGGTATTGTTACATTGGAAGACTATGAGGGAGCAGGTGAGCTTGCCTTCTTCGACGACTGGGCACAATGGCGCGGTAAATTCATCAAGGGCAGTTCGCTGTATATCAAGATGAAGTTCGAGAAGAAGTTCCCTACGAGCAGTTATATAAGTAGTAAGGTTCTTGACGTGGAATATCTTGTGGATGTGCGTGACAAATTTATCCGTAAGCTCACGCTCCTTGTCAATGTGGATGACCTTACCGAACTTGATGCCACCGAACTCGTGAACGAGATAGAGAAATCGCCGGGTCAGGTGGAGGTTGACGTGCTGTGCCATTCCGTTAAGCTGATGCGTCCTGTCAATCTTGTCTCGCAGACTCGTCGTGTAGGTGTTTCAAAGTCTCTGATTGACTTCCTTGACAGCAAGAGCGCTATTGAGTATAGGATAAATTAAGGTTAGCGCGACGGCAAATTCACGTTAAGGGTAGGTCCGTTACAGGTCCGTTACAGGTCCGTTGTAAATCCGTTGTAAGTCCGTTCGCAGGAATTGGACATCAAAGGGAGTATTTTATTGTTTACAATTATAATATAGGCATACTGAGGTGAAAATAATCACATGAGTATGTGTTAAGGTATGGGGAAAAGGCTTGTTTTGAGCCTTTTTCCTTTTTTTTAACATTTAAATTTTGCACATTCGCTGTTTTCTTCGTAACTTTGTGTTACTAAACAGTAAGAAAAGCAATATAACAAATGAATTTAAGAAGCGATTTCAGAAAATATGCTACTGGCCATCTCGGAATGAATGGCATGGCTCTTGACGATGTTATGAGGACACAGGCACAGTACCTTAATCCCTACATTCTTGAGGAACGTCAGTTGAACGTCACACAGATGGATGTCTTCTCGCGTTTGATGATGGATAGGATTATCTTCCTCGGTACGGAGATCAACGACTATACCGCAAATACGATTCAGGCACAGTTGCTGTATCTGGATTCAACTGATCCTGGCAAGGATATCTCAATATACATCAATTCTCCTGGCGGCAGCGTTACTGCCGGTCTTGGCATATATGACACTATGCAGTTCATCTCAAGCGATGTCGCTACAATCTGTACCGGTATGGCAGCTTCTATGGGTGCTGTGTTGCTTGTTGCCGGACAGGAAGGCAAGCGTTCTGCGCTTCCACATTCACGCGTGATGATACATCAGCCTCTTGGCGGCGTTCAGGGACAGGCTTCTGACATCGAGATTGAGGCAAAGGAGATTCAGAAGTTCAAGAAGGAACTCTACACCATTATCTCCAACCACTCTCATACTCCTTATGAGAAGGTATGGACAGACTCTGACCGCAACTATTGGATGACAGCAGAGGAGGCAAAGGAGTATGGTATGATTGATGCTGTGCTGGTGAAGAAATAATGAACAAGAAAAAGAACATATGCAATTTCTGCGGACGTAGCGAGAATGAGGTACGTCTGATGATAACAGGCTTGAATGGCTATATCTGTGAGGATTGTGCACGTCAGGCTTATGATATAGTTTGTGCGCAAGGCTTTGGTCCGGAGGGTGCAAAGAAGGCTGATGATAAGTCTTCCGGCTATGACAAGGCTCCTCGTCTCTCGGAAGTTCCTAAGCCTAATGAGATAAAGGAATATCTTGACCAATATATCATAGGTCAGGATGAGGCAAAGAAATATCTCTCGGTTGCTGTATATAACCACTACAAGCGTTTGCAGCAGCCTGACGAGGACGATGGCGTGGAGATAGAGAAGAGCAATATCATTATGGTAGGCTCTACAGGTACAGGTAAGACTCTCCTTGCCCGTACTATCGCAAAGCTCCTTCATGTTCCTTTCACCATCGTTGATGCTACCGTGTTCACGGAGGCAGGATATGTGGGTGAGGATGTTGAGAGTATCTTGAGCCGTCTGCTTCAGGTTGCCGATTTCGACCTTGAGGCTGCTCAGCGTGGTATTGTCTTTATTGATGAGATTGATAAGATTGCGCGTAAGAGCGATAATCCGAGCATAACACGTGATGTGAGTGGCGAGGGCGTTCAGCAAGGTTTGTTGAAACTCCTTGAGGGAACTATCGTTAACGTTCCGCCAAAGGGAGGTCGTAAGCATCCTGATCAGGATTATATCCACGTTGATACCCGCAACATCCTCTTTATTTGCGGAGGTGCTTTCGACGGTATCGAGCGTAAGATCGCACAGAGAATGAACACGCATACCGTGGGTTATAATTCTGTGCAGAACGTGCGCAAGATTGATCAGAAAGAGATGATGAAGTACGTTAAGCCGCAGGACTTGAAATCGTTCGGTCTTATTCCGGAGATTATCGGTCGTCTGCCTGTACTTACATATCTCAATCCGCTTGACAGGGATGCCCTTCGCAGGATTCTCGTTGAGCCTAAGAACTCTATCGTAAGACAGTATATCAAACTGTTCAAGATGGATAAGATAGAACTTACCTTCACTACCGAAGCACTTGAGTATATTGTTGACAAGGCTGTAGAGTATAAGCTTGGTGCGCGTGGCTTGCGTTCTATCGTGGAAACTGTTATGACCGATGCTATGTTCGAGTGTCCGGGTAAGCGCTTGAAGAAATTCGAGGTTACAAAGGACTACGCAGCACAGCAGTTGGAGAAGCATTATTAAAAAAGACAAACGCCCCCTTTCCCACTAGAAAGGCGGTAAGGGGGTGTCTCTCTTTCATTTATTATGGAAAACCTAAACCTTACAGAGAAACTGAAGGAGTTGTTCGGTTTCGACAAATTCAAGGGCGATCAGGAGAAGATAATCCGTAACCTGCTCGCTGGTAACGACACTTTCGTGCTGATGCCGACAGGTGGCGGTAAGTCGTTGTGCTACCAGTTGCCTTCGCTCTTGATGGATGGGACAGCCATCGTTATCTCTCCGCTTATAGCGTTGATGAAGAATCAGGTTGATGTCATCAATGGTATTAGTGAGAGCGACGGCGTGGCTCATTGTCTCAACTCGTCAATGAACAAGTCTGCTATCGACAAGGTGAAGAATGATATTCTGTCAGGTAAGACGAAGCTGCTTTATATGGCACCGGAATCGCTTACCAAGGAAGAGTATGCCCTGTTTCTCCGTCAGGTTAAGATTTCATTCTATGCAATAGATGAGGCTCATTGTATCTCGGAATGGGGACATGATTTCCGTCCTGAGTATCGTAGGATTCGCCCTATAATAAATGAAATAGGCAAGTCGCCTGTCATCGCCCTTACCGCAACGGCAACCGACAAGGTGAGAATGGATATAAAGAAGAACCTCGGCATTCCAGATGCTACGGAGTTCAGGAGCTCGTTCAACAGACCTAACCTCTACTATGAGGTGCGCCCGAAGACAAATCAGATAGATAAGCAGATTATCAGGTTCATAAAGCAGAATCCGGGTAAGAGCGGTATCGTGTATTGTCTTTCAAGGAAGAAGGTTGAGGAACTTGCTGCCGTTCTCTGTGCCAATGACATCAAGGCACGTCCATATCATGCCGGGCTTGATACGCCTGTAAGGAATCAGACCCAGGATGAGTTCCTTATGGAGGATATTGACGTTATCGTGGCAACTATCGCCTTCGGTATGGGTATCGACAAGCCTGATGTACGCTTTGTAATCCACTATGACATTCCGAAGAGTCTTGAGGGATATTATCAGGAGACAGGTCGTGCCGGACGTGACGGTGGCGAGGGACGTTGTATAGCTTTCTATTCGCATAAGGATCTTCAGAAACTGGAGAAGTTCATGGCTGACAAGCAGGTGGCAGAGCAGGATATTGGTCGTCATCTGCTACAGGAAACCGAGGCATACGCAGAGTCTTCTCTTTGCCGTAGAAAGCTGCTTTTGAACTATTTCGGTGAGACATATACAGAGGAGAATTGTCATAATTGTGACAACTGTCTGCATCCGAAGGAGAAATTAGAGGCTACCGATGAACTCAAGTGTATACTTGAGTCGGTTGTGGCTATCAAGGAGAATTTCCGTACCCAGTATCTTATCGATTTCGTTAAAGGCCGTGCTACCGACGATATTACATCTCACAAGCATCATCTGCTTGATGCGTTCGGCTGTGGTGAGGGCAAGCGCGACAAGCTCTGGAATCCGGTAATCAGATATGCCATTGTGGAGGGTTTCCTTCGCAAGGAGGTAGAGGATTATGGAACTTTGAAGATAACGTCAGCCGGAAAGCGTTGGCTGAAGAATCCTCAGCCGTTCTTCATTACCGAGGACAATGTGTTCTCAGAGGAGGAAGAGGACGATGTCCCGGCAGCAAGAGGCGTGGCTCTCGACCCTGAGTTGTTTGCCGTATTGAAGAGCCTCAGAAAGGATGTGGCAAAGAAGCATAATGTGCCACCATACGTGGTTTTCCAGGATATTTCCCTTGAGCAGATGACTACTATGTACCCGGTTAATCTGACTGAGCTTCAGAATATTCAGGGAGTAGGCCAGGGCAAGGCGAAGAGATACGGTCAGGAGTTCTGTGACGTGATCAAGAAATATTGTGAGGAGAATGAGATTGTACGTCCGGAAGACCTTCGTGTGAAGACCGTAGCAAAGAACTCTCTGAAGAAGGTGAAGATTATCCAGAGCATAGACAAGGGAATGCCTCTTGACGATATTGCTGCCTCTATGAATATGGACTTCGGCGATTTCCTTACCGAGGTGGAGCGTATCGTGGATAGCGGTACGAAACTCAATATCAATTATTTCCTTGAGGAGGTAATGGATGAGGATGTTGTGGAAGACATCTATGAGTATTTCCGCGAGAGTGAGACGGACAAGATTTCCGTTGCTCTTGAGGAACTTGGTGATGACTATGAAGAAGACGAGATTCGCCTTGTGAGGATAAAGTTCCTATCGGAGTTGGCGAATTAAAGGCTAATTGAAAGATTAAAAGTGAAAAATGAAAAAATACAAGTTACCTGATTGTATATGGTAGATGACGATATTTTTCATTTTTCACTTTTCTTTTAATAGTAATATATCCTTCCCCAAAGAGCCTATTTGGAAATGAACAGAAAATGGGAGTTACTATGGGCTTTTTTGAAAATTTATGAATATGTTTTGTTCTGACGGTGAATCTTTTGGTGGTGTCTTTCATAAATGTTTACTCATAAAAAAAGTATTCCTCCATTTCAAAATATATAGAAAATACGTGTTGTTTTACAAAATGATGCTATTTTTCTTGTGCATTTCAGTAAAAAATGGTATCTTTGCAATCAGATAATTCCCATAGGGAAAAACTTTTTGATTTGGATATTTGTTGGATTGACAATGCCTACTTATTGTCACGGAGTTTTTTAGTGCGGGATTGTGAGGCAGATAATTAATTTTAATTGGTAATATTATGAAAAAAGCATCTTTTATTTACAAGCTGTGCTTGATGGTGTTAGTGTTTTGCGTGTCTATTCCTTTGAATGCAAAATCTAAAAAGCCCAAGAAAGTATTTAAGTATAAACTTGAGGTGGTTTCTAATGTAAGTGAAAAGGCTAAACTTTTGACTTTTGATGGTGTTTGCTTTGACTATAATAAATGGGTTACGAATTTTCAAATAAAGAATGGAAATGACGAGCGCATATCTATAGAATGGGAAAATGCAAGATTCGCAAATTACAAAGTCGTTTTTGGGGATGATTCAAAACTTACGATGCGTAATCCTAAGGTTGACGAAGTTGTAACTGCTAATGGAGTATCTATAAAAAGAAACATAACAGGTTTGGATTGTGTAGATTCTAGCTCTTTGGTTTTCTTTCTTTTCCCTTATAATGATTTAAAAAAGAACATAGGAACTACAGCCTCTAAAGATATTTTGATACCTGTAAAATATTCAGACAATAGTGTGGAAGATATACTCCTTAGATTGACAGTTTGGTATGAATTACAAGAAACGATGGCACAATAAATAATTTGTCTGGATTCCCATCGTTGCAAACGGTGGCGTTTCTGCCATAAACCCTTATGTTACTCCCACATCGTCTTGTGATTTCCTAGACGATGTGGGAGTTTTCTTTTTCTTTCGGTAGGTACTTGCAAAGCAAGTGATTTGTAAGTACCATCGTTGTTTCTATGTTCATTCTCCTATGCTCATCCCTTCTTCTTCCGATGATAATACCATTATAATACCATAATATTACCATAATAATACCATTATATTACCATTCACAATGGTATTTTAATGGTATCTTAATGGTATTTTAATGGTGATTAAATGGTATTTACTTACGAGGGAACAAGGAGTTGATGTGGAGACAATGCGAAAAATCTATAGAGTATTGTCTCTGTCGTTAATTATAAATCCTGTAAGTCATAATTCCACAATCGCGATTGTGGAATTAGAAAAAGAAACGGAAATTGTTGATATTCACCATTCGGTAAGGAAGCTCCAGAGTCATTGAAAAATCAATTCCATCGGTTACAACCGATGAATTGTATTTATCTGAAACAGTATTTGATAAGGAAACGGATGTATCTGATTTATCTGAATTTTATCGTTCACGCCCTTACTGCGCCAGCTTCAGATAAATCAGATAAATCCGTTACCCTTTCTTTCCGTTTTATATCTTGAACACAGATCTCACATATTGAAGGGATATTTCTCGCTTGCGCTCGTGATTGAAATCCCTAAGATCCCGAAAATCTGTGGTCAACTAAAAAAATAACAACGAATTAAACCAATTAAAACGAATAGAATTCGTTAAATTTGATAGATTCGTTGTTTGAAGAAAAAATATTAATATCAGAATTAACGTCTTAATTAGTGTCCTAATTAATGTTTGCCGTAAGGCTTTTTTTTATAACACGTTAATTTGGACGTTAATTAGGACATTAATTGAAACATTAATTTTATTTCCTCTAATTCCTGGTTATGAAAAATTTACTATGTTAGATAATTTTGTGAAAAATATAACGAGAAAAACGGAAAACGCGTTAATTTGCATTAATAGAAAAAGAAAAATGAAAGATAATGGCGATTATCTCGGAAAAAATTAGTAACTTTGCACCTCAATAAAAAAAGATTAATTCTATGGCTTCATTTATTGCAGACAAAATTGTGATGGAAGGTATTACCTTCGATGATGTATTGCTGATCCCAGCTTATTCAGAGGTCCTTCCACGTGAGGTATCACTTGGTACCAAGTTCTCTCGTAACATTGATTTGAAAATCCCATTCGTAACAGCTGCTATGGATACTGTTACCGAGGCTCCTATGGCTATTGCCATTGCTCGTGAGGGTGGAATCGGTGTTATCCACAAGAATATGTCAATTGAGGAACAGGCTCGTCAGGTGGCAATCGTAAAGCGTGCTGAGAACGGTATGATTTACGATCCTGTGACTATCAACCCTTGGAAGACAGTCAAGGATGCGCTTGATATCATGTCTGAGTATCACATCGGTGGTATTCCTGTTGTTGACAAAGAAGGTCTGCTCGTAGGCATCGTAACCAACCGTGACCTCCGTTTCCAGAGTGATCTTGACCGTAAGATTCAGGATGTCATGACAAAGGATAACCTTATCGTTACCCATCAGCAGGCTGACCTTCAGGCTGCCTCACAGATTCTTCTTGAGCACAAGATTGAGAAGCTTCCTGTTGTTGACGACGATAACAAGCTCATCGGACTTATCACATACAAGGATATCACAAAGGCCAAGGACAAGCCAATGGCATGTAAGGATAAGAAGGGACGTTTGCGTGTAGCTGCTGGTGTAGGCGTTACTGCTGATACATTCCAGCGTATGGAGGCTCTCGTAAAGGCTGGTGTTGACGCTATCATTATTGATACAGCTCATGGTCATTCAAAGGGCGTTATCGAGAAGGTGCGTGAGGCAAAGGCTGCTTTCCCTGACGTGGATATCGTTGTTGGTAACATTGCTACTGGTGAGGCTGCAAAGGCACTCGTTGAGGCTGGTGCAGATGCTGTTAAGGTAGGTATCGGTCCTGGTTCTATCTGTACCACACGTATCGTTGCCGGTGTTGGCGTTCCACAGCTCTCTGCTGTATATGATGTCGCTTCTGCACTTAAGGGTACTGGTGTGCCTCTCATCGCAGATGGCGGTCTCCGCTATTCTGGCGATATCGTTAAGGCACTTGCTGCCGGTGGATTCTCTGTAATGATCGGTTCACTTGTTGCTGGTACAGAGGAGGCTCCGGGTGAGACAATCCTTTTCAATGGCCGTAAGTTCAAGTCATATCGTGGTATGGGTTCTCTTGAGGCTATGGAGAAGGGTTCTGCTGACCGTTACTTCCAAGGTGGCGTGAAGGAGACAAAGAAGCTCGTTCCAGAAGGCATCGCAGGTCGTGTACCTTACAAGGGAACTGTTCAGGAGGTTATCTATCAGCTTGTTGGCGGTCTCCGTTCAGGTATGGGTTATTGCGGAGCGCATAACATTGAGGAGCTCCATAATGCCAAGTTCACCCGCATCACAGCTGCCGGTATGTCTGAGAGCCATCCACACGAGGTGATCATTACAAGTGAGGCTCCAAATTATAGTAGGCCACAGTAATGCCTAGCCAAGCCTTCCCAAAGGGAAGGGTGTTTTATACATATGTTCGCTTAATAAACAGAAATCTCAATAACTATGCATTTCTGCGTCCAATAATATATGTTTAGAATGTTTAACTCACTATATCGCATCCCTCCCTTTGGGAGGGCCTGGGTGGGCTTCATTTCCCTTTTCGCTGTCCAGCTGACGGATCCTGTGATAATGACTATAGCTGGGGAGCCTGTGCTTCGCTCTGAGTTCGAGTATTCATACAACAAGAACAATACAGAGGGCGTTATCGACAAGAAGACCATAGAGGAATATGTTGACCTCTTTATCAACTATAAGTTGAAGGTTGCAGCCGCCCTTGGAGAGAAAATGGACACCATGACTTCCTATCAGAAGGAGTATGTTGGCTATCGTGACCAGCAGGTGCGCCCAACACTTATCAACGAGGCTGACGTAGAGGCTGAGGCTCGTAAGATTTACAATGACACGAAGAACAGGGTAGGGCCAGATGGTTTGATTACTCCTGCTCATATCCTTCTACGTCTTCCTCAGCAGGCAGGCAATGATGAGCAGATCCGTGTGAAGAATCGTGCGGACTCCATCTATAACGCCATCATGGCTGGTGGTGACTTTGCTCAGTTCGCTTCCAGGTATAGTGAGGATCCAGGTTCTAATAAGAATGGTGGAAACATTGGACAGATTTCACGTGGTCAGACTCTCAAGGAGTTTGAGGATGTTGCTTTCTCGCTTAGAGACGGTCAGGTGTCAAGACCTTTCCTTTCTCCTGCCGGATATCACATCGTCAAGATGCTAGGTCATGCTCCGATGCCGTCATACGACTCTCTCCGTGCCGACATTCATCGTTTCATTGATGCGCGCGGTATTCGTGAGTCTATCATAAACGGTAAGTTGGAGCAGATGGTGAAGGCTACAGGTCTGCCTCAGGAGCAGATAATGAACCAGCGTGCGGACTCTCTTGCTTCCCTCGACTCTGACATGAAGTATCTCTTCAAGGAATATCATGATGGTTTGCTTCTATATGAGATAAGCAATCGTGAGGTTTGGGAAAAGGCAAGCAAGGACGAGGAAGGCCTTAACGCATATTTCAAGAAGAACAAGAAGAAATACACATGGGATGCCCCTCGTTTCAAGGGGATCGCATATCATGCTCGTAGCATTGACGATGTTATGGAGGTGAGGAAGGTGCTGAAAGGAAAGCCTTTCGACGAGTGGGCTGAGATTCTCCGCTCTACGTTCAATTCCGATTCTGTGCTCCGTATCCGTGTGGAGAAGGGTATCTTCAAGATGGGCGACAACGCCCTCGTGGATAAGGACGTGTTCGGTCTTGATGCAACTCCTAAGAAGATTAAGGACTATCCATACGATGCCACCTTCGGCGATGTACTCAAGGCTCCAAAGGAGATGGGAGATGTACGTGCGCAGGTGGTGGCTGACTATCAGGAAGCCCTCGAACAGGGTTGGATAGCCGTTCTCCGTGAGCGTTTCCCTGTTGAAGTGAATAAGGAAGTACTCGCAACAGTCAATAAGCACTAAAAGCCTGACTTTGCCTTCCCTATGGGGGAAGGATGCTAGATAGTAATGAAGATGAATAATAAGAAAATAATCTTTTCGTCATTTCTCCTGATGGGGCTTGCTGCTTCTGCAGTTACCAATAGATTAGGTACAGGCTCTATGATGCAGGAATCGCCAGCTAACGATTCTGTAAAGGTTGACAAGAATACAATCACGAACCCTAATTTCATTGATGAGGTTGTATGGGTGGTAGGTGATGAGCCTATCCTCCTGTCCGACATTGAGGTGATGCGAATGCAGGGTGAACAGGAGGGTATAGACTTCGGTGGAGATCCCGACTGCCGCATTCCTGAGCAGTTGGCTGTTCAGAAACTCTTCCTCCATCAGGCTGCCATCGACAGTATAGAGGTGACTGATGCTGAGGTTGCGAATGCCATCGAACAGCAGTTGAATGGCTGGATTCAGATGGCAGGCTCTCGTGAGCGTCTGGAGGAATACCGTAAGCAGACCATTACCCAGATGAGGAACGAGTTGCATGATGAGTTCAAGAACCGTCAGCTTATTAGCAAGATGCGCGAGAAACTTGTTGCCGACGTGAAGGTTTCACCTGCTGATGTTAGAAACTATTTCAAGAATCTCCCGGAAGACAGTATCCCATTCGTGCCAACTGAGGTCGAGGTGCAGATTGTAACCAATGCCCCGAAAATTCCTATGGAGGAGATAAATAAGGTGAAGGATGAGCTTCGTGACTATACCAAGCGCATAACCGATGGCTCTACTTCCTTTGCTGCACTTGCACGTCTCTATTCCGAGGATCCGAGTTCTGCACGTCAGGGAGGTGAATTGGATTATATGGGTCGTGGTATGCTTGATCCGGCTTTTGCTGCCGTTGCTTTCAACCTTAGCGACCCTAAGAAGATAAGCAAGATTGTAGAGACGGAGTTCGGTTTCCATATTATTCAGCTTATCGACAAGCGTGGCGACAAGATTAAGTGCCGTCATATCCTCCGCAAGCCGAAGGTTCCGCGTTCTGCCATCGACGAGGGCTTGCATCGCCTTGACTCTATTGCCGATGACCTTCGTGCCAATAAGTTCTCCTTCGAAGAGGCTGCCACATATGTCTCTGATGATAAGGATACACGTCTCAGCAATGGTCTGATGGCTAACTATGATCAGGAAGCAGGCTCACATACCTCTAAGTTCAAGATGAAGGATCTTCCAACTGAGGTTGCCCGCGCAGTTGAGGGACTGAAGGTCGGTGAGATATCAAAGGCATTCACTATGATTAATGCAAAGCAGAAGACCGTCTGCGCCATCGTGAAGCTGAAGTCAAGAACCGAGGGACATCGCGCGAAGATTACCGATGATTTCCAGGTAATGAAAAACGTGGTGCTTGAGAAGCGTCGTGAGGAACTCATCCACAATTGGGTGAAGAGTAAGATTAAGGATACGTATGTCCGTATGGACGACCGCTATAAGAACTGTAATTTTGAATACGAGGGTTGGATAAAGTAATGACGACTCGCAAGAAAGCAAATATAAACTGGCACAGAACCATCATGTTGATGGTCCTGTGCCTTTTTGGCTTGAGTGTGGTCTTCTCTGCCAAGCCTCGCCGTCAGCGTGCCGGTGCTAAACAGGAAGATCCGCGTGTGTATCTGGAGCATGCCGACGAACTGGAATACGACGTGTATGGTCAGCGTCCAGATGTGCAGATAGCGAGGGGAAAGGTGAAGTTCCGCCATAAAGGTGGTATCCTTACCTGCGACAGCGCGTATTTCAATGAGCAGAGCAACAGTTTCGAGGCTTTCGGACACGTTTTCATGAAACAGGGCGATACCCTCACGCTGAAATCGGAATGGGCATGGTATGACGGTAACGATGATCGTGCGGAGGCGCGAAGGAACGTGGTGCTCACACATCGTAAGTCAAAATTGTTCTGCGACTCCCTCGACTACGACCGCATGTATGGCATAGCGTATTTCTTCGATGGTGGTAAGCTTATCGACAAGGGGAGTACGCTGACATCCGACTGGGGACAGTACAATACCGAGACCCGTGAGGCGGTGTTCTATTACAAGGTGCGCCTGAAGAATGACAGGATGATCATGTATTCCGACACCTTGTATTATGACACCCAGACCTCCATGGCGCATATCGTGGGCGATTATACATCTGATAAGAACGAGGTCGGACCGTCAATGATTGTCAATCAGGGAAACATCGTGCATACCACAGACGGCTATTACAACACGAACACCGAGGAGTCAATGCTCTACGGTCGCTCTACCTTGGATAACGAGGACAAGACGATAACAGCCGACAGCCTTTTCTCTGATAGTAAGAAGAAAATTGACGAGGGCTTCGGAAACGTGGTGTATATCGATAAGAAGAACAAGAACCAGTTCGTTGGCAATCATGTCTATTACGATGAGAATATCGGATACGGCTTTGCCACCGACTCTGCCGTTGTGATGGACTTCTCACAGAACGACACCCTATATGTCCATGCCGACTCCATAAAGCTCTATACCTATAATATAAATACCGATTCGGTGTATCGTGTCATGCACGGATTCCATAAGGTGAGGGCATATCGTACCGACATACAGGCAGTATGCGACTCCCTCGTGTTCAACTCCAAGGATTCATGCCTCACGCTCTACAAAGACCCTATCGCATGGAATATGGGGCGTCAGGTGCTTGGCGAGGTGATGCACGCGTACATGCAGGACTCTACTATCCGCTATGCCGATGTGATAGGTCAGGCAATGAGCATTGAGCGTATGGACTCTGCCCACTTCAATCAGTTGGCTTCAAAGGAGATGCAGGTATATTTCAACGAGGGCAAGGCTCGCGAGACATGGGCGATAGGCAATGTGCAGGCTGTCTATTATCCTATCGACGATGCGGATACAACAATCATCGGACTTAACTTCCTTGAGACCGACACGATGAAGATGTATCTCTCCCCTGAGCGTAAGTTGGAGAAGATATGGGCGTCGAAGTCCACGGGAACCATGTACCCGATAACCCAAATTCCTCCCGACAAACTCCGTCTCCCAGCCTTTGCATGGTTCGACTATATCCGTCCGAAGAACAAGGACGATATCTTCTATTGGAGAGGTAAGGGAAAGGAAAACGAGTTGAAACAAGAGAAACGCAGGGAAGCGCCGAAGAGGAAATTAGAATAGCCCCTTTAAATCTCCCTGCATAAGGAGACTTACATCGCACTCCAGCTTTCCCCCTACGCTGGGGGAGAGGGTCTGGTAATTAGAATTATATTATACAATGGACATCATACAACTTCTTCCAGACAGCGTTGCCAATCAGATAGCGGCAGGTGAGGTGATACAGCGCCCTGCCTCTGTTATCAAGGAACTCGTGGAGAATGCTATCGATGCAGGCGCAAAGACCATAAAGGTATTCGTGGTGGATGCCGGTCGTACATCGATACAGATTGTCGATGACGGATGTGGTATGTCCGAAACCGATGCCCGCCTGTCCTTCGAGCGTCATGCCACCTCAAAGATACGCAAGGCCGACGATCTCTTCGCTCTCCACACCATGGGCTTCCGAGGTGAGGCTCTTGCTTCTGTAGCCGCTGTTGCTCAGGTGACATTGCAGACACGAAGGGCTGAGGATGAGCTTGGAACACGCATCACATTGGAGGGCTCTCGTGTCATATCCCAGGAACCCGTGGCATGTGCCGTGGGCAGTAACTTCTGCGTGGAGAACCTGTTCTTCAACGTGCCGGCACGAAGGAAGTTCCTGAAATCGAACACCACGGAGATGAGCAATATCAACCAGACATTCGAGCGCATCGTACTCGTATATCCGCAAATCTCCTTCGTGCTCTATAACAACGGTCAGGAGGCAATGAACCTTCCTGCCGCCTCGCTCCGACAGCGTATCATAGATGTCTTCGGAAAGAAGATAAACCAGACTCTCCTGCCCCTCGAAACCTCCACCACGCTATGCAAGATAAGAGGATTCGTAGGCAAACCCGAGAGTGCCCGTAAGAAGGGCGCAAAGCAGTTCTTCTTCGTCAACGGACGATATATGAAGCATCCGTACTTCCACAAGGCTGTTCTGATGGCTTTCGAGCGCCTCGTGCCTTCCGGTGACCAAGTGCCTTATTTCATATACTTCGATGTCAATCCCGAGGATATAGATGTTAATATCCACCCTGTCAAGACCGAGATAAAATTCGAGAACGAGCAGGCTATATGGCAGATACTCGTGGCTACCGTGCGCGATGCCGTGGGTAAGTTCTCCGGCGTTACCGAGATTGATTTCGACGTTGAGGGGCGTCCCGACATCCCTGTGTATAATCCAGATGCGCCGTTTGATGCCAAACAGCCTACTATCGAGATTGATTCCTCGTACAACCCATTCAAATGTACTCCTTCCGACGAGCCCCAGTATTTGGACGGGCCTTCACGCGCATCCTCTGGCAGTCGTGGCTCACGCAACGGAGGCGGCATACCGAGTTCGTCACTCGGCCTCGGCGACTATAAACCGCGCCAGACGCAGGAGTGGGAGAGCCTGTATAGGCCTTCGGCTATCAATATTGATGATACGGCAGAGAATAGCAATATATTCTCCTCTGTACTTAATGATGAAGAAGACGACGACCAAGTGTCATTGCTTAATCGCGGTCATGAACATCTTCAGTATAGCGGCAGGTATATAGTCACACAGGTAGAAAACGGACTTATGTTCACCGACCAGTACAGGGCCGATGTGCGTATCCTTTTTGAATACTATATGCACAGTCTTGAGACGAGAACTTCAAGCACGCAGAAGATACTGTTTCCGGAGGTTGTGCAGTTCCCGCCGTCATATTCGCCATACCTTCAAACCGCCATCAGCGAGATGTGCAGTCTCGGCTTCGAGATAAGCGACGAGGGCAACGGCAGCTATAGCGTTTCGGGAATACCGGGTGGACTTGACGGACTTGATGCTGTTACGCTTGTCAACGAACTTGTGAGTGCGGTGGTGGAATACGGCTCAGATGTCAAATCGGAGATAAACTCATTCCTCGCCTTACAACTTGCAGAACGTGCGGCCACACCATACGGAGAGATACTCTCACAGGAACAGATGGAGAGCATCATGGAGCGGCTTCTTGAGTGTGAAAACTACCGATACACACCTGACGGCAAGACGATAACCGTGATTTGGAGTAATAGCGAGATTGAACAGCGTTTTTAGCGCGGTTCAACAAAAATTGATAGATTAGTGAAAAAAGTTATGGAAAAATTTGGTAGTCTCACAGAAATGTAGTACCTTTGCACTCGCAATTCGGAAATATCTCTTCCGGGCGTTTAGCTCAGCTGGTTTAGAGCATCTGCCTTACAAGCAGAGGGTCGGCGGTTCGAATCCGTCAACGCCCACAAGAGTTTAGGAAGTTAGAGGTATCAGAATTGCACACCGAAAAGTGTTTCGGGCGTTTAGCTCAGCTGGTTTAGAGCATCTGCCTTACAAGCAGAGGGTCGGCGGTTCGAATCCGTCAACGCCCACTCTCTCTCTCTCACACATTATCCCGTAGACAAGCGTGAGCTTGTTTGCGGGATTTCTTTATTTTGTCCCTAGTTCAACGAAAAAATATGGACGCATCTCTGATGCTGAACTGACAATACATACATCAAATTGTATTTCAAAGGGTCAATCTTGGTTCTTCCTAAACAATATTCCACCAAACTCCCTGCTATAGAACCGCATCCAGGACCGACCAATGCTCCTAACTCTTTTTCCGCAGTATTGACTATATCATGCACAAGCATGAAGTATCTTGCAACATCGTTCTTCTTGATAATTTCCAACTCAAATTTGAGACGGTCATCAACCTCTACAGGAATCGAGTCACCATATATATACATTGCCTTGTTAAAAGTCAAATGTTCGAGATGTTCTGCTTCATTGTTGAACCGAGAAAAGATGTCCTTACAAGGCAGGATAGGCATATGTTGAATGTCGCATATTTTTACTTTGACGGTTTCTTTCTGAGTATTCATACTTGTTCTATTAAATTGTTAATCCCACAAATATCTAAAGTACTTACAGAAGAGCCTCATACCCTTGTCTACTGTCTTTTGCTCTCCTTCTGATAAATTGTGTACATACTTCATCAAGTCAAAGGCATCTATCATTTTCTGAATGGCATTGTTCCATTCCCGCATATCCTTGAAATCTTGCGGATGGCCATGCTTGTCAAGTTCCTTGAAAGCCTGTAAGCGTGGCACAATCAACTGTGCCAACGCATTATCCGTATTCCAGATTTCTTCAATAGGATAGTCATTCCTATAGCTGAAGTAATCAGGATTGAAAGGATTATCCATTTCCTTCTTTTTGTTATTCTTTTTCATACTCGTAAAATAAAAAATCAACTTTCATTTCTTCTTGCAATCCGGCATTCTTTTTCACCATAAATGAAAACTCGCCATCACACATCTTCGCTATATACTCTAACAATTCCATTTCTGCCATCAATAGTGGATATTCTTCAGAAGTCGTAATCACAACAATGACATTCTCCAATACTCCACTACAGAAAGCATTGTATTTCTCTATTAGTTCCTTGATATAGCACATTCGTTGAGCAGAATCCCTACTATACGATTGTAACATATACCATTTGCAATGCTTCGCACGATAAAGTTCGCAAAGACTATCAATTGGCAGTCCTACAACATCTGTTTCCTGTGGCAAAACTCCAGAAATGAATTTACTGACAAGTTCTATTCTCTTCCTGTATTTTGCTTTAATTCTAATGTCTGGTAACTCTGACATCAATGGAACATGCCCTCCTGCCTGTTCAATCTGCCGAATGTACATTTGGAAGTCCTCCTTGTCAATTTTTTCATACCCGTTTTCTAATCTATTAAAATACTCTTGTAGATCCTCATCTGTAAAGCCGTAGAATGAAGTATGCCATAGACAACAAGCTGCTATCTCAGCCAACGATTCCTTTACATTTGGAGAAATTGCGAGTTCCATTGATAGTGCTCCTTCCCATATTTGCCCCTCAATAGGATGCACATGTAAATAAGACTCCGTTTCACCATCCTCTGACTCATAATAATCCACAGTAGCAGTCTTATAATCTGCTTTCTTTGGATCAGGAGTCAGACTTTGGAGCATATCATAATGAATCTTATACAGCACAAGGCAATCATTGTCACCATGATACTTTGATATGTATGGTACGATTTCATCAAAACTGACAGAATCGAGCAATTCCTTATATGTCATTTTATGAACTTTTTTTGATTTCTATATTTATCTCAGTCTCGAACTTACGCACATAGATGAAGTCTGTGAGGGCAAACTCCGTATGTTCAAAGAGATTATGGAAAGCACTCGTGAGATGCAAGTCTTTAGTGAGTTCCTGATCCAGACCTTCATTCCAATTTGGTGGTGGGCAATCCATGCCAATGAAGTAATCAAAACTCGCATTTTCATCAGTAGGAAACCTGAGTGGACCTAATGCAACGCCATAATCATATACTTTATTCCAACCGCCATCACATAATGCACACCATAAATCTTGCCGGTCATCACCTTGTACTGGATGTAGCTCTGGATAATCATTACCAAGATAGCATTTAGCCTCTAACTGTATGTCATCCCCAAAAGTTTCCTTACCCTTGATACTATCCCATATAAGATGCGCTCTGTCGTACATTTCTTTCAAAGCCTCTCGCAATGCATCGTTGAATGCGATAATGTCTGGTAGTATCTCCTCTTGATGTTTCAATACATTACGATTAATCATGTATTTTCTCAAAGACAACAGACATTCATAATCGGGATAATCGCATGGCTTTTTGTCATACATCAACATGATCTCATCCTCAATGAGCTGAATATTTTCATCATTAATATCTATCATATACTATACATTTTTAGATTTATAGTGCAAAGAAAACAAAGACCTCTGCCAACTGGAGGCAGAGGTCAAAGAAAAATGCTATATTCAATAAAAAATTATGCGATTGGATCAGGACAAAAGTCTCTTCGCTTGCATTTCTTGCAATGTTTTCCTATCCATACATCATCAAACTGGTTCATAGCCTGTTCTACAATCTCAGGTTCGTCAGTCAATATTCCAGCCTCAAAGTTACGTGTCGTTTCAGCTTTCATTCCGATACCTGCACCTGTGAGGTTTGCACTACCGATATACACTTCTTTGCAATCAAAAACAAACATCTTGAAATGAACACGCGGACATAGCACCCTCTCCAAGCGGTCATACAGCACAGGATATTTGTCAAAGTCCTCCCGAAAGTTAGGGCCAGGCTCTTTTGCGTGAATGAGTCTCACATCCACGCCACGCATAATGAGTTGGGCAATGAGAGACAGAAACGGCTTTTTCTCTTTGCCAACCTCGATATAAACGTCTTTTATGTCAGCCGTTCCAATCCAAAGAGTATGCTTCACGGATTGCACCCGTGAAAGCACCTCTTTGTAGTGGGAAGAGTTGGAGATGAATTTAAGCATTTATTAATTATCTTTAGCTTTTTCATTAAGTAATGCAAGATATTCCTTCATTTTATCTACAATTACTTCCACATCAAGACTCTGAAAATTGTCTTCATAAATGTACCACCATTTGTTTGATACTTCAGAATCTGCTTTTTTACTAAGAAGACGAAGGTTTTCTGTGGACACCTTTGTGTTTGGGGCTTTACGAATGCCAATCTCTGCACCTTTTACTGTATTATTCTCTATTACACCATACCATTCATAGCAAACCATAAAATCTCCTTTTACAATTCCAACTCCAATCCATTGCCTTGCCCAATCCTGTTCACGTTCAAGCCAGTAGTCATCATCTTCTTCTATTGCAAAGTGGGCTTTTGCTTCAGGAAGGTATTTAGTGATTGTTAGAATTAGTTCCTTTCTTTTTTGTAAAGTATCTGAAAGAACAACTTCTTCGACCAATGGTCGTATAACAGTATAGGTTGTTGCATAAATCATACAATACCTTTCAAAAGTTATTTTCGCAAATTTCACACTCTGATCCTGATGGTGAGTTATAGACGAATCTATTGACTCTATGTCTTCAAGATAATGGAGCGATTCTTTATTCTCGTGGTATTCGGAATATTGTCTGGAATTGCTCTTGCTTCTGTTAGCTTCGAAGGAAATAGCCGCCATATTCCCAATGCTCCATAGCCAATCCTTATTATATTCACGGAAATCTCCTCGTTTTTTGTTCCAAATCCATTCCTGCGGAACTATGTGATCAAAGTCCCAAGGGCGATTTTCTTCAGCCCACATATCTTGTCGAACTGGGTCGTAATTACGAAAATGAGTATTTATGTATTGTCTTTCTGCATATAATAATATCTGTTTTGCCTCAGCAGTACCATACATGAAAGTCCTATCGAAGAATTTTCGTCTTGGTGCTGACAGACTTTTCCAGAACCGCCAATTTGGGGATTCTTCTATTACAAAGAATTGTTTTACTTCCGTAGGAGTGTAAACATGAAGGAGTTGGCAATCATGCATCAAACCTGAAATACCCTTTAAGATATTTTGTCGATTAACACCTTTTTTGCATTGATTAAATATCTCTTGAACACATTTCTTTTTGTCATTTCCAAACCAATGAAGCAAAAATGCGAGTGCTCTTATCTCTTGAATGGTAAGAGCTATCGATGCTTCTAAATCTTTGCTGGCAAGATACATGAGCAGCAAATAAACATCAGGAGAGTTTCGAACAATAATTGTCCGTAAGATACTCGGTGTACGAAGTTCTGTATCATCTTTCACTCCTAACCATTCGTCTACTTTGTCAAGGATGCGCTCTAGTTTGTTATTCTTATACAAAGCTTCTATCTTTTCCTTCTCTTCTGAGTTCCTTGCAGCACTTCGGATTTGCTTGATTGGCATCTCATTTTTTAACCCTTTGTCCTCATCAGAAGTTAAAGCAAGGCGGAATGCAAGCATCACTAATTTGGCAGGATTCATATATTTTTCTGCCAATGAATCGTTTACATCTTTAATGGATGGCCAGTAAGCTTTAATCGCAGAATAATTCAAATCATCTCTTGAAATGGCAGTACCACCAGTGTTTAGGCGAGTGAATAGCACCTCCAAAGTTGTTTGGGTTGCAGAATCTATTGTAGTCTCAATCTCCATCACCGCCTTCGGAAGATGATTACAGGTAATTGTATAATCCTTCAAAGCCTTAAAAACAGGAAATAAAGTGCTACTCAAATAATTCAAGGCTATGTCAGATTGTTTAAACTTCTTATTAAAGAACTTTTGGAAGGAGAAATCTGTGGCATCGAAATTCGCCTGAATTTCGTTGACAAACGTATCACCATCACTACATTTCTCCGCAGCCTCCAATAGCCAGAATAACGGAATAGGCAGATTTGCCTCAATGGGCCATGTTTCAGTCAAAGAGAAATAATCATTATAGATATTTCCCTTTAGGTTAAACACATTTAAGGCATTCCTTTTTTCTGATGTGTTCAGTCGATTCGCATCATCGTCATTCTTAAATCCCCATGGGTGAGGTGTAGTTGTGACCTTGACCCAGAATTTGCGTGTAGAATTATTCAATGAAGGAGGTAGCAGATCAATCCATAAAACTGCCCCTGCATCAGGAACTGTATTAAATCCGATACTAATAGCATTGTATCTCTGCTGTCCATCCATAAGGTAGAATTTCCCTGTTCCTTCATTGTTTACTATGTCAGAAAGCATGAAAGAACCTATAGGAAATCCACGAAGAATAGAATCCCAAAGAAGTTCTACCTGACGTGGTTTCCAAACAAGCCCTCGTTGAAGCGCAGGAATCAATACTTCCGAGTTATTGGAAGTCCATGATGCTATTTGTCGAAGCGTGTAAGATTTTATTCCCATATATTTTTTGAATTTTATGTATTATTGTAAGATACCCAAAACGAACTTATCTATCCATAAGCCTTCTCACCAAACTGACCATTTCATCAATTATGGTTTCTTCTGTAACTTCTTTTGAAAAGTGATTACCATCGTGTTCATATTCTGGCACTAAAGATGAAATAGTTTTACGATATGTTGCTTGATCCTTGTATGCGTAGAATGAAAAATTAATTTTAAATAGAGCTAAACAAAAATAGATAGTTATGGTTGCTTCATCAAAATCAAATGTTAAGTTATCATCATCAGTAACATGAATATCATAACCTGCATTATGAAGAACAAGAAGGGCAGCATCACGCAATATTCTTTCCTTTAACTCCATAATTTCAATTGAGAGGTTTTGTAACTCATCAATAGATTCATCCACCTCATTTTCTTTGTCATTAAGATATTCTAATTGTTCCTTGTATGACAATCCATCAATATATTCATTTATATCAATAATATCGTAATCTATCATAATACATCATTTTTTAGTCCAACTTCTCAAACTCAAAATCATTAGCAGAACAGCACGCTTTCTTGTAGTCAAACTGATACATACGCATATACTGCTCCTTAACTTCTTCTGCTCCATTATAAAATGGAGTAGTACAATGTTGACGTGTTGTCACCACTATTGACATTTCTGGTGTCAATACTAACCCATTTGTTCGCTTGATGCGTTTAGGTGTAAGACGAAATACTTTATTCATATAATGAACGTGTTTTTTGTTATTAGAACTCGTGTTTCTGCGTGCAAATATAGTGAATTAATTGCGAACTTACAAGCTTTGGAAACAAAAAGTGGAAAGATATTGTGTTTTTCCACTTTTTAGCCCTTTTGTTTTTAACAAGATGCATTCCAGGTACACACCTTCACATTGGCAGGTATATAGCAATGGTAAAAACTGTTCATTTACAAATCAAAAAGTTAGATTAGTTTATAAGTTCAGTCCTTCCCAACCTGCATCCAAAATCATTTTGGCAAAGTCTATACCCGTAATAAATCGGATGCCAGCCTCATCGGCTTTGTTCATGGCTGCGAGGCTGTAATGCTCACATAACGATATTAACCACATTTGTGTATGATAATCATCATAAGTGTGATTTGTCTTGTAGGCTTTGATTTGCTGAATAGCCCATTCGTCTGTGACGTCTTCATGCATTCTTACCTGAACCATTATGGCAGTTTTAATATTATCAAAGTATCCTATGACGTCAGCATCTCCTTCACCTTTGTCCGGAGCATTCTTACTTGGGATTTCAGTTCTCGCTCCTAATGACTTGAGATAGCATTCTACAAGGTTCTTGAAACTGTCTGCACTTGTTCGATTCTCAATTAAGGAGAGTAGTTTGGGAGCTGTCTCTTTTATGATTTTCTCTTTCTGATTGATTGGTTTCTGCTCCTCGTATGCCTTTCGGGCATTCTCTATAGAAACTTTCAAACCAGAAATGTCCGCATTGGTCTGTCTGATTTTCATACGCGATATGAGCCTTTGGTCTGCAAAGGCTGTTGGCGGTATGTTATAGAAAATGGGCTTCACCCTTCTATAGAAGCCTAAATCTATAGGTTGACAGTTTTCATTGTAATAATAGTCGTCTTCTTGTCGAAAGGCTTGCTTCCCATTCCAATCCATAAAAACAGAAGAGTCCATGGATTCATTTGAAAAGATGACATCGTCTTCAATTTCAAAAAGACTGAATACCAGACTTGTGGGAACGAGAATGATATCCCCCTTCTTCATCTCATGAATAAAACGCCACAGGTTCCATCTGCTCTTGGGTAATCCCCAGCCTTTAGACTTCATTGCAATTTCTATAGCAGACTTCCCTTCTACCAGTACCTGTCTGACAAATGCATCTGAAGAGAAATCACTCCATCCGATCGATAAATAATGGTGGGTAAACAAAAGAGGATGTGCGAATTGTAACGCATGGTCTCCACCTGTAATTCTATGTAACCAATATTTCATAATTTCATCTTGTCTTTTTTATAGTATCTCCCTCGCAATCCATGCACAGGCTTCGGCATCAGCAAGGGCGTTGTGGTGGTTCTCAAGACAGTAACCGCATTCGGCAGCTACGGTGTGCAACTGGTGGTTGGGCAAATAGCGGAAAGCACGTCGTGAGGCGCATAGCGTGTCGTAGAACTCATAATCGGGATAGTCCATGCGATAGACACGGAAGACGGCTTTCAGACATCCCTCGTCAAAGGGCTTGTTATGAGCCACAAGGGGCAGGCCTTCTATCAATGGCTCTATCTGCGCCCATACCTTCGGGAATACGGGGGCATCTTCCGTGTCTTCTCTACATAAGCCATGTACTTGTGAGCACCAGTAGTTGTAATAGTTGGGCTCTGGCTGGATGAGTGAGTAGAAAGAATCTACTATCTCGCCATTCCTTACTATAACTACGCCTACTGAGCATACTGAGGAACGCTCGTTGTTGGCAGTCTCAAAATCTATTGCTGCAAAGTCTCGCATATTGTTTATATTTTATCGCATAGCTCAAATATAAGGTCTAAAGTCTAAGGACTAAGGTCAAAAGTCTTTTGCCGTTTGCCTTTCTGACCTCCTAACCTCTAACCTTCTAATCACTAACCTCTAACCTATGAAGTTGAGCTTTCGACACTTCAGTTATTATATTTATCGTTTAACAGTTTAATGATACTTGCTATGTCTTCACGAAGTGACTGCGGTTCAAGTACTTCCATATCGGCTGCATGCCATAGTAGCTCCTGAATGAAGTCGTAGGATGGCCGTAACTGATAGGCAAAGATGCTGTATTCCTCGTTGCGTTCTATCTCGTCTTGCGAATCATGGAGCCTTAGGTCACGGATATAGTTTGCCTGACTGGCATTGACCTTCAGTTTGACGGTCTGAACATCCGTCCGATGGTCGGCTATGATGCCAAAGCATCCGTCGAAGTATTCCTTTGCGCTCCAGTCCTTCGGCATCTCGAAGGTCTCGCTGGTGGTGTGAAGGTCATTTATTCGGTCGAGGGCATAGATACGTGGCCCTTTCTCATAGTAATAGGAATAGGTGCTTCGGGCTACCAGATACCAACGCTGACGGAACAGCTTTACGCAGAAAGGCTGCACATCGAAGTTGTTCTCCTCGTCCTTCCAATAGCTGTGATAGGTGATGTTGAGCACACGGTTTTCCTTCATAGCCTCGATGATGGGCTGAAGGTGATTTTGTCCGGATGGCACGTATTCAAGAATGATACGGTCCTTGATGCTCTGGCTGTTTGCCAAGGCATTGCTCACGCAGAAAGTGTTGTAGAGCCATGAACGGAGACCGTTCTTGCTGATGTCATCCTCGTTTTCGATATAGTAGCGGTACTCGCCACGATTCTCATTGACGATGCTGATACCGAACATATCCCAGATGACATAACGCCAGTTGTCGAAGGTGCGTTTGGGTAGCTCCACACCTCTGCTGATATCATCACGAAGCCATTTTTCACTCAGTTCCTTGAATGAAATCCTATGTCTGCGATAGATGGTCTCTATCACCCAGACATATTTCGTTATCAGACTTTGTCCTCTGTCGTTGTTGACCATATATTACTCAATTTTAATGATCCAATTGTTTTCTGCTATATTCTCCAGAAGTGTATCAAGAAGATACTTCTGAGCGGCGGAGTCATGTAGAATCTCTTTATCGTGATTCAAGAAGAGACGCTCATGATAGTAATTGAAGGCTTCAGCCTCACTGTTCAAGTAATCTGTATAAATCCTTATCAATGGATGTAACTCTGATATCGACTCTAAAACAGATTCCATCATGCCATCAGTAACCAAATCATATTGATTCTGGCTAACAGTCTGTTCTTCTATTGTGGTTACATAGCCCGTTTTATAATATATATAACGGTAGCAGTTCGGATAGATCCATCTATATCGGTCAAGTTGTTCAGGACGAACCATATTCGATTCTTTGTCGATAAACAAAAGAAGAATATCTTGCCTCTCATCAGAGGCATTGAAATGGAATGAAAGTACAGTTTCCATGTTATTACCTTGGCGGTTGATTGATATCTCAGATACTAACTTTCCCTTATCATCTCTTTTTAACAAGAGATTGTCGAAAAAGGACTGTTTGAACTGACCGTACTTGCAGTCAGAATCAAGATAATTAATGAGCCAGACAAGAAACACTTCCGAAGAAATAGACTTCGGAATGAAAGAGAAGATGTTTGTTCTATTTGCAGCGTTTGTAGCCATAATCATTGATTTTTCTGCAAAAGTACATCAATGGTACGCCAAATCGTGGCAGAGGTTAGAGATTTCGGCTATAAAAGTACAGTTTTTCTTTCATATTACAATATTTTTTCAGATGAAATTTGTTTTTCTTGGCAAAAAATGTAATTCCTTGGCATTTGAATGGTATTCTCATGAAATCTTGCTTGATGTTTCCATATTGTGAAACGTTATCATGTTTATCCATGATGATAATCAAATTATACGAAATCATTGCCCATTCGATTACTTTTTGTGGTTTTCAAAAGTTAAAAACGTTAAATCTCAGTCTTTTTCTACACATAGAGAATCATCGTCATCGCTTTTCTATCGTTTAAAATGTTATTGTCTGAACCCCAATGAGTTGCAAAAACCATAATTTAGAAAAACCAATTAAAACAAAAGAACACAAAAGAAAACATTTTGTTTTTATATGTTTTTATTGGTTTTTCCCTGTTTTTTTAGATGGCGAAAGCAAATAGCAAGTCGTCGAACTCACATTATTTCATATTCGGAAAAAAAGTTTTGAAAAAACTCGTCACTCGTCACCCGTAACGCTGTAAGTTGCTGTGGCATTGATGCTTACAGCGCTAATTCACCCCATACCACTCGTCACCTCACTCGTCACCAAAATACGTATAACTCATTGATTATATGAATATTATATACGCTATTTACCCCCTCACCACTCGTCACCCATTTTTAGGATGACGAGTGAATTGACTCTGTAAGTTGTTCTATATCAAGGTGATACATCAAGTAAGGGTGACGAGTGGGTGACGAGTGCAACGAAATGAATCACCCGTGTAATTCTCTGATGCACATACCATTACAACGCTATGGGTGACGAGTTGACGAGTAGTGTAAAAATTCTTTTTTTCTTAATGTAAAAGTGAGCAGCAAGACTCAATGGCAGTTATGCCTCCGTTGATCCTCCGTTCTACCTTCGCTTCAAGTCCGTTTCAGGTCCGTTTCAAGTCCGTTCCAAATCCGTTTCAAGTCCCATCGCTCTCCCTTCTATGAAAGGGCGATAGATGGGAGCTATAGTGGGGGCTGAGCAAAGGCTCATCAAGCTGAAGCATGACATTTTTCATTTATGTTTTCCGTGTTCGAAATTTATCAAAAGATTGCTCGGAGAAGTTGTATGTCACGCGATTTTAGAATCTTTGTTGTGGTGAAGGGAGAGCTTCGGACGCGAGGTCATATAGGGGTAAAAACACGTAAAAAGTACCGCCTTGGTGAGTCTTATGTAGCTCTTATGCTGCTCTTATGTAGCTCTTATTCCGGATGGGAGCTTGAAGGGTATCATAATTGTCTTATTGAAATGGTATGTCGTTATTTGCAATTAGAATCCGGAAATACGTACCTTCTGTTTACACACACTACGAAGGAAAGTTTTCATGTGAAAAATTTGGAAATGTCCGGGGGATTGATTAATTTTGCAGATGTGTTGTTTTTCTCAAGAATAGCAATAACAAATATAAAGAATAGTAATACACCCCTTTTGTTATGAAGATAAATCTATCTGCTTTCTGGAACAATAGCAAGGACACCGTACTAAGGTTTCCTGCTACTATCGCTTTTCTTGCCGCGTTGACTATTCTGATGATTGAAAATATCATTCTTGAAAAGTCTCCCGACTGGCTTACTTTCTTTTTCAGCGTTGGTATGCTTCTCACCCTCCTGCTCCATATCTGTACGGAGGAAAGAGAGGAATATGCAATTTCCAGCGTGTTCAAAAAGCCTAAGGCTGCGTTGCTGTGGCTTGGCTCTATTGCCGTGCTTGCAGCAGATGCCTACTCCCTGCATCTGAAGGCTTATATTGACGAATCTGTATATATAGCACAGAGTTCGGCTATACTGGCAATGCTCGTGGCTGTTTGTTTCTTTCCTTTCATGGGCGAAAAGGATGACAGGAAATCGTGGAATTTCGTGTTGAGACTGGCGGTAGGTGCTGCTATCGGTGTCCTTGTCGGACTCATCATGCTTGGCGGCTTGTGCCTGCTGTATATGGGTTCTGCTCAGCTATTCGATTTTGAGGCGGAATACAAGGTATATTACACCCTGTGTGTGTTGTGCCTTGTAACGCTTCCTGTCTTGCTGTTCCTTATCCGCATTCCGTCGGGCGAAGACAAGTTCAACTCCAACGTTCCAAAGAATAAGTTTCTGATAGGCGTTACAAAGTATCTGTTCCTGCCTTTGACCTTGCTCTATATGGCCGTTCTCTATGTCTATGGATTAAAGATACTCTTCACATGGACCTTGCCTCAGGGTATGCTGTCGATGCTTGTCTCTGTAATGATGTGCTCGGTGATAGCAATTACCTTCCTGCTCTATCCGTATATCAGGGATAAGGAATATAATGGTTTCGAGGTTAAGATAACGCAGAAGCTTCCGCTACTCTCATTGCCTCTGCTCGTACTTATGAGCATAGGCCTTGGGCGTCGTTTCATGGATTATGGAATTACTGCCAATCGTCTTTATATGCTTACTTTCAACATCTGGCTGTATGTCGTAGCCATCGGACTATGGTTTTTAAAGGCAAGGCGAATCCATTGGATCAGTATCAGTTTCACGATGCTCGTTCTGATCACTTCCGTTCATCCGTGGAACTATAACAGAATTTACCAGAAGATACTTGTAAACAGATTCCTGGAGCTGAAGGCAAAGTATGGTATTCAGCAGAAGGATCTTGACAACTATGACTTTAACAGGATTCTAAGCAAAATGCCCCCCAAAGATGCCCTGACGTTCAATAATACGATTAGTGATATTCAGAGCTATGGCTATGTCTGGTCACGCTCTGTATTGGGAGAAAACTGCCAGTGGGTATATCATAATGATGGTAGGAAAATAAAGGATGTTGATGGTGATTTGCGCGACAGCTATGAGATGGATTACAGTTACTCGCTCAATAACGTTCCTTTGACAGATGGTTATAAATATATTGAAAACCTTGATGACGTCTATTGTGATTTGCTCACAGATGCTACCGCAAAAGAAAAGGATAATATAGGATATGCCTGCAATGACTCCACTTTCATGTATCATGACAGGAATCATGGCGACTTCCTTATCCGTCATAAGAATCTCAATGACTCTGTAGTATATAAGTTTAAGACGGTCAAGGGCGATGCCCTGTTAATAAGCACAAGAATTAGCATAACCGACTATAACAAGAATCATAAGGATATGAGATTGGGAATAGATGGATATATACTCTACAATAATCCGATAAAAGAAGAATAAAGAAACAGAAATGAAAACAATGCTGAAAACCATTATGGTATTTCTTGCCCTCTTCGTGGGCACAGTTACAATGAATGCCCAGAAGCATGGCATAAAGGTTCTCGTACTCTGCACAGGCAATACATGCCGCAGTCAGATGGCGCACGGCTTCCTGGAATCTTACGGAAAAGATCTTGCTGTCTATTCTGGCGGTGTAAAGGCTGAGCCTCGTGTCAATCCGAAGGCTGTACTCGTGATGCGTGAGATGGGCATCGACATTAGTGACCACAAGCCTTGTCAGGTTGATGAATACGTGAACGAGGATTGGGATTATGTTATAACCGTATGTGATAATGCCAACAAGACCTGCCCTGTCTTTAACGGCAATGTGAAGCATCGTATCCATATTCCCTTCGATGACCCGAGCAAGGTGACGGAGGGTACTTACGAGTTCAAGATGAACGAGTACCGCCGTGTTCGAGATGAAATCAATGACAAGTTCTTCAAGATCTACTGCGATATGGAGGAGAGAAAGAAATGATAGTATTCTGATGTGGAGGATTGCGACTTTGGGTTACAGTATCTTGGGATTCCATTGGTCTATTATACTAATCATTCGTGAAACAGATTGCTCGAATTTCTTGTTGAATACCACGGTATATGTAACCCATAGTTTGCCGGAATGGACAGCCTTGGTATGGAAACGCATGTCCTCCCAACTTTTGTCGCCCTCCATATAGTCGCCATCGATGTAAACACAGTCTCTTTCTTGTATTATCATGTCTGAATTCTGCTTCAGATATTGTATGGAGTCGATAACGGTTGTTTCCACCATCAGGTCGGTTCGGCCGTTGTAGTTGAAACGGTTTGCTCCGTCTGCATTGTCTTCTGCAGGATACATGAAGTCTGGGTATGAGATGTCGTAGCAATACATGTCGTCGGTGAATGTTATCATATCAGATTTGTTGATGACATATTGGAAGACCTTTACTTCATCATGACCGTATCCTGTCCATAGGTGATCTACGGAGAATGCCATACATGTGAAAATCGTGAATAATGCAAGAAGTGATTTCATACTCTTTTGGAATTGTCTAAGGCAAAGGTAAAAAGAAATCAGATAAATGCCAATTTTTCAAACTGACATTTATCTGACATTTGTCTGACGATTAGCATAAGTTGTTGAGAACTAGAGTATAATCCGCAACAATCTTATATGTGAGTATGAATCTCTTTTTTGCGTTTATTTCATGCTTTCCACGAGTCGGGAACCGTCGGGCTGCTCGGTGATAGAGATCTTCACCGTGTCGGCAGGTAGGATATCCTCGATGAGTTCTGGCCATTCCATAAGGCAGACAGAGCCGGATTCCACATAGTCCTCGAAACCGATGTCATAGACCTCTTCCTGCTTCTTGATGCGGTAGAAGTCGAAGTGATAGACAGGTTCGCCCTGTCCGTCGGTGTATTCGTTTACGATGGCGAAGGTAGGGGATGTGATGACGTCCTCAACGCCAAGTTCCTCACATATTGCCTTGATGAATGTTGTCTTGCCTGCGCCCATGTGGCCGTAGAAGGCAAAGATGGTGTTGTCGCCCATGGCAGCCACAAATTGCTTGGCAGCCTCGTTGATATGAGCTAAATCATCAATTTTTATTTTCATAATGTGTGTTTATTATTATACTATTTGCGTTTAGCTTACTAACTTGCCCTTGCCCCTCTACGGGGAAAGGATGTCCGAAGGACAGGAAAGGGGCTGTAGTTTGGCTTTTTATTTTTTCCTTCCCTTCATCGTGATGAGAGGGATGAGCATTTCCTCCATGGAGATACCGCCGTGCTGGAAGGTGTCCTTATAATACTGCACGTAGTAGTTGTAGTTGTTCGGGTAGGCAAAGAAGTCGTTGCCGGTGGCGAACACGTAGCTCGTGGAGAGGTTCGGTGCAGGGAGTTGCGCCTTCTGTGGCTCCTTGATGACGAAGAGGTCTTTACTGTTATATGACAGGTTCTTGCCGAGCTTATAGCGCAGGTTGGTGTTGGTGTTGCGGTCGCCTACTATTTTCACCGGACGGTCGGCACGTATGCTACCGTGGTCGGTGGTTAGGATGACGCGGTAGTCGGTCTGGGCGAGTGCGGTGAAGAGTTCGGAGAGCACGGAATGTTTGAACCAGCTCAGGGAAATGCTGCGGTATGCGCTCTCGTTGTTTGCAAGTTCGCGCACCATCTTCGACTCCGTGCGTGCGTGGGAGAGCATATCGATGAAGTTGATAACCACGACGTTGAGGTTGTACTGCTGTAGCGACTTGAACTGCTGCATGAGCTTGTCGCCGCAGTTTGAGTCGTTAATCTTATGATACGAGAACGTGTCGTGACGGCGATAGCGTTCTATCTGTGTCTTGATAAGCGGTGCCTCGTTGAGGTTCTTACCTTCGTCCTCATCCTCGTCAACCCATAGGTCGGGGAACATCTTTGCTATCTGCTGTGGCATGAGTCCGCTGAAGATGGCATTACGCGCATACTGTGTGGCAGTTGGCAGGATACTGGTGTAGAGGTCTTCCTCGATATCGAACATATCGCCTATCTCTTCGGCAAGCACGCGCCATTGATCGTAACGGAAGTTATCGATTACGATGAGGAACACCTTTTCGTCCTTGTCGAGAAGCGGGAATATCTTTGTCTTGAAGATGTCGGGAGACATCGTTGGGCGTTGGGGGGTGGATGATGGGTGTTGGGGTGGAGTAGGCGCCACCCAGTCCATATAGTTCTTCTTAATGAACTTTGCAAAGCCGAGGTTTGCCTCTTCCTTCTGCATCTTCAGCATCTCGGTCATAGATGAGTGTGTGGCGGAAAGTTCCAGTTCCCATCGCACGAGGAGCTTGTACACCTCTTTCCAATCGTCGATATTTCGGCAATCGGATATCTTCATAGATATATTCTGGAAGTTCTGCTGATAGCCGGTCTGTGTCACCTCGGTGACAATCTCACGGCTGTGTATGTTCTTCTTTATAGAGAGCAGAATCTGCATGGGATTGACGGGCTTGATGAGGTAGTCGGCAATCTTCTTGCCGATAGCCTGGTCCATGATGTCCTCCTCCTCGCTCTTTGTCACCATCACGACGGGAGTCTGCGGCTGTATGTCCTTGATGCGCTGGAGGGTTTCGAGGCCAGACATACCAGGCATCATCTCGTCGAGGAAGACGAGATCGAAGGTCTGTTGCTGACATTGCTCAACGGCGTCGAGACCATTGCTCACCGTCACTACGTCGTAGCCTTTCTTCTCAAGGAAGATGATGTGGGCGCGGAGATGCTCGATCTCGTCGTCAACCCAAAGTAAATGTCCGTTGGTCATTTTTTTTATTAATAATTGACAATTAATAATTAACATGCCTTTCGCCTATCTGTCGGCTCTCCACCCTTGCCCCTTACGGGGAAAGGGTTGGGGAAAGGGGTCGCAGGTAGGAGAGGCCTCCTTAGAACCCATCCAACTCATAGTACTCATCCTCAAGAAGCTTTGAGTCTTCCTTGGTGCTGTCATCAAGAATGATATTCTCTTCTTGCTGAGGTTCATCTGTATTCTTGTCTTCTTCAAGGAGAATGATATCCTCCGTTTGAGTGTTGTTGTTCTCAGAGGTGTTGTCTTCAAGGATGAAGCTGTCTTCCGTCTGAGGTTGCGCCGTATTCTCTTCCTCTGTAGGAACTGTGATTACTTCATCCTCTTGCTGAGTCTGGATAGGTGTCTCTTCCTCTGTAGGAACTGTGATTACTTCCTCCTCTTGCTGAGGCTGGACAGGTGTCTCTTCCTCTGTTGGAACGGAGATTACTTCCTCCTCTTGCTGAGTCTGGGCAGGTGTCTCTTCTTCCGTAGGAACAGAGATTACTTCCTCTTCTTGCTGAGGCTGAGCAGGAACTTCCTCGTTAGGAACGGCAATGTCGGTCTCTGGTTGAGCCTGAACTGGTGTCTCTTCTGTAGGAACAGCGATAGAATCTTCTGCCTGTGGGATGAGAATATCATTCTGTGGCATATCCAATCCGAATGAGGTGTTGGTGTCGTCCTCGTCATCTGCATTCTCTGAGCCTGAGACTGGTGCTGCGCCATTAGGTGCGACGGTCTCGGATGGCAGGGCAGGGGTTACGTTCACGTTCCTTCTGTTCAAGTCCTTCTCAATCTCCTTCTCGTCATAGTCAGGCTCGTAGAGCATATAAGGATTGTCGGCCTTGAGAGGCTGGAAGTGCTCTGTATAGAAGGCATCGTAGTCGTTGTAGCTATACTGAGTGCCGAGCATAGGCAGGTTCTCGTTGCTTATCACAACAGAACGGCTACCCTTTGCCGCATTCATCATACCGTCGTTCTTATACAGTACGCGGGCATACTGACGGGCCTCATCGAATGAGCGGAAGCCTGTCACCATCATGTGATGAAGTCCTGCGGCATCGGCAATCTCTATGTTGAAGTTGCGCACCACGAAGTTCGTGAAGTTGAACCTTGCCAACTGGAACAGCAGTTTGTTCTCGCTTATGGAATCGGGATTATACACGAACAGGAAGGTGAACTCCGTATTGCGTTCGTCAGAGAATCCCTTGGCATTCGTAGTGTCCTTGTCCGACATTACAGCTGTACGGCGGTTCCATACATCCTCCATGCTGAAATTGCCTCCCACAAGGGTACGGCCTTGGCGTACTCCGTTGATTATCATACCTGCAAGTTCGCTTACCTTGCTCTGCGGATATGCCTTTACGAGGGTGTCGAGACGTGCAAGACATCCGTCGGCATCGCCTTCGTTAAGTTGGCTAAGACCTGAGATGAACAGGAACTTATCCCTGTTGTCGCCCATTGGGAAACGCTTGTCGGATATGGCGGTGTTGTTCTTCACCTCCTCGAAGCGGTCGTTCTTGAAGGCATCGTATGTGGCAGCATAGAGAGAGTCCTCGAGATGAGTGCCATATTTCGCATTGTCCTCGAAATAAGGGTCGGTGAGAATTGTAGTCCACTTGGAGTCAGCACACTCGTTCTTCATCTTGTTGAGATATGTCTGTGCCTTGAGATTATCGCCCTTGCGAGAGTAGAGGAGGAACATGTGATAATACACCTCGTCCTTTGTCTGTGTTTCTGGGAAGTCACGGAGCAGGCGCATGAACGATTTCTCGGATAGGTTTAGGTTGTCAAGCTTGTCCTTGAAGATGATGCCGGAATGGAACAGACCGTCCTCTATCTGGGCATTGCTCTCCTCAAGCTGTTCTGGGGTGAATGGAATCTGTGCAAGGTAATACTCGCGTTTGTGAGGGTCGTTGGCAGCAGTGTCAAGACGAGCCTTCTCCTTCTCTGCCTTTTCTTCAACGGCAGCTATGGAGTCGCGTTGCTCCTCGGTGTATTCTTGTTCCTGAGCATCCTCGCTTGCGAAGTCACCTACGTTGGATTTGTTTGCGCGCTGCCAGTTATCCACATTGTCGCGCTTACCCCATGTGCGGGCGAAGGCTTGCTTACCCTGCTGTACGGTTGTAGGGTTGTAGAAATACCAACTAGCCTCTCTTCTGCCTCCAGCACGGTTGTTCTGCTGCGTGAAGTTGTTGTTTTGCCTCTGTCCGGTATCGTATTTTTCCTGTACGACAGCCACATTCTCCTCAGCCTCTCGGTCGCGTTCCTCCTTCTCTTTCTTCTTCAAGGCGGTTATCACGCGGTCGATAGCGGCGTTACGGTCTTTCTCACTCATCTTGGCAAGGAGTTGGAGAGAGTCCTGAAGTTCTACGGCATTGGTATATGGTGTGAGTTCGTCGAGAATCTTACTGCGCTCAGAAAGTTGCTCGTAGTCGTCGCGGTCTTTGTCAAGGAGTCCGATAGCCTCGCCATAGCAGCGTCCGGCATCACCATATTTCTCTTTTGCCCAGTACAGGTCGCCGAGATGTAGAAGCAGCACACCCTTCTCTATGCCGGAGCGTGTAGCCTTCTTGTTTCCTGCCTCGTATGCGTATATTGCCTGTGTGGTATCTTTCAGGGTAAGGTAGATATTGCCGATGGCATAATATACCTGATCGAGATATTCCTTGTTGTTCTCATCGGATGCCATGCGTTTCAGGCGACTAATCATCTTCCGGGCCTGACTTCCGTCGGCAAGAACCTCTGTCATGGCTATTCGGGCATTGAACTCCACTTCGTATGGAGGATTCTGACGTATTACCTTCTTGAATGCCTTGTATGCTTCGTCCTTATGTCCGAGCGCAGCCTCTACCTGTCCGAGAAGGTAGTATTCACGGGCACGCTGCTTTGAGCGCATCTCATGTTTCACAACCTTTCGCAGATACTTTGCCGCATTCTCCATATCGCCGATGTGGAGGTAGTAGTCAGCGTAGGTATAGTCCCATTCCTTCTGCGCACGCCAGTCGATGGAGTCGCGCTTCATATTGCGGATTACGTCCTCGGCATCGTATATCCAGTCTTGTTCGATATAGCACTTTGCCAGCCATGCGCGAGCCTTTCCGTAGATGGCGGGCTGTGTTTTGTAGAGGCGGCACATATAGGTGAAAGTTGAGGCTGCCTCGTCGAAGTCACCCTTATAGAACTGTGAGCGGCCCATGAGCATCCATGCTCGCCATAGGAAAGGGTTGTACTCCTTACGATTAAGCCATTCTATGTCCCTTGCGGTCTTTTTCCGTGACTTCTTCCATTCCGGACGTGCCGTGATACTATGGAGCTTGATTGTCTTCTGGCATTTCTCAATAGCGGTTTCGTAGTTGCTCTTGCCAAGTTCGCGACTTGCCTTATTGCCCACGGTATATAGAGGCAGCAGTTCTGTGTAATTGTCCCTGTTGCCGTTCTCTTTCTCCAGAGAGGCATCAATATATGCCAGTGTGCCGTTATAGTATGTGTTGTATTTTGCCGTGAATGCCTGCCACCAACGAGTCTGCGCCGTGTTCTTCTTGTTTGAACACGACGTAATCGCTATTGCTACTCCTATTGCGATGAGTAATGGAAGTATGTGGCAGGAACGCTTCATTTATCTGATTTCAAATCCAGCTTCCCTCAAATCCTCCCAGAACTTAGGATAGCTCTTGCTCACGACCTCGGGATTGTTGATTATGAGACCTGGGAATAGAATAGCTGCCGGAGCAAATGCCATTGCCATGCGGTGATCCTCGTAGGTGTCGATGGCTGGTTCTTTGTCTGGCTCGCAACGTGTGCCGTCCCATGAAAGAACACCCTCTTCGGAATCGTCGAGAACATAGCCCAGTTTCTTCATCTCTTTTTTCAAAGCCGCTATACGGTCGGTCTCCTTGATGCGGAGCGTCTGAAGTCCGGAGAAACGGAATGGGATTCCCATCAATGCAGTGCATACTACGAGGGTCTGTGCAAGGTCGGGTTGGTTGATGAAATCGAAGTCGAAGCGTGGCATCATACATTTCTGAGCCTTTAGAGCCACGTTTGTTGGTACGAGTTTCTTTCTCGTCTTGAAAGCGGTCTTCACGCCAAGTACGCTGAACATATACCTGATAGCAGAATCACCTTGTCGAGAACCGTCCATGAGGCCTGTAAGCGTAATATTTGCATTTGCGTTAGCCTTATTCATCAGGGCTGCCATTTCATACCAATAGCTTGATGCGCTCCAGTCGTTTTCGATGAAGAAAGGGCGTTCCTTATATCCACCAGCCTTCACACGGATGGTGGAGGCATCGGTCCATTCAACGTCAGCTCCGAACTCCTGCATAGTGCAGATGGTCATTTCGATGTAGGGGCGTGAGATGATATCGCCTGTGAGATGCAGAGTAAGACCGTTTGTAAGTTTCGGACCTATCATCAGTAATGCTGAGATATACTGTGAAGATACGTTGCCCGGAATCTCAAGCAGACCGCCAGCCAACTTCTTTCCGCGGATTTTCAGAGGCGGGAAGCCTTCTTCTCCGGCATACTCAATATCAGCACCGAGGTTGCGCAAAGCGTTTACGAGCACCTCGATAGGACGATGCTTCATACGGTCTGTACCTGTTATAATGTGTTCCTCGCCCTCGGAAACGGATAGTAGGGCAGAGGTGAAGCGCATGGCTGTACCTGCCGCCTTGATATTTATCTCGTATGGCATATTGCGCAAGGCAGTTACCATAACATCGGTATCGTCACAGTCGCTGAGGTTTTCAGGTACCTCCTTACTGCCCGAAAGAGCATTGATAACGAGGGCACGGTTGCTTATGCTTTTGGAAGCCGGAAGATTTATTACACAATCAATCGCCTTTGGGGCGTATAGTTTATATCGCATTTTCAGTTTCGTTTGTATTTTTATATATTAAATATATAACGCACCCATCATCGTTTTTATTGTAGAGGGCTTTATAAATGACAGAATATGCTTAGGAAACAAACAATTAATCGCCTTTGGAGCGTATAGTCAGTATAGCGCGTCCTAAGGCGATTAATCGTGTGTTTTTCGAGGTTGGTTTAATGTGGTATTTATTTAATCATTTTCTTACCGTTTACGATATATATTCCATTAGCCTTTGGCTCTGCGACCTTACGGCCAGACAGGTCGTAATAGGTAGGCTGTGCGTTGCTTGCTGCTACGGAATTGATACCTGTTGTTTCCTCCTTGACATATACAGCATCAATGATATATGTTACAAAAACAGGCATCTTGCCATAAGAGAGCTTGGTGGTAATCTTGAAACTCTTCTCGGTTGCATTATATTCAGCCTTGAATGAAGAACCTTTGACTGTCTTCTCCTCGTCGCCGACCTTGAATGTCTCCTCGTATTCTTGCTCTGGGAATGAGGCATTGCGTGTAGCCATGTCATAGTCGAACTTGAGGTTGTGGATAGTGAAACTTGGGATTGTCACATTCATTTTGTTGTAGGTAAGCGCAGGTAATGTGATGTCAGCCTCAGAGGTGCTGTTCATCTTGAAGATGATAACGTCTTTCTCGTTTTCCTGCCATTCGTTCATTTCTTCTACACCAAATTTAGAAGGACCGGCAAACTTCATTTCTCCATGCTGTGCCATTGCTGTGAGGCATGCGAAGAGAATTGTGAAAAGAGTAAATGTTTTTTTCATTTTTCCTTTTGTTTTTATTTTAAGTTATTGTTACTTTTCTTGTTTTTCCAGAAAAACTGGAATCTCTTGATTCTCCGGCTTTTTAGAAACTGATATTGATATCCACTCCAACGTGAAGAGGCTTGCCGTGCTGCTCGTAACCTCTACTTGCACTTACGAAATAGAACGTGTTATATTTCGTGTCTGTGAGATTCTTGCCCCAGAGTGTTATTCCGAGATTCTTTGAGCGGAATGTTGCTCGGGCATTCAGTTGGCTGTAGAATGCCTGACTTGCAGTATTGTCTTCTGTCCAGTATATTCTGCCTGCTCCGTTGCAACCGATGCCGAGCGTGATACTCATATCATTCTTGATATTCCACATATAGGCTGCATCTGCGTTGACAGTATGCATTGGAGCGTATGGCACATAGTTGCCGGAATAGTCGTTTCCGCTACCGTCATCATACTTCAGGAACTCTGAATGGGTAAAGCCGTAGTTACCTGTAAGGGTAAGCTGATTGGTAGGCCTCCATGTCATGCTCATCTCGCCGCCACAACTCTGGCTCTTACCGGCATTGACCATCATTCTTCCAAGACCGGAAGGAGCGAAACGTGCTATCTGCTGGTTGTGTATGCGATTATAGAATAGGGCTGCATCGAGTATTATGCGCTTGTCGGCAAGTGTGAGATGGGTGCCGAGCTCAAAGTTCCATGAATATTCCGGTTTATAGACAACCTGCTCTGTGGTAGGTACCTCAAACTGAGGCATATTCTGTGCCATTACCCTACGCACAAACTGAGGTAATGCAACCATCTGTCCTGGGGCATCCGGATCTGGAATTTCCTTCGGCATATTTGGATTCGTAGCTGCGAGATAGTCAAGGTAATTGCCTACGCCTTCCTTTACTCCGCTCATCATGTCCACACGCATAGCTCCTTGCAATAAGTCGCTGAACATCTGAATGTTGTAGCCGCCTGAACGCTGTCCCATACCAACTGATGTGTAGATATTTGAACTGGCATTGAAGTCATACTTCAGGGATATTTTAGGAAGGACTCTGAAATTGTCGTTTTTGAGACTTCCGTAATAGCCTATGTGCGATTCCAGATCCTGAAGATCAACCGCCATTTTCTCGTTGTTGCCGTTTGGCATCGCAAAGCCGTAAAGCACATCTGCTGGAGATGCATATTCCATGCTCTGGTGTTCGTAGTCGAAACGTACTCCAAGAGAAGCCGTGAGGTTGTTGCAAAGTTCTATAGAAGACTGGTGAAATAATGCCAAACCTGTTATCGGCGTTTCGTATGTGCCGTTTATTGAGAGTCTGTCACCGCGGAAATTTAGCGACATACCCGTGAATCCCATCATCTTCAGCATGGCAATTCTGTTCATGTCAGGCAGAACGGTATTGATATTGCCTTCCAACCATCTGAGCCCGTCTTCGTAGAATGTTACCGGAGCCTCTGTATGCAACCATTGACGCATCAGATTGATACCTGTAACTCTTTTCCACTTGCTCTCGCCAAGATTCTTTAGCGTTATCTCTTCTGTCAGAGTATTGATACGCTGTTTCTGCTCTAAGGTGTAGATGTCATCAGAGAGGAAATCCTGATCCATGAACATACGGTCGTTGATGTTCTGATAGCCGGTAATGGCGTTCAACTGCCATTTGTCGGTTTTGTAGCATATATTCACGCCGGTATTTAGAAGTCCGCGGCGATAGCTGCTTTCACGATTGTTGGTTATCTTCCCTATCTTACTGCCATAGTTCTCCTCGGCAGTAGTAGAGCCTGTATAGAAATAAGGATATGCTCCTTCGTCAGAGTAGTCGTAATTAATGTTTATATCAAAGGTGAGGCGCTCTGTTGGTGTGTAGAGACCTCTCATCCTTCCACCGCCTGATGCCAATCCGTCAACCTTCTTTCCTGTGAAATCATTGCGGAAGAAACCGCTTGCCTTTTCGAAATAGCCACCTGCAGAGAATGCGAAATCGTTGCATACTTTGTGGTAATGGGTTATTGATGCTGAGAGGCGACTGTTACCGCTATTGGCTCCCAAGTGAATGTCTGTACCTTCGTAGTTCCTCGGATTCCTTGTGTAGATACGCACCAAACCGCCCATCGTGTTTCTTCCGTACAGAGTGCCTTGAGGACCGCGAAGCACATCCATGCGCTCTATTTCATAGAAACCGAAATCGAAAGCCGATTTGTCCACGTATGGGATATCATCCACATAAAGTCCGATGGCAGGTGTGTTGATCCTGCTGCCTATGCCTCTGATATACACAGCACTCGTCAGGCGACTTCCATAATCTGGTATGAACAGATTTGGGACCAGTCCGCTAACTCCCTTTAGCGATGTGATATGGTTAGCCTCCATCGTCTTCTGGCTTATGAGCGATACGGATGAAGGCTGTTGTCTGAGCAAACCGTTTTCCTTGAAGGATGAAACAATTTCCAGTTCCTTCAAGTTAACTTGTTTGAGAGTATCTGTGGTGGCGTTCTCCTGAATATTCAACGCTGCGCAAAGCAGCGATGTTAACAATAATTGTGACATTTTTTCTAATTTGCGAATGACAAACCTTTAGGTTCGCACGAAGCAAATAGTGCATGTCAGCCCTAAAGGCTGGCGCACGTCTCTGATTTGCGAGTGCAAAGTTACAAAAAATTCGCCACATTTATGTAAAATTTCTTTAGAATAATGCCTTTTTTCCTCATAAATGAGGATATGAAAAAGTTCAATAACCTCGCAGTTCCCAAGTAACTCCTATGTAACTCCCATGTAAGTCCCATTCTTGCGAATGACTTGAAACGGATTTGAAACGGACCTGAAACGGACTTGAAGCGAAGGTAGAACGGAGGATCAACGGAGGCATAACTGCCATTGAGTCTTGCTGCTCACTTTTACATTTGGAAAAAAGAATTTTTACACTACTCGTCAACTCGTCACCCATAGCGTTGTAATAATATGTGCATCAGGCAATTACACGGGTGATTCATTTCGTTGCACTCGTCACCCACTCGTCACCCTTACTTGATGTATTGTCTTGATATAAAACAACTTACAGGGTTGATTCACTCGTCACCCTAAAAATGGGTGACGAGTGGTGAGAGGGTAAATAGCGTATATAATATTCACATAATCAATGAGTTACACAGATTTTGGTAACGAGTGAGGTGACGAGTGGTATGGGGTGAATTGGCGCTGTAATCCTCAATGCCACAACAATTTACAGCGTTACGGGTGACGAGTGACGAGTTTTTTGAAAACTTTTTTTCTGAACATGAAATTGCAATCTCTGCATTGCAATTCATGAATATATCGAAGATTATTTGTGTCCGATAAAATACGAACACAGATTGCACAGATTAAATAACGTCAGTTTGACGACTTGCTTCAGCTTGATGAACTTCCTATATGGCAAACATCGAGCTGTTTTTAACTGACAATAATCATTCGCTGAAGCTCATCAAGCTAAAGCAAGTTCCCAATCTTAATCCAATAAGAAACTGGGCTTGCGCCCTGATGTAGAAAGGACTCCGCGTAGCGCCTGAGCTTTGCGAAGAAATTAAAAGAATATTAAACCAGTAAATTTGAATCAGTAAATTAACGTGAGTTGAAATAGATCAAAATACTTTCCTTGTGTCTCCTTCTTATGGGCTTTGCCTGTTGCAAATCCCTGCTGATGCGAGTTCTCCTTTTCTCAGGTAAGCCTTTTTGAGGCTTCCCAAGAAAATGAGTCCTCACCCAGCGTGAGCCACTACGGAAAGACAAAATACGGGGACAAAAAGCTCCCTATCGGTCGTAAAAAATGGCTGGCGCGTTACCCATCCCGCATGTATTTATCCGTGTAATTTGTTGGAGACTTCCTTTACTCCGCATGGATTTTTTACGACCGCAGGGAGCTATTTTGTATTATATTTTGTCTTCTTGATGTCTTCCGGTAGGCTTGTGGGATTGTTTACTGGGAGCCCTAAAAGCTCACGAGGAAACAAGCGCACATGACTACCAGGGATGGCTGCAAGCCAGACCTATAAGGGAAGACATAAAGAAGCATTTTGTTCTTTTAATTTACTGA
>CADCHG010000023.1 GCA_902801155.1 uncultured Prevotellaceae bacterium | reverse complement strand
AAGGTCGCTCTCCTGCATTTTCTTTGACTTTGCAACCATCGTTCTGCCGGCTGTTTCAACTTCAGCATCGAGTTTAGACATTGATTTGTGGTTTCTAACACCATAACCGACAACAACAACCTCTTGCAATGAGTTTTGATCTTCCTTCAACTTGACATTCAAGGTAGAACCCTTGACATGGTGCGTCTGAGTCAGATAACCTATATATGAAAATGACAACTGGGTGTCATTGCGAGGCAGGGAAATGCTATAATATCCCTTGGTGTCAGTAACTGTACCAAGACTTGCACCTACCACCTTGACAGTTGCGCCTATAATCGGTTCTCCATTCTCATCAGTAACAACACCTGACACGCCTTCCGCAACCGCCTCATTATCATAGCGAGGAGCCGACCTGCCATAGTCGAGCCAATAGGTGCGCAATTCCGGGGCAATATTCGAACGGTTAGGATTGGCTGAGGAGAGAGTTACAGGTATGTTTTTCCATTCCTCCTTAGTGTTCTGGAACATGTTAGCCTTATATGACAGTTGCAGAGGCTGCCCTACTCCTTCAGAGCGTAGGTCGTAGGTAGGATACCAACCAGCGTTTTTCACATAATATGATAGGGTGAAATCCACCTTGCATGCTTGTGGCACTTGCAGTTTCAGCTCTGCCTCGGTGATGGTCTTCAGCTTGAGATGGGCAATGGAATCGGCAGTCTTTTGTTGTTTCTCACGTATCTCAGCCAACTTCACAAGTTCCTGATCAATGGAAATGGCCTTTTTCTTCAACTCAAGCATTTCCTGAGCATAATAGGAGTTCAGTTCCTTGATATTAGCCAATGGGGTAACGGCGGTGCGGTTGCCTGTTGAGCAGTTGGTCTTCAACATCTCAAGTTGGGCATTAACAACCTCCAATTGCGATCTCATCTCACGTTCCTTGTCGTCGGTCTGCTTCACCTTTTGCTCAGCATCGCGCAACTGCTTTATACGCTGCAAGCTGTCGGGATGTATGGTTCGGTAGTTCACGCCAAGCACGGTAAGTTTTCCGTGAGCTTTTATCTGCATACTCTTAACGTCGGTATATGGTGAAAGCCCTGTGAAGGTGACGATTTGCTCACCTGCCAACAGGTTCATGGAACTGGTACGTTCCACCTGAGCACCATTGGTAAACACCGTGACGTGCTTAAGTTCCGGCGTCACTTTCTTGTTTTCTGCCTTTGCCACGACCACTAACAATAGTGCCATAGCCATTGTAATCAGTTTTGCCTTCATATCTGGATGAGGTTAGAGGGGTTAGAGATTAGGGGGTAGGGATAGAGGAATTAGTGTAACTTAACCTCAGTTCGACGAATTCAATGTAAACGCATCTCCGATGCTGAACTGACAATAATTACCAATCTTACCAATCTTTTTCCAATAAGAAACCGGGCTTGCGCCCTGAGATGTGTTTTTTGAAAGTAAATTCTAAGAAAATTAAACCAGTAAATTAATTTACTGATAAAATTTATTGCCCATTTGCTTTCCTTAATTCGCGTCAGCGAGCCTTTCTTTATGGTAGAAGATTGGTAAGATTGGTAATTATTGTCAGTTATAAACAGCTTGCTGTTTGCCATATAGGAATTATTCGCTGAAGCTCATCAAGCTATGCAAGTCATCGAACTCACGTTAACTTAAATAATTCACTCTTCACTATTAACTCTTCACTTAGATCATTTCTTGCTGTTTGACTTTATTATGCTATAAGCGGAGTACAGGCCGAGCTCTCCTGCTTTGCTGAGATCAGCATTGCCCTTGACCTTGTCACCTTTATAATAATATGCCATGCCACGGTTGAAATATGCCTCTGCAAGACGGTCGTCGAGCGCAACGGCACGGGTGAAATACTGTATTGCCTTGTCGTAGTCCTGACGATGGGCAAGGAATGTGCCGTGACAATAGAGGATGTAGGCATTGTCCCTGTCGAGCGATTCTGCCCTCTCGAAGTCGCCATTTACACTCTTCAGACGGAGCTGTGCAGTTTGTGGCTCTGCACCAGTCTCATAGTCAGCCTGACGTGCATTGCATACAGCCCTATGCCACCATCCGAGGGCAGAATTCGGATTTTCTGCAAGATAGGCATCCACATCCTTGAGGGCATCACCGTAGTTCTGTCCTATGCAGTATGCCACGCTTCGTGCGAGATACAGGGCTGGAGATGATGGGGTGCCCTTGTCAATCATTGCCGTGAGAGCATCCGTAGTGTCGAACTGCTTCTTTATCTCTTCGTTGGTGAGATGGGTTGAAATGGTGGAGACGGTGATTCTGACACCTTCTGTCTGCCTATTTACCGCGTCAACCTCTGCCACGAATGGATGATAGCTGGTCATGGCGTTGCTGTAATCGAACAGAGACAAACTGATATACGGCTGATATTGCGACTCCACACGGTGATTCTGCACCTTGCCACGGTACTCGCTCTTATACTCATGTTCGTCGGTCTGCTCATCCTCAACCACGATCTGGTCGTATTTGTTCGGGTCTATCTCGCTCTTCTTACGCATAGCCTCGAGTTTCTTACGGCTCCAACGTGCCTGTTTGCCAAGGTGCTTGTCGTTCTGCGCCTTCAGGATACGGAACTCGTCCATCTCAGCCTTTGCCGTCATACCCAGACGACGATAGCATGCCGCACGGTAATGAAGTCCCGTCCAGAAATTAGGGAACTCGTCGATTACCTTGGTATAGTCAGCGATGGCGGCTTTCAAGTCGCCAGTACGATCGAGAAGAGTGGCACGGTTGAAGAGAGCCATCATATTGTTAGGCTCAAGGGCAAGGACATAATTGAAATCCTCTATGGCATTGTTGTCATCACCCACCTGCTGTCGCAACAGACCTCGGTTATAGTGCGCAAGGAAATTGTTAGGCTCAAGGTCGAGGGCGAGATTATAGTCGGACATCGCACCACGGAGATTGTTCAGGCGAAGACGTGCCACAGCACGGTTTACATAGTTGCCTGCTTTCTTCGGCTTCAGGTGTATGGCCTTTGAAAGATACTCGTCGGCATCCTTCCACTCACTCTTCGACATGCATATTGCCCCTCTCAGTCTCCATGCCTCCGCATTATACGGATCAACATCAAGAGCCTTGTCAAGCCATTCCGTGGCTTTCAGCGTGTCTTTCTGCTGAAGGTATGCCTCACATTTCAAAAGATAGGGAGGAGCATATTTCTTCCACTTCGTGATGATGGTATCAAGCTCGAGATGCGCACGCTCATAGTCTTTTGTCTCCACACGGCATGCCGCACGGTTATACCAGAAATTCTGATTCGTAGGGTCGAGCGAAAGAGCCTTGTTATAGTCGGCAATAGCGCCTTCATAGTCGCCTATACGAATACGGGAGATACCACGAAGGTCATAGAGCAGCGTGACGTATGGATTAAGCTTTATCGCCTCGGAAACATCAGCCTCAGCACCATGATAGTCGTCAAGGTGGTACTTCGCAATAGCCCTCATCTGCCATGGCTCATAGAGATATGGCTTCATCGCTATTACCTGATTGAAATACTGTATGCCTAGGATATAGTCTTCGTAATACACAGCTACACGTCCCGACGTTATCAGGCGGTCAACGTTATACTGCGCTTGGACTTTAGCTGAACAGAAAAAAGAAAAGAGAATAAGGAATGCAAAGGATAATCGGGAGAAGACATTTGACTGCATCATTCTCCTTATTATAATACCCATGCGTTCCTTATTCTTCATATATACATGTCTTAAACGAAATATACTTTTCCTGACGGAAAAGCCAATCATCTATTCCGGAAAGAATTCCGCTTGCGCGGAGGACAGAAAGTAAATTAGAAGTAAATTAATTCAGTAAATTATATTCAGAAAAATTAAAAATGGGCTTAATTCCCCAGCGACGAATGTCGCCCCATAATTTACTGAGTATAATTTGCTTCTAATTTACTTTCCAAAAAGGATTTTACTTTCCTCTTGGAATCCTCACCTTATAGTTACAGCGGAAACGTCCCTGAAGCAAGGCGCGAAGCTTTGACTTGATGAGCTGCTTGCGGAGTGGTGAGATACGGTCGATGAACATCTTGCCGTCAAGGTGGTCGAACTCATGCTGCATCACACGTGCAAGATAGCCGTCAACCCATTCGTCGTGTTCTTGGAAGTCCTCATCCATGTATTTTACACGTATGCGTGTAGGGCGCACCACCTTCTCATGAATAGCAGGTAATGACAAGCAGCCCTCCTCGGATGAATCCTTCTCCGTGTCATCATACTCAACAATATGTGCGTTGATATACACCTTGCGGAAGTCCTTGTACTCAGGAAGGTCCTCTGAGAGAACGTCGAGGTCGATAACCACAACGCGCACGTCACGTCCTACCTGTGGTGCTGCAAGACCGATTCCCTCGCTCTCGGCAAGGGTTTCCCACATATCTTCAATAAATTTCTTAAGTTCTGGATAATCTGGTGTTATATCCTGTGCCTCCTTGCGGAGAACAGGCTGACCATAAGTATATATAGGTAATATCATATAGACTGCATATAACTTTGCAAAATAATAGTGGCACTTATCTCATCGACGAGTGCCTTGTCTTGACGAGCTTTCTTCTTAAGTCCGCCATCAAGCATAGCCCTGTGAGCCAGTACCGATGTGAATCTCTCATCCACATACTCTATCGGCACTTCCGGATGTCCCTTCCGCCATCTGTTGACGAAAGCCTCCACCCTCGCAAGGTTCTCGCTTGGCTGTCCGTTTGTCTGCATAGGTTTCCCTATGACCACTTTCTCCACATTTTCACGCGAGAGATAGTCATTGAGGTAGTCCCATAACAAAGAAGTACTGACAGTGGCCAGTCCGTTTGCGATAATCTTCAACGGGTCGGTCACTGCCAGTCCTGTACGTTTACGGCCATAATCAATAGATAGAATCCTACCCATTAATTATTGGTTATAGAGCAACCATGCACCTGGGTAGTTTGCGCTCAGGTTGTCACGGCTTATAATAGCGTCCTGCTTTGTGTCGTATGTAGAAGCGATAACACGATACATGTTACGATCCTGATTGTATGCAACCTGTGCTGAATAGCCAGAGTTTACAAGTGTACGCTGCAAGCCCTCTGCATTAGCCTTTACACCGAAAGAACCTACTACAACAGAAAAAGCCTTAAGGCCACCACCGTTCACGATTGTGAGGCGCTCCTGACGAACAGGCACATTGTCATTAACTGGCTGCTGTACAACCTGCTGCTGATACTGAGGCTGCTGCTGAACGTACTGCTGCTGTGGCTGCTGCTGGTACTGAGGCTGCTGCTGATACTGAACTGGCTGCTGCTGGTACTGTGGCTGTTGCTGATACTGAACTGGCTGCTGCTGATACTGAACCGGCTGCTGCTGATACTGAACCGGCTGCTGCTGATACTGAACTGGCTGCTGAGCATACTGTGGCTGCTGAGCATACTGTGGTTGCTGCTCAACAATCTCTTCCTGTGCCTTTGCCTTTTCATATGCCTTACGATAAGCGCTTTCCTTAGAGGCGCCGCAACTTGCGAATACAACGACAGCAAAAAGTGCTGCGACATTAATGACTATCTTCTTCATATTCTCTATTTAGTAAGTTTTACAAATTCTTTGAATATTTAATATTTGTGCACAAAATTACGAAAAAACTGCGAACACGAGAAAGAAAAGCACATAAAGTTTGTTAAATTAGACGTAAAAATTGCTTTTACCCACTAAAAAAGGGAGATTTAGGGTTTTTAACACAAAAAAAATTGCTATTCAGAAAAGAATTCTTATCTTTGCACTCATAAATATGAAACGTGCACCTGTTCTTTTTGAGACAGACAAGCACTATTTATTTCGTGCGAAAAAGCACTCATAAAGTATGAAACGTGCGCCTGTTCTTTTTGAGACAGAGAAGCACTATTTATTTCGTGCCGAAAAGCACACATAAACTTAAATCAATTAAAGTATTAAATTTATTAGTAACTAACATCAAAAAAAAGAATCAATTATGAAAGCATTAGGTTACATAAGCGCATTCCTCGGCGGAGCCGTTGCAGGCGCAGCTCTCGGTATTCTTCTCGCTCCAGAAGCAGGTGAAGACACACGTAATAAACTCTCTGACGCTGTAAAGAAGTTCTGCGACAAGCATGATATCAAGCTTACTCGCAAGCAGGTTGACGAACTCATTGACGACGTTCAGGACGCAGACATTGCATAATTGCATAGCAGATGTTTTCCAGCGATAAAAACATAGAGACAATAGCGCAGCTTGTAGAGCAACTGAAGCAATATGGCGGACTGAAGCTCGAAATGCTTAAGCTCGATGCCACGGAGAAGACGGTGAAAATCATCTCAGCCCTCATCCTCGGCTTCGTGCTCTTATTGATAGTCTGTGCTGTTGCCATCTGCGCTTCCTTCGCTGTGGCTTACGCACTTGGCGACCTGTTCGATTCCGATGCCCTCGGTTTCCTCTGCGTTGCCGCGTTCTATCTATTATTATTGATAATTGTTTACGTACGCAAGAAGGCTTGGATTGAACGTCCGTTAGTCAAGTTTCTTGCCACTATCTTATTAGAAGAGGTATGACAGAAGAAGAACCGCTAAAGTATCAGTCGCTCCTGGCAATCCGCGCACGTAAGACACAATTAAACAAGGATATCCAGCGCAGCGAACAAGAGATTAAGGCCACTTGGAATTCTATCTTCCATCCGAAGAAGGCTCCAACGCCAAAGACTCCAACCCAACGCCTCGTAGCATTGGCTTCATCAAGCATGGGACTTATCGACGGCGCACTACTCGGTTGGAAACTCTACAAGAAATTTATACAGAAATAACCAAATCAAAATTATCAGAATCACCGCCCCTGAGAAATCAGAGACGGTGTTTTTGGGTAAAATCGGAAAGTAAATTCCGTTTGCGCGGAGTACGGAAAGTAAATTGAAAATAAATCAATCCAGTAAATTAAACCTATAAATTATAAAAGTGGGAAAAAGAATTTACTGAATTTAATTTACCGAGAATTTACTTTCAGAAAAAAAGAATTAACTTTCAGAAAATCCTCACCTCGCGCAAGCGAGCATTTTCATTCACCCCACACCTAAACTAAATGAATAAAAAAATCATTTCAATGCTCCTAACCGCATCGGCCCTCGCAGGCTGCAATAATCAGACAACAGTAGAAAACTACGACCAGCAGGTTGACGAACTCTATAACAAGATGTCGCAGGAAGAGCGTCTGGCACAGCTCCAGAGCCGCTTCATGGACGATTTGTTTGATGACAACGGCAAACTCGACACAGCCCAGTGCCGCAAGCTCATACCTAATGGTATGGGACATTTCTCACAGTATGCGAGTCAGAAGCCTATGGCCGCAAATCTGCTGCGCGACCGTGTGGCACAACTTCAGGAATGGCTCATCAACAACACGCCTAACGGTATTCCAGCTCTCTTCCACGAAGAAGTACTCACGGGAATCAACACTCAGGATGCAACCATCTACCCACAACAGATAGGACAGGCATGCTCGTTCAACCCCGAACTTGCCCAGCTCAAGACCGAACAGACAGGCGCAGAGATGCGTAAGATGGGCGGATTGCAGTCGCTATCCCCAATGGTGGATGTTTGCCGTATTCCGACATTCAATCGTCTTGAAGAATCATACGGCGAGGATGCCTATCTTTCCGCAGTTCTCGGCACAGCCTTCGTCAAGGGTTTGCAGAAAGGCGGATTGAAGAAAGGCGTGAGCACTTGTTCCAAGCACTATCTCGGCTATGGTGGCGGTGGCCAGACAGAAGAGAAAGAGATGATGGAAGAAATCCTTCTGCCTCACGAAGCAATGATACGCCTTGCAGAAAACCGTATGGTGATGCCAGGCTATCATTCTGTGCATGGCATAAACTGCGTGGCCAATGCAGAGATTCTTACCGATATTCTTCGTGGCTATGTAGGCTTCGACGGCGTTATTGTAAGCGACTATACGGCAATCGACCAGATTCCAGACATGGAGGATAATATGCATCGTGCAGCTGCAGCTATCAATGCCGGCAACGACGTGGATTTCCCTCATGGTGCCAACTATGCCCTTCTGCCTGAGGCTATGAAGAAGGGACTTGTAAAGCCAGAGACTTTTGAGCGCGCGGTGAAGAACGTGCTCAAACATAAGTTCCGCCTCGGAATGTTCGACAAAGATGCTTATCTGTATAGCAAGGAAGATATCAAACTCGACACGCCTGAAGAGCGCCAAACTGCCTATGACATTGCTTCGCAGTCTATTGTGCTTCTTGAGAACAACGGTATTCTGCCTTTGCAGACAAAGACTCCAAACATTCTTCTCACTGGCCCTAACGCCAACTCCATGTGGGCTATGTGTGGCGATTACAGCTACCCTTCTATGGCATATTTCTGGAAGAAGACCGATGTGGGCGGTGAGAATCCGCATATCGTAACTGTGAACGAAGGCATGACAAAGCGTATGCCACAAGGCTTCAACCTAAAATATTCACGCGGTTGCGACTGGACAGAGGAGATTGAGACGAAATATGATGTTGTAGGTGCAGGCGACGAGCGTGCATGGGAATATGAGATTCTACACCGCAAGGTGGATTCTGGCGAGAAAGCTGATGCAAAAGAGGCTCTTGCTATGGCAAAGCAAAGCGATGTGATCGTTGCAGCAATGGGCGAGAACGTGATGCTGTGTGGCGAAAACCGCGATCGTAAGGGCATTCGTCTTCCTGGTAAGCAGGAGCAGTATGTAGAGTCTCTTATCGCTACAGGCAAACCTGTTGTTCTCGTACTCTTCGGCGGTCGTGCAATGCCTCTCTCAGAAAAGATTGTCAAGGGATGTGCTGCAATCATCGAGGCTTGGTATCCTGGAGAGGAAGGCGGAAATGCTCTTGCCGACATTCTCTACGGAAAGATTTCGCCATCTGCAAAGCTAAGCGTCAGCTATCCTAACGTGGAAATCGACGAGCCTATCTGCTACAACTATTCCGAGACAAAGGATTCACGCATACAATGGCCTTTCGGTTATGGTCTCAGCTATAGCACCTTTGAGTATAGCAACCTGAAGATTGACAACGAGGCAAAGACAATCGGCGAGGCTATTACTCTCACCTTCGACATTAAGAACACAGGAAACATGGCAGCTGACGAGGTGGCACAGCTCTACCTCTCCCCTACTGCCAAGGACCAGAACATCCGTCCTATACAGATGCAGGGGTTTGCTCGCGTTCATCTTGAAAAGGGCGAGACAAAGACCGTGAGCATCAAGATGTACACCGAGCAATTCGGCTACTACACCAACAACGACGGCAATCGCCAATGGAACATTGCTCCGGGTAAGTTCACCATTAAGATAGGTGCTTCTTCACAGGACATCAAGCTCAAGCAAGACATCGCGCTTACAGGCGACAAAGTCAACAAACCGCTGAGAGAATATTATTTCTCAGAAACGACAACAAAATGACCTAACCCGTCCTTCCCAAAGGGAAGGCTCCACCCTCCTCACCCCCTCCAAGGGGGCGTAGTTACATTTGTACGCGAACATAACTATTATAAAACATGCCTGCCAGATTTTTCTGACAGGCATGTTTGTTTATGCGATTTCTACATTATTAGCAAGTCCGTTCTAATACCGTTATAAAACCGTTGCAGGTCCGTTCCCTGAATTAGAGAATGAAAGAAAAGAGGAACTTGGTTTCATTTTTTGTCAATATCATAATAACACGTATATTGCTGTAGCCATTTACTTAATCAGGACATATTTCATGATAGGTACTTTCCAGGGCTACCCTACCATCATGAAACACACGAACTATTCGCCCCTCATTGTCATAATCATAGTGTTTCTTTATCGTAAAAGCAGACAATCCAATTGATTTACGCTCAGAATAAGAAAAAGTTGCATCCACCAATCTACCGTTCTCTATCTCTATAATGGCATATTCCATATCTGTAAGTGGTGTTCTGTGAAGCGACAAGCTGAATGGTCCTTTAAATGTGACAATTCGCTTACCATCCTTGTTTTTCTCTTCAACCTTGATCTCGCCACTTTCCATACAAGCAAATAATGCGGAAATCGTCTCTATGTCCATAGCTATTACATGTGGCTGATTAACCCGAAATCCATATTTTTGAAAAGAGTCACTTTGGAATTGTAGCTCTTCATTTAACTTTTCCAATAACAAGTCTTCTGCTATCACAACAGTATCACCGTTTTCTATTTCTGCATAAGGCATACCATCACGATACACAACGGAGTAATTCAACGAATCTTCAATATTGTACACCATCGCTTTAATATATTCATGGCCTTCATCATATCCTATTCCCTTATATCTGGCTGTTTTTTCACACCCGGCATCACGCAATTCCTTTAAATTTATGATTTTCTGGCTATCAATAACTGCTCCTTCAATCTGTAGATGTATTGTTAGAAGCAACGCATCGCCTTTCACTTCAAAGTTATATATTTTATTATAAGAAGTACATTCGCTTGAGCAATAACTTTCGGCAGCAATACATTCTATCTCCTTCACATCATAAAAACACCGAAAGAAAGCACCTTTTTCTATAACATAGATTGAAAAGCATACATTCTTGGTGCACATATCCGAATATGACTGCTCAACACAATAAAACTGACGATTCCCCATTTGAGTAGAAATCACGGTGTCAATCCTTGCAGATTCGGAACAAAACAAAGCCTCTGGATTCTTTTTGTCTATGGCAACTATCAAAGAACTTTTGCCTCCAGTAATATTACCAATAAGTAAAAAAGATTCTTCGTTTTCCCTATGAAGAAAAACTCTCTCGAAAGTAATGCTATCTGATTCTTCTTTATAATCACGGAAATCAGGCAATAGAACTTTATCCCCAAACCTGTTTGGGATAACGATATATTCGCTACCGTCATTAGCCCTCGCAACAACAGCAAGGAGCAAAAGGAGAAAGAGAATTATTTTTGATTTCATATTTTTTTCAATGTCATAACACAAATGCAAAGATAATATTTTTTATTATAAAAACAACAATATAACATAGAAAAATTGTGTCTTACATCAAAAAAATCTCATTTTTACAGCAAAAATCGCTCAGAACAGATACAAATATGTTACCGTAGGCATATACAGATGTTGTATAATTATGGTTTACAGCACTTTGTAACAAACGGTAACATTCAAGTAACACATTTTCTTGTAGGTTCAAAAAAAAGACATTACCTTTGCATCAGATTCCTAAAGAAAATAAAAATGTTTTTGGATATAAAATGAGATATCCGTGTTTTATGGTTAGTTTTTTAAACGTCAATGAGGACCACATCGTGAGATGAGGCCCTCTTCTTTTTATGCCCTTTATGCCTCCACTATTCCTCCGTTGTAAATTCGCTTCTAAACCGCATCTTCTCCCTTCCGGAACTATAGGATCAGCGAAGGTAAAGCGAAGGATCATAGGAGGAACATAGGAGGAGGAAGGGAAAAAAAACTTTGAGCCATGTGGTTTTTAAAGAAAAATCTTTAGTTTCTTTTTTTTTCGACATTTCCTTTGCATTATTGGAATTTTTGTTTACTTTTGCACACAAAACGAAAAGACAAAAAATACAATTATGAAATACCGATTTTTAAGCATATTGTCTATACCTTTGTTATTCATTACAAGTTGTATGGATAATACCAAAGAAACGATATCAAGTAATATCACGAATAATGAGCAGACTAATATAGAGTCTGAAAATTACAATTTTAGTGATTTCATCAAGATATTCACTACAGATTCTGTTTTCCAGATAAATCATATAAAATTCCCATTAGAAGATGTATCAATAGAATGGGACGGAGAAGGCAATGATAGCATAAGCACATCATATATAAAGAAATCAGAATGGAAATATTACAGTTTCCCAGATACCATTTATGACGGCATTAAACTTAAACATCCAATTGACACTACAAATTTCACTTACACAGAATTAGGTGTTGATACTGGTGTTAGAATAGACTATTATTTTGAAAAAACAGGTACACAATGGCTTCTAATTAAAATAGAAGATTCCTCAAACTAATAATACAAAAAGCAGTCGGACAAGAATCCGACTGCTTTAAGAACATAAGCTATATTGAAGAAAAAACTATTTCTTATCTGATGGAGCCTTACCGATAAGATCCATGAACTCGTCGAGCTTAGGAGTGATGATGATCTGAGTACGACGGTTTGTTGCACGACCTGCATCTGTGTTGTTGTCAGCAATTGGATTGAACTCACCACGACCACCTGCTGTGAGGCGCTTAGGATCTACACCATACTTTGTCTGGAGACACTGTACAACGCTTGATGCACGAAGACAAGAGAGATCCCAGTTGTTACGGATGTTAGTACCCTTCATAGGAACATTATCGGTATTACCCTCGATGAGAACGTCATAGTCCTTATAGTCGCTGATGATCTTCGCAATCTTAGAGAGAGTAGCAGCAGCACGGTCGCTAATCTCGTAAGAACCGCTCTGATAGAGCATGTTATCAGCAAGAGAGATATAGACAACGCCCTTCATTACCTGAACGTCAACCTCCTTCATATCCTCCTTAGAGAGAGAACGTGTAAGGTTGTTTGTAAGTACCATGTTGAGAGAGTCGCTCTTAGACTTAACCTCAACGAGGTGACGGATATACTGGTTAGACTCGTTGATCTGGTCAACAAGCTTTGCAACATTCACGTTGTTAGAGTTTGCAGCAGCAAGGCTCTGGTTAAGAGACTCCTGCATATCCTTCAGAGACTTCTTAAGACTTGCGCTATTAGCCTTCTCTGAATTGAGCTGCTCCTGAAGACTCTGGATACGAGCATTAGCAGAAGCGAGGGCCTCACGATTTTCCTGATACTTGTTATTGAGAGTAACGTTAGAACTCTGACAATCGAGTAATTCCTTCTTACTTACACAGCTACTGATTACCATACAACCAGTTACTGCCATTGCGATAAGCAAAAGATTCTTTTTCATCCTGTTTTACCTTTAATTTTTATTTTTGTTACAATTTTACGGTGCAAAGATACCGATATGACATGAGAAAAAGGAAAAAAGACGATTACGTTTAATTTATTTTAACCACGAAATGCATAGTTTTTTAATCATTAACATACCCTTATAGCATAAAAGCAAAATTATTGCGGAATATATTTTTGAGTTTCGGAATTAATTTTGTATCTTTGCATCCAACATGAAAGAATTCGTAATATCAGAAGCTAAAACAGAAACTGCCGTACTCGTAGGCCTCATCACTCCGAACCAAAATGAGGCAAAAACGACCGAATATCTTGACGAACTTGAGTTTCTTGCCGACACAGCCGGTGCAAAGGTACTGAAAAGATTCACGCAGAGAGTGAACGGACCAAGCAGCGTAACCTATGTAGGAACAGGAAAACTTGAGGAGATACGCGCATACATAGAGGAATGCGAAGACCATGTGGAGAACGAGGACGTACATCCCGACGGAACTCCATGGGAAGAGGTCGGTATGGTGATTTTCGATGACGAACTTTCGGCAAAACAGCTTCGCAACATAGAGGCAGAGCTCAAGGTTAAGATACTCGACAGAACGAGTCTTATCCTTGACATATTCGCTATGCGTGCCCAGACCGCCAATGCCAAGACGCAGGTAGAACTGGCACAATACCGCTATATGCTTCCACGACTCCAACGCCTTTGGACCCACCTTGAGCGTCAGGGTGGCGGCTCAGGTTCCGGTGGCGGTAAGGGTTCCGTAGGACTTCGTGGTCCTGGTGAGACCCAGCTTGAGATGGACCGCCGTATCATTCTCGGAAGAATGAGCCTGTTGAAACAGAGACTTGCAGAAATCGACAAGCAGAAGACGACACAGCGCAAAAACAGAGGCAGACTTATCCGTGTGGCTCTGGTAGGATATACCAACGTGGGCAAGTCAACCATTATGAATATGCTTGCCAAGAGCGAGGTATTTGCAGAGAACAAACTGTTTGCCACACTCGATACTACGGTAAGAAAGGTAGTGGTAGATAATCTTCCATTCCTATTGGCTGATACCGTAGGATTCATTAGAAAGTTGCCTACCGACCTCGTGGATTCCTTCAAGTCAACGCTTGACGAGACAAGAGAGGCAGACCTTCTTCTTCACGTGGTGGATATATCCCACCCTGATTTCGAAGACCAGATAAAGGTTGTGGAAAAGACTCTGGGCGACCTTGAATGTGCCGACAAACCATCAATGATTGTCTTCAACAAGATTGACGCCTACACATGGACAGAGAAGGAGGAAGACGACCTCACCCCGATAAAGAAAAACGAGATTTCACTCGACGACCTCAAGCGCACATGGATGGCTAAGGTCAACGAGAACACTAATCCGAACAACTTCGGCTGTCTGTTCATCTCTGCCAAGGAGAAGATAAACATCGACGAGTTCAGAGACACGATTTACAAGAAAGTGCGCGAATTGCACGTTCAGAAATACCCATATAATGATTTCCTCTATGGGGATTATTAACAGCCCCTCACCCGTCCTACGGACACCCTCTCCCCAAGGGGCGAGGGAAAAGTTAGTATTTTAATCATGACTTATCGTCAAAAACCATAGCGTTCCTCCATCGCGAACAAATGTAACTTCCTCCTCGCCCCCTTGGGGAGAGGATGCCCACAGGGCAGGTGAAGGGCCGACTCCTTTATAAATATTAATATGGTAAACGATACTATCCTTGCAGGTCTCACTAATCTCTTTGCGCTCTTCGGCGCAAGGGATTGCGTGGATATTGAGGTTTCCAAACGGAAGCTTCACAACTATCTTGCGCGTCATTTCGGTATCCGCGATACTGAGAACTTCATCACGATATACGAGACTTTGAGAGACCTCTATGACAGTTCTCCTGATATTGACAAAGAGGCTATCATCAAGGATGTATGTACTAAGATTCAGGCAAACCTATCCACAGAGGAACAGGCTCTGTTCCTACTGCGTCTGATGCAGTTCTGCGTAAACGACGAACTCGGCTATCTTGCCGACGACGAACTGTTCCAGACGACAGCCAGCATCTTCGGCGTAAGCCACGAGATATTCCTTGCCTTCTGCGATTTCGTGGGAGACAAAGAATCAAAACTTGTACGCAGGATTGAAGTTCCAGGAATTGACGGTCACATAACGACCTTCTGGATGCCTCACTTCAACAGAATACAGCTCACCTATACGGGTAATGACACGATACTCATGGACGATGTGCCTGTCTTGCCTGAGACCTTCCAGACATGGGCACAGAGTAGTGTGGTGAAGAATGTACGTACAGGTACACGACTTTACTATTCCACAGCCAAGGCTCTCTATACAAAGCAGGACACTGGCAATGAGGTGGAGTTCTGCGGACGTGACATCAACTTCCGATTCCCTAACAGCGAGAACGGAATACACAATTTCAGTTTCACGCTCCACAGCGGTGAGCTTGTAGCTGTAATGGGCGGTAGCGGAACAGGCAAATCCACGTTGATGTCATTGCTCAACGGCACTTTGTTTCCGCAAAGCGGAACCATCACCATCAATGGGCACAACATCTTAGAGGCAGGAGCAAAAGAACTTATAGGCTTCGTGCCACAGGACGATCTCCTCGTAGAAGAGCTTACCGTATATCAGAACCTATGGTACACGGCAAAACTGTGCTTTGAGGGTATGAACGATGCCGAAATCCACAGGCGTGTCCTGATGGTTCTGCGTCAGCTCGGACTTGACAGTGCTCGCGACCTGAAGGTAGGCAGCGCCATAAACAAATACATATCAGGAGGACAGAGGAAACGACTGAACATCGCCCTCGAGCTTATCCGAGAGCCGGCAATTCTGTTCCTCGACGAGCCTACTTCCGGACTATCCTCCGTCGATACTGAGAATGTAATCAACATCCTCAAGGAGCTGACATACAAAGGCAAGCTCGTCATCATCAACATCCACCAGCCTTCATCCGACGTATATAAGTTGTTCGACAGACTATGGATACTGGATAAAGGCGGATATCCCGTGTTCGACGGCAACCCTATTGATGCCATCACATATTTCAAGACGGCAGCAAACTATGCCGACGCCAACACAAGCACGTGTCCTACCTGCGGAAACGTGAATCCGGAGATTATACTCAACATCATCGACGAGAAAGCCCTCGATGAGAGCGGCCGGATGAAGGAAGAGAGGAAGGTCACTCCACAGGAATGGCACGAGACATACCTGAAATGGAGAAAGAAAAAGAAACCTCTGAAAGAGCCAAGAAAGGCAGATGTACCTCCTACCGACCAGAAGAGACCGGGGGTTATACATCAGTTTGCCATACAGCTACAGCGTAATTTCCGCACCAAGATAACCAATCTCCAGTATCTCCTCATCACATTCCTTGAGGCACCGTTGCTTGCAGCCATCTGTGCATCGCTAACCCACTATGCCCCATTGGAAGGCTATTCTGTCATGGAGAACAAGAACCTTGTGTCCTATCTGTTCATGGCTGTGATAGTTGCCATATTCATAGGCATGAGCGGTTCGGCTGTGGAGATAATAAAGGACAGGGCACTACTGAAACGCGAGAAGTTCCTGAGCCTGTCGTATGCCAGCTATATATCAAGCAAGATAGCCTTTATGGCAGGTGTCACCTTGCTCCAAACCTTGCTGTTCGTTTGCGTGGGAAACATGATTATGGAGCTGCACGACGTATTCTTCGTGTGGTGGGGACTGCTGTTCCTTGCTGCATTTCTTTCCTCGCTTATCGGATTGCTGCTGTCACAAAGCCTCAATAGCGTTGTGGCTATCTATATCAGCATCCCAATACTGCTCATTCCACAGATTATGCTTTGCGGACTCGTTGTCAATTTCTCTGACCTTACCCCGAAAAGCACTACAGGAAACGTGCCTGTAATAGGCGACGTGATACCTTCACGATGGGCATACGAGGCATTATCCGTAACACAGTTCAAGGACAACGAGTACGAGGCACCGCTGTTTGATATCCAGAGGAAGAAATACGAGGCCCAGTACTATCTGTTTGCCTATCTCTATGAGGTACAGTCACAGCTTGAAACCATGCACGACGAGAAGACTAAAGGCGAGGAAGTACAGCCAGAGCACATGGATGTGATAAAGAAGGCACTCCCTACCCTCTCTCACATCTGCAACATGGAGCCATATTCAGGCGACTATTCCTACAATTCTCTCCGCGACTATACAGATATAGCCGAAGACACCCTTTCCAACAGATGCAACAAGGCAACTCTGGAAGAGGATAAGATTGTCATGGCTATAGTCAACAGGATTGGCAAGGAGGCATTCCTGAAGATGAAGAAGGATCACTACAACAAGCAACTCGAGAACTTCTGCATCAATGCCGACACCAAGCACACGCACGACATCATTGACGGCTATATCGTGCCAAGAGCCGGTTTCATATATCTCACCCCGCTCTCTACCAACGGCCGTGCTCCGTTCTACAGTTCCGTTAAGGTAATAGGCAACACCAAGATTCCGACTCTGAGATTCAACATCGCGATCCTGTTGCTTATGAGTCTCATTGTAGCCATAATGCTCTATTCCGACCGCCCTGCCCGTTATCTGAGGAAAGAATAATAATAGGAATATTAGGGAAAATAACTGCACTTTGTCAGATTTTTCCGATATTTTTGTTGAATTATAAAATATTTTATTATCTTTGCACCTAAAATGGGGGATAGGTGTTAGCGGTCAGCAAAGTCACACGCTACCGACACCCGAAACCTTTAAAATTTGCGTAAATACAAGAAACATAATAATAAAAACCAAATCGTTATGAAGAAATTCACTCTCGCAATCGTAGCATTCGCTGCTATGGTACTTGCATCTTGCGGTGGTTCTAAGCCACAGCAGGAAGTTGCCGATCAGGACACAACTAAGACATTTGAACAGGCTCAGCTTGAGGCTTCTGTAAAAATGCACCTCGACAGTCTCTCAACTCAGATCAACGAAAAGCAGTTTGCTGCTATCGAGGAGAACATCAAGGCAGGAAAGATCAAGCTCTCTGCTGATGAGAAGAAGGTAAAGCCTACTTATCTGCTCTCTCCTGCGGTAAGTGCCAATGCTACATCAATCGCTCAGAAATATGCAATTCTTGCCATGCTTACAGCCGACAAGGAAATAGCAGCTCTCTATGACATGGATATCAGCCACTATAACGAGGCTACCTCAAAGCTCATGTCAGAAATCAACGATCCAGCAATCAAGAAGGCTAACGAGGCAAAGACAAACGCAGAGATTAATAAGATTCTCTACAAGGAAATGGAAGCTGAGGGACGTATCAACTTCTACTGGGTTATGACCAGTGCTGCAACTGTTGAGACTGTTTATGTAATGTCACAGAACGTTGAGAAGTTCTGTGCTGGCTATACAGACGAGCAGGTTGCTAACATCACATTCCGTGTATTCTGCATCATCGACGCTATTGATCAACTCTCTGTTTACGACCCACAGATCGTAGGTATTGCAGAGGCCCTCAACCCACTGAAGAACCTCAACGCAATTACTCTTGCTGACTTCAAGAAGGAGCTTGCAGCATCTAAGGAGCAGATTGAGGCTTCACGCGCAGCGTTCCTGAAGTAAACTCCCTATAATTATAATTTACAAATTACGAATTACCAAGTTACTATTGCTGTAACCACGTAATTCGTAATTTGTAGTTTATGATTAACCCCCAATAAGTAACAAAGTAATTTGTAAAATTATAAAAAAACATTATGGCAAATCCAGAATTCAAGTACGCGCCAATGTTCCAGCTTGGCGAGGACAAGACAGAGTATCGCCTTATCTCAAAGGAAGGCGTTTCAGTTGGTGACTTCGAGGGGCACAAGATCCTGAAGGTTTCACCAGAGGCTCTTGAGCTTCTTACAACACAGGCATTCCACGACGTGAACTTCATGCTACGTCGTGAGCACAACAAGCAGGTTGCTGCTATACTCAACGACCCAGAGGCTACCGACAACGACAAGTATGTTGCCCTCACAATGCTTCGCAACGCTGAGGTTGCATGCAAGGGTCAGCTCCCATTCTGTCAGGACACAGGTACAGCAATCATCCACGCAGAGAAGGGACAGCAGGTTTGGACAGGTTTCGAGGACGAGGAGCCTCTTGCTAAGGGTGTATATAACACATATACAAACGATAACCTCCGCTATTCTCAGAACGCACCTCTCAATATGTACGACGAGGTGAACACGCGTTGCAACCTCCCTGCACAGATTGACATCGAGGCTACTCAGGGCATGGAATACAAGTTCCTTTGTGTAGTAAAGGGTGGTGGCTCTGCAAACAAGTCATACCTCTATCAGGAGACAAAGGCACGTATCCAGAACCCTGGCACTCTCGTTCCTTTCCTCGTTGAGAAGATGAAGACTCTCGGCACAGCTGCTTGTCCTCCTTATCACATCGCATTCGTTATCGGTGGTACTTCTGCAGAGAAGAACCTTCTGACCGTTAAGCTCGCTTCTACAAAGTACTATGACAGCCTCCCAACAACAGGCGACGAGACTGGTCGCGCATTCCGTGACATCGAGCTTGAGAAGCAGCTCCTCGAAGAGGCTCGCAAGATTGGTTTCGGTGCTCAGTTTGGCGGTAAGGCATTCGCACACGATGTTCGCGTAGTACGTCTTCCACGTCACGGTGCATCCTGCCCTATCGGTCTCGGCGTATCATGTTCTGCCGACCGTAACATCAAGGCAAAGATCAATGCTGATGGTATCTGGATTGAGAAAATGGACGACAAACCATACGAGCTTATCCCAGAGTCACTCCGTCAGGCAGGCGAGGGCGATGCTATCAACATCAACATCAACCAGCCAATGGCTGACATCTGTAAGGAGTTGAGCAAGTACCCTGTTTCTACACGTGTGAACCTCACAGGTACTATCATCGTTGCTCGTGACATCGCACACGCTAAGATCAAGGCACGTCTTGATGCTGGCGAGGGTATGCCACAGTATTTCAAGGATCACCCAGTTCTCTACGCTGGTCCTGCAAAGACTCCACAGGGTATGCCTTGCGGTTCTATGGGCCCAACAACAGCCGGTCGTATGGATCCATACGTTTACGAGTTCATGGACAACGGCGGTTCAATGGTAATGATTGCCAAGGGTAACCGTTCACAGGTTGTTACCGATGCTTGTAAGGATCACAAGGGCTTCTACCTCGGTTCTATCGGTGGTGTGGCTGCATTCCTTTCTTCAAACAATATCAAGAGCATTGAGTGCGTAGAGTACCCAGAGCTCGGCATGGAGGCTGTATGGAAGATTGACGTTGTTGACTTCCCTGCATTCATCCTTGTTGATGATAAGGGTAATGACTTCTTCAAGAAGATCTAAAGCCTAACCAAGAAAAGAAGGTTATATAGCATAAATCCCTTGTTCTTCCCAAATAGGATTGAGCAGGGGATTTTTCATGCGGTTTAATGTGAGTACAATAATTTACGAAATATTGTATTTCTCATGCAAGGTTTCTGCATCTCATGCATTATATGGATATAAACAATTCTAAAACCAAACAAAATGAGTATGAGAAAAAGTGTTTTCCTATGGATGAGTTTACTGCTTTTGACCTTGACAGGCCTGAGCAGTTGCAGCGAAGATGAAGATGACAACAATGTTGTAGAATCAGGAATTATCGGGACATGGTATCTGGTTGGTGCCTCAGACGGTTGGGGACATTATAAAGAATACAAAGAAGGCGAGATAACCATCACATTTACCACAAATGGAGAGATGCAGATAGTCAACAAGAGGGAAGACCAACAACCTTTAGCAACAGGCACACGCCAATATCATTTCACAGACATAGAGGAATCCATATACAACCATGAACCAAGACCTGGTATATCTTGGGGATTCTTGCCTTTCAGCTACGTCTTCAGAGACGGAAAACTTGAACTTGATGCAGAAGCATACGATGCTCCGGGATATAGTCTAAAAAGGATTATCGATGTCCATTAACAAGTTTTACATGGGGGTTATTATTATTCTCCCTCCACCTTCGCACTAATTCCGCTATGAACCCGCTAATAATTCGCTTTAATCACAAGGGATTTGTGCGATTGGTGCTTTTGAAGCGGGGGTAGTGGTGAGGCATATCGGAGGTACGACGAAGGCAATTTGGGGCGAAAATCACGACTTTTACCTACCTATACCTAGCCAAGGCTAGGTAGGTAGGTTTGATGGCGCGTGCATAACTTACAGATATACAAATAGATACACTGTCTACTCCCTTACATACCTACCTAGCCAAGGTAGGTAAGTGTATATGTAATCTCGATATGAAAAATGGCACAGTAATTGTTAGGTAAATATATATATAATAATGATATAATTTTTATTCTACTTCTCTATACTTTACATACCTAGCCAAGGCTAGGTAGGTATGTATAGGTAAAACAATGAATATATGGCTGATTATGTTTCGTTTAAGGTGTGTAACAAGTTCATACTCAACATATTGAACTAAACAAATGCTGTACTCGCTCCGTGGAATGCAGGCTTAAAATGATACCTACCTTACCTACCCTGAGGGTAGGTAAGGTAGGAACGATGTTAACGAGATGTTGTGGCATACTTGAAGGTCTGGAAGGCGATGTAAAGAAGTATCTGCGTGTACACATTTCATCATACACCAACAGCCTATTCGTATATGGTCTTGTCCTCTATTCCTGCACCCTCCAGAGCTTCTTTTCGCTCCACACAGGTACCACACTTGCCACAGTGAACATCCCCACCCTTATAGCAGGACCATGTTTCACTATAATCTATGCCGAGAGCCTTGCCACGACGTGCGATATCAGTCTTCGTGATATTAGTGTAAGGAGCCTTCACCCTTACATCGATGTAAGTGCCAGCCTTTGTTGCTGCATCCATGGCATTAATGAACTCAGGACGGCAATCCGGATAGATGCTATGATCACCGCCATGATTCGCAATAAGGACATTCTTCAAGCCTCTGCTCTCTGCAATTCCTGCCGCAATGGAGAGCATTATACCATTACGGAAAGGAACAACCGTTGACTTCATGTTCTCATCGGCATAATGCCCTTCAGGAATAGCATCAGCACCTTCAAGAAGGCTTGATGTGAAATACTTCCCCATGAAAGCCAAAGGGATGACAAGATGCTCTATTCCGAGACGCTCACAATGCTTTGCTGCCATAGGAATCTCCTTGGCATTATGATTAGCTCCATAGTCGAAACTTATGGCAAGAGCTATGCTATCGGCATATTCATAAAGCAAAGTGACGGAATCCATTCCGCCACTTACTATAATTACTGAATCCTTCATTCAAATCATATTTTAGAACTGCCACCACTTCTTCTTCGGTTTCTCATACTCATAAGAGGAAGGATGCTGGGAATTGATGTCATTCCATGTCTTGTTGTAATGTATCATCTGATAGATAGTACCCCAATCAGGAAGTCCGCCAATGTTACGGTCATCAATCCACATATCTACCTTGAGCTTTCTTGAGAAGTGGTTGTTATTCTCAAGCGACTCTTCTGGATAGTCACGGTTTATGGCATAGAACTCCACTCCGCGCTCCTTGCACCAGTCAACAGCCTCTTGAAGAAGTTCATCTTCACGAACAGTCCAGAGGATGAGCTTATGGTGCTCAGCGATAAGCATCTTTAGTGTCTCGGTTGCAAATGGGAGTTCGTTACCTATTGCAGGATAACGATGCTCCACAATTGTACCGTCGAAATCTACAGCTATTGTCATATTAACGCTTTACAGATGTGTCATTAGGATTTCCGTAATGGCTCTGAGTGTAGCTGCCATATCCATAGCCGTATGTTCCGTATCTGCTTCTATATCCATAAGAATAGTGTGCGTACTTACCATACTTACCATAGCCGTAAGCATATCCGTACTTCTTCTTAGACATATCAATACCGTTGATTACGACACATGCATTCGGCAGCTTGTTCTCCTCTGCGAGAGAGTTGAACATATCGAAACTGCTACGTGATGTATAGTCGGCACGGCAAACGAATACGGTAACGTCGGTAACACGTCCTACGCTCAATGTATCAGTTACAAGACCAACAGGAGCGGTATCGATGATTACATAGTCATATTTCTCCTTGAGGCTGTTAATCACATCGTCAAGAGCAGTACGAGAGATAAGCTCGGTTGGGTTTGGTGGAATAGGACCAGCAAGAAGGAGGTCAAGGGAATCATTCACACCAGATGGGAGAATCTGCTCGTCAATATCACTCATTGTGATGTTAGAACGTGTAAGGAGATTGGTGATACCGTGTGTTCTGTCGTTAAGCTCGAAAAGATGGTTCAAACGAGGACGACGGATATCAAGACCTACAAGTACAACCTTCTTGCCCAGAAGAGCGAAGCTCACAGCAAGGTTGGCAGCACAGAATGTCTTACCCTCACCGGATATACTAGAGGTGAACATTATCACCTTCTCGTTCTGTTTCAATATGAACTGCAGATTCGTTCGCATGGATCGGAATATCTCCTCCATCTGATCATTGCGGTTCTCATGAACAACGATGTCAGCCTTAGTCTTTGCAGTCTCATTAGCCATAGCAACATCAGCGATGATAGGAAGCTTGGTGAGTTTCTCAACATCGCTATGTCCCTCAATACGGTAGCGAAGGAGCTCTATGAATACAAAGATGAAGAATGGAAGTGCGAAACCAAGAACAATAGCACCAAGCATGATGGCTGAGTTACGTGGCTTTACCTTACCGCTAGATACTGGAGTATCTATCAGCTTACCCTTGTCGGCAGTAGCAGCAAGTGAGATAGAGTTCTCCTCACGCTTCTGAAGGAGCATAAGGTACAAGCCAGATGTTACCTCCTGCTTACGACCAATCTGGGTCAATACGCGCTCCTGCTCAGGAGTTTGAGAAATCTGACCGCTGAACTTAGCAACCTGACGAGCCATTGCATCACGTGAAATCTCACCATTGCGAATAGCCTGAACGAGAGCGCTCTTCAAGCTCTCCAACAACTGATCAAGCTGAGCTGTCATTTCCTGAACCTTCGGGTTCACCTCAGAAGCAGTGCGAAGCAAACGGTTACGCTCCAGAACACCTTTATTATATTCTGTAATAAGAGCTACAGAAGCCGCATCTGTCAAACCTACGTTTGAAGGGAGAACCTGATACTTATTAGCAGGCTGGTTTACTACATCCTGAATGCTACGGAGAAGGGCCAACTGCGTATTAGCAGCAGCAAGATCCCTTTCGTAAGAGTTCGTATTAGTCAAAGACTGTGCAGCCTTAGCTGTAACATCAACAACGCTGTTACTACGCTTATAGGTCTCAATGTTACCATCAGTAACATTAAGTTCATCGTTAATCTTCGCAAGACGATCATTAATAAATTCATCTGTACGACGCGCAATCTCATTCTTATCCTCATTAGCCTGACGGTTATATACAACGGCAAGCTGATTCAGATAGTCAATACCGCGCTGTACGCTACCATCATTGAGAGAAAGATTGGCGATTGTAGTCGTCTTTGAAGAAGGCTCAACGCCAAGACCGAAAGCATACTTGATACCAGCTCCTGAAGGATTACTGATAATTGCCTTCATATGCTTAATCTTTGACATTGAAATATAGTTACGGCCATTCTGAGTAAGAGTCACAATACCGACCTTAGTATTGATTATACAAGGAAGAGTCTGAGCCGACTTAGTAATATTTACAGGAATCAACTGCTCTGTATCAGGATCAACATACTTATAGTCAATCTTTATATTGAACTGGTTATTGCCTACGCTCTCGATATCTACATTGACAGGAGCCTCAAGTTCCTTTACATGTTCGAGATCCATATCAACATTGATTGGCTGATTCTTATACAGAAGTTGCTTCTTGAATCTTGCAACGCCAAAGTAGTTGACATAAAGCTTAAGGTCTGTAACTGCAGCAATTGACAGAGACTGTGACTTCAGCATTTCCAACTCGTTGTCGAAACCTGAAGTATTTGTCATGAAACCAAGATTTGCCACATTCTGCAATGCACTACCACGACGTGAAGCCTGTGGAGTGTCATCATCCTTAATAAGCATTTTCGCAGAAATAGAATACACTGGCGAAGCATAACGCAAATATACCATAGCACACCCCACACAGATAATGAGTGAGAGCAAGTACCACTTCCAGTTCAATATCAACGATGTCAATATAAACTGGATATTAAAAACGCCGCTGACCTTGTCGTCAGTAGTTGTCTGCTTCACGACAGACACTTTGTTTTCTTCCATCTTTATATTTATTATGTTTTTTGTTATTTCTAAATCTAATAAGCCGCCTTATCCGGACAAACAATTGACAGAGTCGTCATAAAGATTATCTTAATATCAAGCCACATTGACCAGTTCTCGATATACCATATATCTTTCTTGATACGTCCTTCCATTTGCCATAGTTCCTCTGTCTCGCCACGGAAACCTGTTACCTGAGCATAGCCTGTAATTCCCGGCTTTGAAAAATGCCTTACCATGTACTTATCAATAAGCGCAGAGTATTTCTCTGTATGGAAAACCATGTGAGGACGAGGTCCAACAACGCTCATATCACCTTTCAGCACATTGAAGAACTGAGGAAGTTCATCAAGGTTTGTCTTTCGCATGAACTCACCGAAAGGGAATTTTCTCGGATCATGTCTTGTTGCCTGCACCCTGTCTGCATCGGCATTCACATGCATGGAACGGAACTTATAGCACATGAAAGACTCGCCATTAAGTCCTGTTCTCAACTGTTTGAAGAACACTGGTCCCTTACTCTGCATCTTGATAATCAGCGCAATAAAAGGGAACAGCGGTGATAGCATCAACAGCACAAATGCGCTGAACACGATGTCAAAGAGCCTTTTCGCCACTCTGTTGCCCAAGAACAGAAGAGGCTCATGATGGTTGGTGAATATCACCGTATCACCGAACTTCTCTGGGCGAAGTGCCAACTGGACATTACTGAAGATACGTGGGACATAATAGAACCTTATAACATTCTTGTCACAGAATTCCATTATCTGTCTCATCTCATCCGCCTCGCTATGAGATATGCTGCAATACACCTCCTCAACTGCAAATCCACCATTCGGATAATTGTCCATTACATCGTGAAAATCTTCCTTTGAGCCAAGTCGCCGGAGTGAATCTGGTGCACCGTCAATGAAGTAGTCACTATAATATCCAAGTACGCGATAGCCTGTAGCCGGATCCGACATCAACTCATTATATACAATCAGGTTCGCAGGGTCATTGCCGAGAAACAAGATTGTTCGCGAGTTCCAACCATTTGAACGGAAATAATTGATCAATGCCCTTTCCACGACTCTCAGCGACATAATGGAAATCCAAAGGATAACCCCATACACCACGCCAAAGACGATATAGTTTCCACTCGTTGACATCATCCTACACGTAAAGACGAAGAAAACCATCGTGACAAGGACAAGAAGGGCATTTCTTCTCATCATCACACCAAGTTTCATCTTACGGCGGTGTATCACCGTCGGGAACATGAAAGAGGCAATGACAATAGACATAAGCAGCACCATCATCTCAGATTTAGTGCCATTCATGGCACTTGATGTTGAATACTGTGGAAACAATTTGTCGAAAACAGGCAAAAGACAACAAGCCAGACTCCAGTCCAGTATCATCGTCACCCATTTTATTATGTCGTTTCCTCTTATATCTTCCATCGTTTTTCAATTTTTGTGAGTGCAAAATTAATATTTTATTTCGTGAAATTCACACATTTTCCAAAAAAACTTTCAAAATATGCGATATTTGTTGCTTTTTCTAATTTTTTATACTACCTTTGCGGTCAAATATTACAAAATCGCACAAAAAACATGAGTTTAATTTCTAAAATATTCAACAAAAAAGAAGAAAACGAGATTGGAGGCATGCAAGATTACATGACTCTTATCCGTGTATATTTTCAGGCCGCAATTGCAGCACAAGTAGGTATCACAAACATCGCTATGCTACCTGACCTGAGAATCTTCAAAAGCACATTCCATGTTCCAACGGAACACAACAAGCTGGGGCTTGGAGAAAAGACCCGTTGTCGTAAGATGCTGAAAGACATGTATGGGCATGATGATGCATTCTTCAAGGAAATCGACAAGAGCGTAGGCAAAAACTGCCGTAAGCTTCAGGATGTCCAGCCATACCTCCTCCAATTTCAGGGTTTCACCCAGGACACAATGATGCTTATGGGCAACCTGATGAAATTCAAGTTGAGAATACCATCATTTTTCAAAGGCGTCATCCGTACCGCTACTGAAAAAACTGTCAATCAAGTATTTACAAGCAACAATTTCTCCGACCCAGGAACGCTCAAAACTGTTGTAAACGTCCGTAAGTACAACCAGCGTCTCGGTTTCTCACAGAACTGGGTAAACGATTTCGTATATCAGATAGTAATGCTTGCGAAAAAAGAAAAGCAGCCAGCAGAACAACAATAAAAAAAATATCAGTTTTTCAAAAAGTTAGGAAAAAATTTGGTATTACCAATTGTTTTCACTAACTTTGTCACCGAAATAGTACTATCTGATGGCCTCTAATGATGCATACATGAACGTATTCACCACGAGAGTTCGACAACTGATACTTAAGTATCAGGAAACAAAAAAGGAAAACAGCGAACTATACAATATGGTGGATGAGCGCGACAAAAAGATTGCCGAGCTCGAACGTGCTGTATCAGAGAAAGACCGAGAATATCAGGCACTTAAGACTGCAAAGATGATAGAAATCACCGATGGAGATATAGAGAGTGCCAAGAATCGTGTCGCTAAGCTTATCAGAGATGTAAACCAGTGTATTACCCTGCTAAGTGACAAAGAATAAAAATGGCAGAAGTAAAAAAAGAGAAACAACACATCAATATCCACATATACGACCTCGACATTTCTATCAAAGTTGATGCCGAGCAGGAGCCACTCTACCGTGAGGCAGCATCGCTCATAAACGAGAGAGTGAATGCGTATTTCAGCGTTTGGAAGGGTCGTAAGGCGGATAAGGAGATATTATACTACGCAATGATAGATATTGCACTTCGGTTTGTCAGCGAATCGAAGAGGAATGATGTTGCTCCATACGATGATATTCTCAAAACCATTACTTCTGAAATAGAAGCCGTACTTTAAAGTACAATCTACCATTTCAAAACACGATTAGCAGGACGTTTGAGAATATTATTAATTAACTTAAATATCACTATATGGTCTATGTAATAATAGCCGTAGCTGCACTTATAATCGGTGCACTTATAGGCTACTTGATTTTCCGATATATTATCACAGGTAAATATAAGGAGATGATAGATGCCGCCGAAAAGGAGGCTAACGTACTTAAAGAAAAGAAGCTCCTCGAAGTAAAGGAGAAGTTCATTAACAAGAAGAGCGAACTGGAAAAGGAAGTACAACAGCGCAATCAGAAGATTCAGCAGAGCGAGAACCGTCTGAAACAGCGCGAGATAAGCCTTAACCAGCGTCAGGAAGAACTCGGACGTCGCCGTCAGGAGATAGAACAGTACCAACAGCGTGTAGAAAATGAGAAGAGACTCCTCGCTATGAAAGAGGAAGAACTCGAGAAGATGCAGCTCAAGGAGCGTGAAAAGCTCGAGGAGCTCTCTGGTCTCTCTGCTGACGAAGCTCGTAACCGACTCGTTGAAAGCCTCAAGGACGAGGCTCGTACAAATGCCGCAGCCTATATCAACGAGATTATGGACGAGGCCAAGCTCAATGCCAACCAACAGGCAAAGAAGATTGTAATCCAAACAATCCAGCGTGTAGCAACTGAAACTGCTGTCGAGAATTCTGTCAGCGTATTCCATATCGAAAACGACGAGGTAAAAGGCCGTATCATCGGTCGTGAAGGTCGTAACATCCGTGCTCTCGAGGCTGCCTGCGGTGTGGAAATCGTAGTTGACGACACCCCTGAGGCAATCGTAATCTCTGGCTTCGACCCTATCCGTCGTGAGGTTTGCCGCCTTGCCCTTCACCAACTCGTTGCTGACGGACGTATCCACCCAGCACGTATCGAGGAGGTTGTTGCAAAGGTGAAGAAGCAGCTTGACAACGAGATTATCGAAACAGGTAAGCGCACAACTATCGACCTCGGTATTCATGGTCTCCACCCAGAGCTCGTTCGTATCGTAGGTAAGATGAAATACCGTTCTTCTTATGGTCAGAACCTTCTTCAGCATGCTCGTGAAACAGCCAATCTCTGTGCAGTAATGGCATCTGAGCTCGGTCTCAATCCTAAGAAGGCAAAGCGTGCAGGTCTGCTTCACGATATTGGTAAGGTGCCTGATGAGGAGTGTGAGATTCCACACGCACTCTATGGCGCTAAGCTCGCAGAGAAATATAAGGAAAAGCCGGATATCTGCAATGCCATCGGTGCTCACCACGATGAAATGGAGATGAACACTATGCTTGCTCCAATCGTACAGGTTTGTGATGCCATCTCTGGTGCTCGTCCTGGTGCTCGTCGTGAAATCGTAGAGGCTTACATCAAGCGTCTCAACGACCTCGAGGCTATAGCAATGAGCTACCCAGGCGTAACAAAGACATACGCAATTCAGGCTGGTCGTGAGCTTCGCGTAATCGTTGGTGCAGACAAGATGACCGATGCTGAGACAGAGGCACTTAGCGGCGATATAGCAACAAAGATTCAGACAGAAATGACATACCCAGGTCAGGTAAAGATTACTGTCATCCGCGAGACCCGCTCTGTTGCATACGCTAAGTAATAGCAAATAAACAGATAATCCAATATAACAAGGAACCAAACTCGGTGTAAGTCCGTTGTAAATCCCTTTCAGGATAGGACCACCACCGAGTTTGGTTTCTTTTCATATATACCCTAAAGCCTATTTACTACGGTCTTTCAGCTAAGTCGTTAATTTCCAAGTGGACTTCTAAGTATCTTGCCAATAGTATAGCCTTCAAGTTCCGCAGCTTTCATCAACTGTGCCTTATAATAATATGCCACGCTACCCACAAAACTAACGCTCAAATCCTTACGATTATAATGCCTTACGTTCTTTCTGAAGAAATCACGAAAACAATCTACAACCATATCCTCTATCCATTGTTCTTCAGCAACATGGGAACCTATAAACTTTGAAAGAGAGGCGAGGAAACGGTTAGGCAAAGCCTCCCTATACACCTTTTGGATTATATCTGCCTGTGACAAGCCAGTCTCATTTTCAAAGACATTTATGAAATCAGAATGACCGCCTTTGTAAAGTTCATTTATGAAAGTCTTGCCAAGAACAGCACCACTACCCTCATCTCCAAGGATATACCCCATAGGCGATACATTGCCGACAATCTTCTCGCCATCATACAAGCACGAATTAGCACCAGTACCCAAGATACACGCAATGCCCTCTTTACTGCCAAGCAAAGCCTTTGCGGCACCAAGCATATCACTTCCCACAACGACATTTCTTGCAGAAGGGAACACTTCTGAAAGCAAGGATTTCATCACGGGAATCTTTGCAACCGTACAACCAGCACCATAGAATTCTATTTCTTCTATAGAAGAACCCGCAGCACCAAGCTGTGGCAGCAGCTCGTTTCTAAGAATGCCAAGAATAGTGTCTTCTGACATGTGGAAAGGGTTAATGCCTTGGGTGGCAAACAGACCATCAAGCCTCCAATCCGTCTTCGTACTTCCGCTATCAGCAATAAGTTTCATCACGTTATTTATGTTAAAAAGAGAACTGTTATATCGATTTTTACCTTTTTGAATGGCAAAGATACGATTTTTCGGGGAAAAACATCGATTATGCGCAAGATTTTTTGTAATTTTGCGGGCAAAATACAATTTCAACTAACAAAATGATAAAAAGAATTCTATTTCTTGCAGTTCTTTTTGCAGGATTCGCACTTCCGTCAAATGCCGTTCTCAAAGAGGACAGCCTAAAGATGACTCTCAGCATTCTCCGTCAGGAACTCATCAAATACCACGATGAGTACTCAGCCCATCAGGCACAGACGAAGAACTCGCGACAGCGTGTCTTTGCAACCATCATGAAGGAAACCGACCGTGCAAACCAGAATGCCCTCATGCTCTATTCACAGAAGGACGGATATGTATTCGACCTCACATACGCATGTCATGAGGCAACAAAGCAATATAAGGAGTTCGAGAAGAAAATCACCCCTTTCAAGGCATACGCAAGCAAGGCCGATGTAGCAGTTGCACGTTACGACAGTCTCATAAACTGCCTACGCACAATGCCTACACGCCGTATGACAGAACGTGAGAAAATAGACCGTAGCGTGTGTCTTGCCCTTGCTGTCAATATCCGCCGTATGCTCGTAGAGGACCAGCAGCAGTTCACAGAATACATCTTCATGTACAACCGTGCAGAGAACAACCTGCGCAACCTCAACGACTACGCCAACAAGCGTTATAAGGAGATACAGAATAACATCTTCAAGAATGGTGGTGACTCCTACTTCACCATTCTCTCACGCTTTGGCGACTATCTTGTACAGACAAAGGAGAGCATCGACGACAAGTATTTCACGAAGTCAAAGACCCCGACGCAATGGGATTCAAAGCTCATGCTCGACCTCTTCATCGGAATATTCATTCTCGGAATTATCGCCGTAATACTGAATCAGCTTATTGTGCGCTGGTTTATTACAAAACTTATCAAGAAAGGCAAGTTCAAGAGGATAAGCGACAGATTCCTTGCCAAGCGCACATTCATCATACTGACGACAACAGCCGTGACATTTGCCATCATCCCTGGCATCATCCGTATGATATGGGACGACCAGAACTTCATAATCATGGCTTCAGGTCTGCTTACCGAGTTCGCATGGCTGCTCAGCGTAGTGCTCATCTCTATCCTCGTCCGTGTTAAGGCCGACCAGACAATGAGCACCTTCCGCATCTATGCCCCATTGCTTCTCAACGGCTTCATTGTCATCACTTTCCGAATCATCCTGATTCCTAACCATCTCGTAAACCTCATCTTCCCTCCAATCCTGCTTATATGCTGTCTGTGGCAGTGGAGCGAGATCCGTCGTCATAGCAAGAACATTGACAGAAGCGACGTGATATATGCCTATATCTCACAGTTCGTATTCCTTGCCTCCCTCATAAGTTCAATGATTGGCTACACGCTGCTCTCCGTACAGATTCTCATCTGGTGGATTATGCAGCTTACATGTATCCTCACCATCACCTGTGTACGTGACTGGTTCAAGGAATACAGCAAACTCGAGAAAATCGACGAACGTCCAATCACACAGAACTGGTATTACCGTCTCTTCTATTGGGTATTCATCCCTGCATGTAGCGTTTGCTCCGTTCTTATCAGTCTCTATTGGGCAGCCGAGGTATTCAACCTCACCACACAGACAGTGGAGATGTTCAGCCATAAATACATCGACTCTGAGGACTTCAAGTTAAGCATCTCCACAGTGTGCATGGTTATCATCCTGTGGTTCGTATTCAACTTTATCAACCGAACAGTCAGAGACCTCGTAGCCCTGTATCTCTATAAGGCTGACCCTACATCGGCAGAGTCACGTCTGGTAATGGTGAAGAACGTACTTCAGATTGTGGTATGGGGTATCTGGTTCATTGTCAGCCTCGCCCTGTTCCATGTGAGCAGCCAATGGCTCGTCATCATCACCGGAGGTCTGTCAACAGGTATCGGTTTCGCATCAAAGGAAATCCTCGAGAATATCTACTATGGTATAGCCCTTATGACCGGACGTGTCAAGATTGGCGACCTCATCGTCTGTGACGGCATACGAGGCAAGGTGACGAGCATATCCTACACCAGTACTATGGTAACGGCAATGGATGGCTCCGTGATTGCCTTCACCAACTCACAGCTCTTCACAAAGAACTATCAGAACATGACACGTAACCACGGTTACGAGCGCCATATTCTTGACGTGGGCGTTGCCTACGGAACAAATGTAGCCGAATGCAAGAAGGTTCTTACAGATGCTCTCTCAAAACTCGACTGCATCAACCAGAAGAGGGGTATCAGCATCATCCTCAAGGAGCTGGGCGACTCTGCCCTCGTCTTCAAGGTTATCGTCTGGGTAAGCGTATATACTGGCTACGGCGATGACGGCAAGATTCTTGAGTGCATCTACAATACTCTCAACGAGCACAACATCGAAATCCCATTCCCACAGAGGGATGTGCATGTGAAGTAAAAAAGACGGCCTCTCCCCCGCCCTCCCCCGTAGGGAGGGAGCCGGAGCGCGACAGAAATGATTACCACCAAGCAATCCTATATCAATAAATATATACACACTATTCCTTGGTCTTCCTGCTCTTTCTCTACTAGAGAGGGCGGAAGGAGAGGCTGTGTTTTCTTTTTTTTCATTTTTCTATTCTTCCTACTACCTTCCCATTCTAAATCGTCATTAAATGGAGATTCAATAAGTGCTCCGGCTCCCTCCCTACGGGGGAGGGCGGGGGGAGAGGCCGTTTCATTTGCCCAAACATCCGACTCCCTCATCGTTGATATAATGCGGAAAGAGGGTGTGACATTCTCCTACAACAATAGTATAACCCTTCTCACCAATGGTGCGGAGAAATTCCAGGATATGTTCGCTGCTATCCGTCAGGCGCGCCATAGCGTGCATCTCGAATACTTCAACTTCCGCAACGACTCAATAGCCAATGCCCTTTTCGACCTCCTTGCCGAGAAAGCCAGCGAGGGCGTGGAGGTACGTGCCATATACGATGCCTTCGGAAACGCAAGCAACAACCGTCCGTTGAAGAAAGAACACGTCCAGTATCAGCGTGCCCGTGGCATTCAGCTATACGTATTTGACCCTCTCAACTTCCCATACATAAACCACGTCTTCCACCGCGACCACCGTAAGATTGTGGTCATTGACGGAAAGATCGCCTATACGGGAGGAATGAACGTTGCCGACTACTACATCCACGGAACGGAAGAGATAGGCTCATGGAACGATATGCATTGCCGACTTGACGGCGAGGAAGTAAACACGCTCCAACGCATATTTCTACGTATGTGGAAGCGTGTTACAGGAGAAACGATTGACGGAGAGCAATATTTCCGCAAAGAAAGAGCGGACTACTTCCACGACCTCAAGCCTGACACCACGGCAACGGCATATCACAAAATGGTGGGCATAGCAAACCGCGAACCGCACAAGACCAATAAGGTGATACGCCATTTCTACCGCGGAGCCATTGAGTCAGCCAAGGATAGCATCAAGATTCTCAACCCATACTTCACCCTCACACACAGCATACGCAAGGCTCTGTATAAAGCCATCAAACGAGGTGTTAAGGTCGAGGTCATGATGGGTGAGAAAAGCGACATCCCCCTCACGCCAGACTGTGCCTTCTACAATCTACATAAGCTCATGAAGCGTGGAGCTGACATCTGGATATTCCAAGGAGGATTCCATCACACAAAGGTGATAATGGTAGATGGACGCTTCTGCACCGTAGGCAGCGCCAACCTCGATGCACGCTCCCTGAGATGGGACTATGAGGAGAATGCCATCATCATCGATAAAAACACGACTAATGAACTCTCACGGCTGTTCAACGAAAACAAGAAGCAAAGCTATCGCCTTACAGAAGAACGATGGAGACTGTGGCGCACACGCACCGACAGATTCAAAGGGTGGTTCGCACACCTACTGGCAACGTGGCTGTAAAAAGCCTAACCAAGCCTTCCCAAAGGGAAGGATGTTTTATAGGAATGCAAATAAAAAGTAATNATCCCTTTGTGTTTTTTCTTTTTACAAACCAACATCCTTCCCTTTGGGAAGGCTTGGTTAGGCTACAAATTGTAACCTTTGCTTGACAAAAAGTTAGAAATTGATGTAAATAATACACTTTTACTTTGAAAAATTTGCATAAGAGCAAAAAACGCTATATCTTTGCATCGTGTTTTTCATAGTATTAGATTTAAGGTTAACAAAGATTGGGTCACAGCGGTGACCCTTTTTTATTGCCCATAACTCCCGTTAACCATAAGATTTCGGTACCTTTGACAAAAACGGAGTTCACAATCTCGATTCCTTATTTGTTCCCATTTAGCTTTTCAGACACGCAACGACCTCTATCAGATAGCCGAACAGGCAAACGATAGGAGCAAATCGTATTCTGCGAGGACTGAAGATTTCGGGATTAAAGGCTCCTTCCGTGGTGCTTTCGCCCGACATGAGACTGAGACCAACAATGATGAACAGCAAGCCAATCACAATGAGTAGGTAGTTTATTTTGATTTTTCCCATATCAGATATTCATTATATGTCTTTTCCAATTGTTTGTAAATGTTTGTAGCCTCGTGGCTCTTGCCACATAATTGATAGGCATCCACCATATCCAGAGAACCACTTACGTATGAGTGTGGCAGATTGCAAGGCGGTATCTCCTTTTCGCATCGTTCAAGCACCTGCAAAGCCTTTTCAAACTTATGTTCCTTGCACAACAGAACGGCAAGTTTCGCAAAGCAACGACGATGTGAGGCGCACATCCTGCCTGTAGTCTCGTCGATATATATTCCAGACATAGAGGTGTTGCCATACCTGTATTTCTTCATCATGTTGGTGAACATCTTGTCCGTGTCGCAGATGGTTGAGACAAACCCATGCTCCATTTTGTTCTCCTCAATGTAGAAAGGCGTGACGCGCCATGCCAGTCCCTCCTGAATGAAGAAATGGTATAGTTCGCCATATGAGTCGGGACCAGAACCGATGGTGAAATATATAGGTCGGGAGAAATTCGCCTGCGCTATCATTTCCAGCACAAGGGCATAGTTCTTGGTGATATACTTCCTGCCTTTCAGACTAATCTCCATCCTGTCAGGAATCTCTCCGATAAGTTTCATGCCACTCCTGCGCACCGCCTCCTTGTCAACCGTGATATGAAGTGAATCGCTTGGCAGACATACAGGGAGACTTCTTGCCCATTCCTCTTCCCTGGGACTGAGATTGTCATATTGCCTGAGAACAAACCTGCGGATGGCATTAGCCAGTTCAAAGGGATCATCACCCCAGAGACGATGAGCGAGTTCAGGATTCGCCTTCATAATGTATTCTATCGTATCACGCATTCTCATATTGTCAGAAATGACTGGATTGATTTCTATATGCTCATTCACGCCCTCCACATACTCATCGTGAGTCCAAGAAATAGGGAGAGAAGGCGAGGCGAGTGCAGGACGCTTCATCTGGTCGATATACCAGTCGGTTTGCAGATACTGAAGGTTGCATACCCTCACGTCCGTCCGCTTGCCTTCGGTGTCCTGATTATACCATAGAGGAAAAGTCTCGTTATCGCCATTGGTAAACAATATGGCGTCATGGTCGGTTGTTTCGAGATAGTTCTCTCCGCAATCCCTGCACATATATCTATTACTGCGATCGTGGTCATTCCAAGTCTGGCTAACCATCTGGAGAGGTACAAACATACTTATCCCACCCAAGATGCCAGCAACCAGCACTTTACTCTTTACACTCTCCACTTTACTCTTTACACTATCTACTTTACTATTTAGCGCTTCGAAGATAGCACAGATACCCAATCCGCACCATATTGAGAATGCATAGAACGAACCAGCATAGGAATAGTCACGTTCGCGAGGCTCGCATGGAGTCTGATTAACATAAAGCACTATGGCAATGCCTGTCATGAAGAAGAGGAGAGCCACCACCCAGAACTGCTGTCGACTCTTATCATCGCGGAAGAACTGCCATAGCAAGCCGATGAGCCCGAGCAGCAGAGGCATGCAATAGAACACGTTATGCCCCTTATTTTCCTTCAGTTCGGAAGGTAACAAAGATTGATCGCCAAGGCGCATGTTGTCGAGCCATGAGAATCCCGAAAGCCAGTTGCCATGCTCAGGCTCACCATGTCCCTGAATGTCATTCTGACGTCCTGCAAAGTTCCACATAAAATATCGCCAATACATGAAGTTAAGCTGATAGCTGAAGAAGAATCTGAGGTTGTCTCCCATGCTCGGAATCTCTATTGTTTCAGGGTAGTACTGCCCCGGAATGTTATATTCTACAGGATGCTTGTGAGTCTCGCCAAGCCATTCCTCGTATTGCTCCGCATGTCTGCTACTATGTATTCGAGGGAAGAGCATACATTGGCTTGATGGATATTTCATCTCAATATGATTGCCCGTCTTAACATATTTGCAGCCCTTAGAGGGCCTGTAAATTGCTCCCTTTTCTGTCGTGGCATACATGAGTTTCCCGTTGCCATCAACGGTTATCTCTGGTTCTGAGCAATAAGTAGGTCCATAGAGCAAAGGCTTGTCGCCATACTGCTCACGTCCGAGATAGCTACCGAGGGCGAATATATTGTCGGGAGAGTTCTCGTCCATCATCGGATTGGCAGCAGAACGGATGAAGATGACGGCATACGAGCCATAGCCTATGAGCATCATAGTGAGGCTGAGTAATGCTGTTGATAGGGTGTTGGATGATAGGTGATGGCGGTTAGACCTTAGACCTTCGACTTTAGACCTTTGACCAGTGAACCATAGAGCCACGGCAAGCAAGATAGCCAATAGCGACACATAGACCATAAGCCCCGTGTTGAAAGGCATTCCGAGAACATTTGTAAATAGGAGTTCGAACCAGCCTCCCACTTTTGCCACGCCTGGCACTATGCCAAAGAGCACTACGGCAATGAGCAGAGCCGAGAGCACGAGCATCAGTATTGTGCCTTTGGCTGTAGGCTTCCTTGCACGCCTGTAATAGCAAACGAGAACAATAGATGGTATGCACAGCAGATTAAGCAGATGTACGCCTATTGACAATCCTATGAGATAGGCTATCAGTACAATCCATCTGTCGGAACGTGGAGAATCTGCCTCATCCTCCCATTTCAGGATTAACCAGAATACCAATGCCGTGAAGAAACTGGAGAAAGCATACACCTCACCTTCAACGGCAGAGAACCAGAACGTGTCAGACCAGGCATAGATCAATGAGCCGGCAATGCCGCTGCACATAACGATGAAGGTAGAGGCAACAATCTTCCTTGCCAGATGCGTAATGCTCCAAAACAGCAAGAGGATACACCCGGCACTAAGCAGGGCATTCATCGTGTTTATCATCCTTGCCACCTCGGAAGGGGTACTGGCAAACTGCGAGAACAGGTTACCCACGAGCATGAAGAAAGGAGCACCAGGTGGATGCCCAATCTCCAGGAGATAGGCAGATGATATGAACTCTGGGCAATCCCAGAAACTTGCTGTCGGCTCAATGGTTGAGCAATAGGTAAAGGCTGCGATTAGGAATACCGTCCAGCCCGTCACATTGTTGATGATATTGAAATGCTTCATGGCGCAAAGGTAGGAATAAGACATCAGACATCAAAAATAATATCCTGACATTAGCCTGAAAAGTCAATGTCAGGCAAATGTCAGGATTCTTTCAACAATCCTGTATTCCATAAAGGAATACCAGGTGATGATAAAAATGACTAAAGGCGTCTTTATTGAGCGCGCAAGAATTTCATGAAATTGTCTATTAGAGCGATGCGCTCCTTATTGGGCGTCTCAATAAGAGATGCACCGTTGTTAAACTGCATTACTGTAGCTTTGCCTTCCTCGAATTCGGGCCAGTAAGGCAGTCCCTCACCGCATGGATTACCTCCTGTCTTGGCAAAGTTCACCCAGTACTGCTGCATAAGGGATGGCTTTATATACTGCGAGGTCGTTCCCCTCGAGTATGCCTTCTACGTCACCTGTTTCAACATGTGTTTTCAACAATGGCTGAGCTTGTACAGCCACTATGCTCAGTAGTCCGCAGACCGTCATGAATAGTTGTTTCTTCATTTGATAATTTATTATATTTTATTGATAATCTGTTTTGCTTTTATCTATTATAAAGATGAGCAGCGGAAATCATTACCCCCAAAAGATGATTTTTTTCATAATTCTACAGGAAATAAAAAAATCGGCTTACAACCATTTAGATTGCAAGCCGATGTATATTTGTTGTTGTATAATTTTAGAACTTATAGCCAACTGTGAAGGTGAGAGCGTTGAAAGTACCGTCAAAGCCCTCTGCAACCTTGCTAACTCCAAAATTATAACGAGCATCGAATACGAAACTGTTAAACTCATAAGAAGCGCCTACTGGGATAGAGAAGAATGTTGACTTATACCAGTCCTTCACATCGTGACCAGCATTTTTATCCTTACCATCGATCTTTGCTGTTGAAAGGATATTCAATGCAACACCAGCCTTCAAAGCAAAACCAGGAGCGACATAGTAGTTTGCCATAACAGGGATGTTGAAATAGTAATTGCTATAAATATCATCTTCTTTTTTATCACCATCCAATGAAGTATAAACCTCCTGACTGGTATTATAACCAGTATAGTTCAAACCGAGAGCAGCACCAAACTTCTCATTAACCATATACATTCCCTCAACACCAGCAGTAAGAGCAAAAGCGCCATCTGCACCTTCACCCCAATCGCCTGTAGCAGTAGTATAAGTGAAACCTACGTTTGGCTTCAAAGTAAATGAACCAGCCTCTGACTGGGCAGATGCAGAAATAGTGATAAAAGCAGTAGCAATAACGGCCAATAATTTTTTCATGATTATCTAAATATTAATAATATGTTCCTACTCTATCAAAGATTTTCGGATTCCTCTTGTTTTCCTAAATAACGATGAAAAGTACACGTTTATTTTCTAAGAACCAAAGATTTATTCACAAAAAAAAGATAATAAACACAACGTTTTTTCTCGAAAAAACGAAGGAAAAAAGGATGTAAATAACGCGAATTTTTCGTTAAGGTAGCAAACAAAAAATCGGCTCACAACCTTGATGATTGCAAGCCGATGTCTATTTGTTGTTGTATAATTTTAGAACTTATAGCCAACTGTGAAGGTGAGTGCGTTGAAGGTACCATCATAGTTCTCTGCAACCTTGCTAACTCCAAGATTATAGCGAGCCTCAAATACGAAATCATTGATTTCATAAGAAGCACCTACAGGAATAGAGAAGAATGTTGACTTATACCAGTCCTTCACTTTTTCTAAACCAACTTTATCTTCACCATCACGCTTTGCAGTTGAAAGGATATTCAATGCAACGCCAGCCTTAAGAGCGAGACCTGGAGCAACATAGTAGTTTGCCATAGCAGGGATGTTGAAATAGTAGTTGCTGTAAACCAAATCTTTTTTGTCGCCTTTCAAAGTGAAAACCTCCATGCTGGTATTATAACCTGTGTAGTTCAAGCCAAGAGAAGCACCAAATTTCTCATTGATCATATACAGTCCCTCAACACCGGCAGTAAGAGCAAAAGCACCATCAGTATCTTCACCCCAATCACCTGTAGCGGTAGTGTAAGTGAAACCTACGTTTGGCTTCAAAGTGAATGAACCAGCCTCTGACTGCGCAGATACAGAAATAGCAATTAAAGCAGTAGCAATAATGGTTAATAATTTTTTCATGATTTTTTAATAATTAATTGATTTAATGTATGTTCCTACTCTATTAAAAGATTTTCGGACTCCTCTTGAATATTAGCTAGATGACGTGGAGGTTATGGGGTAGAAGTCTGCTTCTCTATAAGCATTCTTAACCTAAAAAACCTGAATACATTAGAACCTTTTTTTAAAATTCCGAGTGCAAAAGTATGCTATTATCTACAGACTACCAAAAATTTTAGGAAAAATAAACAAAAATACGTACCTGTTAAGTAAAAAAATGAATAGCGAAAAAGTGAATAGTAAAAAAATGTCTAATACGAAAGCCAATGTGTGTAAACTCCTTCTGGTGGCTACCTGTATTAACGTCAGTTCGATGACTTGCTTCAGCTTGATGAGCTTCAGCGAATAAAATAAACCGCTTGTTACAAGAAGAAATTAATGCGACATTAATGTGTCATTTGTGATAATTAATGCAGGTTCGCATAGCGAAAACATATAATATCTCATTAATATCACATTAATACCGCATTAATTTTCCGCAAAAAACAAGCATAGTTCGGCAATGCTGATTTTTTATTTTCCTTTTCTTTGTTGTATCATAAAAAAACTGTACCTTTGCATCAAATATTAAAAAAATCATGCAAATATCCACCAAAAAGATTACAGTCGGTATATTAAGCAGTTTCATACCAGCATTACTGACATTCACTCCATTAACTGCATCTGCGCAGAATGACAGATTCGATAACATCTCAGACTATGCCAAAGGAGTTATTATCTTCGGCACCCCAGAAGGTGAGGACTCTATTGTCAGAGATGTAGAACTCTATTCAAAATTCAATAATCTTGAGAATCAGCAGAAAATAGTCCGTTTGAATGACGACCTCTCAACGACCACTTATCTGCCAGATCAGGTAAAGTATTATTACATTGGAAAGAAGAGATTCCAAAGCATATCCATACGAAATGCTGATGGAAGCGTCAGCAAGATATTTGTAAGACGCGACAAACGCCCATTCTATCAGGATAGCAGCGTTCCATCTCTATTTGAAGTTTATAACTCAGCAAACAATTACAATCTCTATGTACGTATAAAGCCGAATGAACCTATTATTCCGTTCGACCAGGATGGTGACAACGTTATCACCCAATACTATATCAACGAGAATAAGGATGCAGGTGGCAATCAGAATATAGAGAAATGGCTGTCAAGTAAACCTGCCAACAAGAATAACCCAATATTTATGCAGAAAGTCATAGACTCACAAAATGACAATTATCTTCCTGCTCTACGTTTTGGTGCTGGTGTGGGTGTGAACATCAACAGCGTCCATATAACTGATTTTATGAATGAGGAAGATAACTGTGGCTCACAGGTTCAGGCTGCAGCCACACTCTTTGTCGACTACCGAAGTTCATGTGGACTTGGTCTGCACGTAGACCTGACATTCAACAAGGCTTCATGCGAAAAGTATGTGCCAGAGGATAAGGAGGGAAGAACTTTCCACATGATATACAACCGCACAACGCTGAATCTGCCTGTCATGCTCCGCTATACCTTCACATCACTTAAGGGCAAATTGTTGCCATTCGTACAGGCTGGTATCCAAGGTGATTTCTTTATCAAGGATGAATGTTTTGATTACAGAATCTATAAACAGGAGGATGAAAACGACCCTGGATATTACTACGATAAATACGATGCCGGCAAAATCAGTTCTTCACTTGTGGCAGGCGCTGGTATTGAATACCGTCTGACCGCAAAGCATTCCATATTCTTCGACTTGAAATATGCAATCCCAAACGGTCCGAAACACGAGAAGAATAAATACACTATGAAATGTAATAGCATTATGTTCAATCTATCGGCCAACCTGTAAAAAAGAAATAAAATGAAATACTTCAAAATTATAATAGCGGTTTTATGCTGTACATTGTTCTCTTGCGTAGAAGATCATGAATTTGCCGGCGACGGTTTGTTCTCAGCATCAGATGTTGAGGTCATAAGCGCAAACGACCATATAGAGCTCAGTTGTGACGTGGATAAGCACGCCATTGCAGGCAAGGTAACAGAAAAGGGATTCTATTTCTCACGCAAACACAAGAACAAAATAAACTCATATACGGATAAGATAACACTCTCACCAACAGATGAGTTCAAGTGCAAGATTGCCAATGACCTGAGCAAAGGTATGGAATGTAGTGTTATTGCATATGTAAAGGAATACGGTCACGAATTCTATAGCAATACGACAGAATTCACATGCGAGTCAGAAAGTAATAATCCTGAAGTGTCTGATGTACGCTTTGAATATGATGATGATACAAAGATCACAGGTAAGATAACTATCACCGGCAAGAATTTTGGTAACTTCAAACAGGTACATCTTAGTTCTGACAGAAAGGATTTGAAAGGTAAGACGACCTTCATACCTGTAGACTGTAATGAGTCAATGGCTATATTCAAATACAAATGCTGCAACGTTGGTGACATACCTCTCACGCTTAGTACGCTTACATCAAGCATAAAATTGCCAAAAGACCTCATCGTCGACGGTCCAAAACTCAATCTAGGCAGTACTAGCGTTATAATGGGGATGCCACAGACCTTCAGTATCACCATAGGCAACAAGAAGATAGACAAAGCCATTTGCCAAATCAATGGCAAGAAACTTGATGTAGCAAACAACTACTTCAAGAACAAAGAACTTGCATATATCCCTGTTGGGGATTTCGGCACACACTCACTTGATTTCGGCTTTATATTCAACGCTGATACGGTGTATTTCCAACCTAATGAAGTAAAATTCGTGAATGGCTGGAAGAAAATAGGCAACACAAAAGGATACATAAGTATTCCTCAATATGCCTATGATAGAATATGGTTTAGAGATGAAGAGAGATATAACAGGATTATTCACTCAATTTCTCTCAAAGACTTCAGCCACAAAAAATACACTCCAATGGGTTATGATGACACCTTCATGTGGAATACGTCATTGGGACCACTCATCATCAAGGAAGACGGCATCTACTTCTCTGAAGACTGCGAATCAGAGCAGCAGAAGATGAGAATCAGGAAATATAACCCTAAAACCGATAAATTTGAGATTTACAAGGATGTGCATATTGATCCAATAGGCGATTGGGACGCGTACGAAGAAGTTCATTTGTTTGAGATAATCGGAAATGATTTCTACATCCGATATGATAGAACTGGCGATATAAAGGCATGGAATAAAGTCACTAATAAGATGCAAGCAAAGGGTAATATTAGCGAAGGATGGGCTTACTACAACTATATCGGTACTGACGGCAAAGCTTTCTATGCAAAAGACGATTACGGCTCGAATATCTATCGCTACCCTATCAACAGCACTTCAAGAAATTTGATGGACCAAAAACTTAGCACCCCAATCACAGGAAACTCTATCTACGTAGATCCCTCAAAACGTATAATCTACAACGGGCGTATCTATCAAAGCGGACTTATGCGTAGCACCAGCCTATCAGACCTTACAGATCATATTTACTATGGTCTTCCAAAATTCGACAATGCGTATGGGGATGGGGATTGGCTATTTTTCTTCTTAATTCCATCAGACAAAGGAATATACTGCTATGATGTCGCAACAGAAGATATTTACCAATATATCGGAAAGTAAGCATTTTCTGTTTTCTTCAATATACACAAAAGGCTCATCATTTGCATGGTGAGCCTTTTTATTGCCTAATCTCTAAACCCTAAACCCTAATCTCTAAACCCTAAACTCTAAACACTAATCTCTAAACTCTAAACACTAAACCCTAAACACTAAACCCTAAACTCTAATCTCTAAACCCTAAACTCTAAACACTAAACCCTAAACCCTAAATTCTAAACTCTAAACCCTAAACTCTAATCTCTAAACCCTAATCTCTAAACCCTAAACTCTAAACCCTAAACTCTAAACTCCCATAAACAGATTAAACACCTGTTCGCTTGTCTTCTGCTTGAAACGGGAGCGGCGCTTGCGAAGCGTAGCCTCACTTGTCTTCGTTATTATTGAAGCCGTAGCATTATTGCAGCCTACGAAGATAAGCAAAGCATATATGCACTCGTCCTCGGTAAGCTCGGGATAGCTGGCTACGAGTTTCTGCAACTGGTCAATAAACACCTCAAGGATGCTGTCGATAAGCGGCAGACGCTCTTCATCCGGCAGATAGTTCTTGTCGGTATGATATCTCAGCTGTCGTATCTTTGAGTATGCCGGACGCGCCTGGAATATCTCTTTCGACACCTTGAACTGCTCAAGATAGAGCGCTGAGAGGTTCTCTTCCTTTTCCTCTGTCCATTCATTCTCCTCAGTCGGCTGTTGGGCATCCTCCCCTTCCTCCGAGGCAGAGACAGAGTGCTGAATATTGGCACTTGCATGTTTCCTTGCCTCCTCACGCACTACGCGGAGGTTCAGGGCTTCCATCCTGCGCTGAAGTCCTATCATCCTATGCTTGTTGCGGAACATCATGCCCAGGAACAGAAGTCCGAAGACAACTACAACGACAAGCAGTACAATCAGCCAGTGGGTACGCTGAAGTCGGAGGTTGTCCACATATTTCTCGTGCTGATAGCGTTCCGTAACGCTTCTGATATCCTCACGCTGCTGTTCTTCTATGCTCCTGTCGCTGTATTCCATAGCCGAATCGGCAAAGAGGCAAGCCTGATCCAAGTGCCTTAGATGCTTCTCCGCATTGTAAAGCCTTCTATAGAGCTTTGAAAGAGCAGAATAGTTGGTTGATTTATAGTATGCGAGGCTATGACGTATGGCTACTATGCATGAGTCCCACATGTTCTTGTTCTCATAGCATCGTGAGCAGTTATAATAATAGAGGGCATTGTCTTGCTGCAACTGGTCAGGCACTTCGTGCGAGCGCCTGAACATCTTCAGAGCCTCGTCGGTCTTGCCTTGCAATATGAACACGGCTCCAAGATTGTTGTATGCATTTATGATATTTCTCGTATCCTTAGTGGCTATGGCAAGTTCGAGCATCTTGTCGAAATATACTATCGCACTATCGTTTTTGTCCTTGAGGTCACTCAGGTAATAACTTGATGCCACGCGGTTATAGACATTGACAAGCAGAGAGTCGTTGTCAATATGCTCCATTGCCTTGAGCGACATCCTGGCATAGAGAAGTGATTTCGTGGGATAGTCCTGATTCCAGTATATACGCGAAATGCTCTCGTATGTCTTTACGAGAAGTTCGGTTGGCTCTTCCTCATTCTGAAGCGACAGCGAATGCAATAGCATCTCGGCAGCCTCGTTAAGTGAATCGGGAGTCTTTGCTGCCCTTACTCCTTCCCTATACAACGTCTCTGCTTCCTGCATCTTATTTCCACAGGAAGACAGCACAAGGAGAAAAAGTGACACAACACCCCAAAAAACAATCTTATTACTCTTTATTCGCATTTTTATATAAGTCTAAAGTCAAAAGTCTAAGGTCTAAGGTCGAATGCCAAAGGTTCTCAGCCTTACCCCATGTCTTTAGTCTTTTGACCTTAGACCTTAGACCTTTAGAACTGCAAAGATACTTCTTTTACCTCTAAAAAGCGAAAAATCTGCGTATTTTTTCAGCAAAAAGGACAAAAAAACGTGACAAATGCGTGACTTTTACCACTTGTCACAACCTTGTCACGACAATTTCTTGTCTGTTTTCAAATATAATATTATCTTTGCACTCGAAAATCAGAGGTTAGTGTTTAGTGTTTAGAGGTTAGAGTTTAGTGTTTAGAGGTTAGAGCCTTACCCTTTACCCTTTTGACTTTAGACTTTACTCTTTACACCTTTGACCTTAGACCTTAGTCCTTAGACCACTAAAAAAGATATGAAAAGAGTATTAATAGGAATAATTATCCTTGCCATCGGAGCAATGATGATGGCAAAGGCATTAGGATACGATATTTTCGACAGTATCCTTGACGCTGACTGGAAGAAGTTCATCATTCCGGGCATAATATTGTTAATCGGTCTCCGACTGGTATTCGGTTCATCAAGCAGCCACGGGCACAGCACCAGCATGAAACTGTGCGAGGTGCCTGAAGTGGAAGAAGGAGAGCCCATGAATATCTCGGTCACATTTGCAGGCAACGCCTACAACTTCAGAGACGAGAACTTCTACGGCGCAAAGATTGAAGCCATCTTCGGTGGAGTATGCATCGATTTGCGTGGAGCAAACATCAAGGACGGAAGCGTCTTGGACATTCACACGCTTTTCGGCGGAGTAGAACTGAAAATTCCTCAGAACATCAGTCTTCAGGTTGACAGTTCCTGCATTCTTGGCGGCGTTGACAATAAAATCCCGCGCTGCCCCGACAATGATGCAAAGAGACTTATCATCCGCGCCAACTGCACCTTAGGCGGCGTTGAGATAAAAGGCTAAAAAACGAGAGGCAGATATCATTATGATACCTGCCTCTTGTATTTTTTATAGTGAAACTCTATTTAACGTGAGTTCGACAAATTCAAGACTGCGAGGGCTGAAAGCCCGACACCTAATAGGGCAGTCCGTAAGGGCTGTTATTCTATAGATGCGTGATTAAAGGAGCGCTGTAAGTG
>CADCHG010000022.1 GCA_902801155.1 uncultured Prevotellaceae bacterium | reverse complement strand
ATATTTTCAGAAAATCATGCTTTTTCACGGCCTGAATGACCAAAATCAAGGAAAATAGACGATATTCGGAAGATATGAGCAGAGCGTCGCGGAAATGAGAGGGGCAAGACGAACTCGGCCCAGGGGAAGAGGTCTAACGGAGAAAATGGAAAAATAAAAGGAGAGAAAAGGAGAAAAGCTTCTAATCCCTCAGTTTTTCTATACGGAGTGTGCGTGAGCAATAATCAACAACAGCAGGACGATGAGTAATAAAAATAATCGTATGCTGACTCGACTTCATAATATTGGCAAGTAGGTTCTTTTCCGTCTCAGGGTCAAGAGCACTTGTAGCCTCATCGAGAAGAAGGATGCCACGATTACGAAGAAGCGCACGGGCAATACATATCCTCTGAGCCTGCCCTTCACTTAATCCTCCACCATTCTCGGAACATGTAGTATCGAGACCTTCCGGCAGGGCAAATACGAAATCGGCACATGCCATTGTAAGCACCTCATGCATCTGCTCATCCGTTGCATTCTCATCTGCAAGAAGAAGGTTATCGCGAATAGTGCCGCTGAGAAGAGTGTTTCCCTGAGGCACATATACGATATTACAGCGAGTAAGAGGACTCACCTCGATGCTCTCCTCCTTATTATATATATAAAGAGAACCGGAATCAGGACGAAGAAGAGCCTGGATAAGTCGGATAATTGTCGTTTTTCCCGCACCCGTCTCGCCAAGGATGGCAGTACACTCACCCGGACGGAAGTCAAATGAAAGATCACGAATAACAGGATGAGCCTTGTCATCCTCATACCCGTAAGTGACATTCTCAAGACGGATTCCGCAAGGGCATCCAAGCAGAATATCATCCCCCTGTTCCTCAAGAGGCGTTTCCTCAAGGAGCATCAATCTCTCTGCTGCAGTAAAGACGCCGACAAAAGCAGGAGCCAGCTTCATGATACTACGGGCAGGCGACTGTATCCTATTCACAAGTTGCAGGAAAGCTGTCATACCTCCAAAGGATAGCGTACCAGCCGACATTCGCAGAGCACTCCACGCAAATGCAACAAGATAGCAAAACGCAAAACCAAAATTGAGAACGAAATTAGAGAAAAGGCGGAATTTCGTTCTTCTCTCCACATTACTCTGCAACATACGATGCTGGTCATCCAGACGTTCAACCATCATCTCCTCACTCTCAAGCGTCTTTACTAGCATACGGTTCTGCACTGTTTCCTGAAGAATGCTCTGCACACGAGAATCGGAATCACGCACGTCTCGGGAAAGCTGTCGCATACGACGGACATATATCTTACTCAGGATGGCAAAGAACGGAATCATCACCACGATGATCAGTGCCAACCTACGATCCATAAGATACAGATAGGAGAAAGCACCCAAAAACATCGCAATAACGGAAAGCGTATTAGGAAGAGTCTCGGTAAGGAACGCCACAACCTGATTTACATCCTGTTCAAGACGATTTATGACATCACCGCTATGAAGGCTCTCCTTTCCGTGCCACTCTGAACGCAGAATACGGTCAAGCATCCGTCTCTGCATACGGTTCTGAGCCCGAACACCAAGGATGTTCTTCACCCAGACAGCAGTCATATTGATAGCGAAATTGCAAAGGACAAGCCCTCCCATAATACCTACAGCCGTAAGCACGTCCCCTTCAACAGAATGAGATGCCACATCAATGGCATGCTTAACCGCCCATACAGAAGCAAGACTCACTCCAACTTCAAGCAAGCCCAAAGACGCATTCAACGAAGCCTGGAAGAAATTTCCACGCCACGAACGCAATAGCCAGCGAAATATCTGTCTGGATGAATAAGCCTTTGGTCCCATGGTAATAAGAAATTTTATCTCTGGTCAGCACCCCACATCATCTTTTCCCTAAGAGTAGAGAAATACCGATGATCACAGAAACGCACAACTTTTGCTGTGTAATCAGCCTTACGGATAGTTATAAGTGTGCCCTCAGGGAGGCTCTCAGAGCGACCGTCCACGGCAATGAGGAAATTATGGCTGCGGCTCTCGACCTTCAAAGTCACAACAGAATTGTCAGGAACGACAATCGGACGGACATTCATGCTATGCGGAGCCACAGGAGTAAGGCAGACAATATCAGTATCCGGGGTAATGATAGGACCACCGTTACTAAGAGAATATGCAGTAGAACCCATAGGAGTGGTAACAATCAGTCCATCAGCCTGATAAGTAATCACATACTCGCCATTAACACTTGTACGGATTGCTATCATGGAAGCTGTATCACGCTTCAGCACAGCAATATCATTAAGAGCATAAGGACACTCCTTAATCGGGGCACCGTCACTCTCAGCTACAAGAATCGCATGTTCACTAACCACGTAGTCTCCTGAATAAAGATTCGCGATAGCACGCTCAAGTTCTGTCGGATTCACATCTGCAAGGAAACCAAGTCTGCCGATATTCACGCCAATGATAGGAATATTCTTACGACCTACACGAGCCGCAGTCTTCAGCAACGTACCGTCACCTCCCATTGACACAGCAAAATCTGCATCAAAATCATCACCCGTAAAGACTTCATCAACATCCAGGTCAAGATGCTGTCCCTTTGTTAGGAAGTCATAGAAAGAACGGTCAATAAGAATCTCACCCTCACGCTGATTAAGAAGCGAAAGGATTTTCTGAATTGCCGCAGACTTCTTGGCTTGATATTGATTGCCGAAAATTGCAAAGCGAAGTGACTTATCTGACATAAATTATGTGTATTATTATCTTTATGAAGTGAAATATTTTGAATTATCAGGAAACTTTCGTATATTTGCAAATGATTTTGCAATGCAAAAATAACAAATTAAATTCAAAAAGCAGAATAAATAACAAAAAAAATAAAATATTATGGCAAAAGTATATGAATTTCTTGCCAACGGCACAGAAGAAGTCGAGGCTCTTATCACTGTTGATATCCTTAGAAGAGGTGGTGTCGACATCAGATTGGTCAGCACAACAGGTAGCGAACACATAGAATCATCACACGGAATTGTAATCAAGTGCGACCAAATGATTGAGGACTCTGATTTCTCTGATGCAGATATGCTATTGCTCCCCGGCGGGCAACCTGGAACGACCAACCTTCTTAATCATGAAGGCGTGCGAAAGGCTATTTCTGCCCATTATGCAGCCGGCAAGAAAATCGGAGCTATTTGTGCTGCTCCTATGATTCTTGGCGACCTTGGAATTCTCAAAGGCAAGAAAGCCACATGTTTCCCTGGTTGCGAGAATGGTATGATTGGTGCAGAATACACTCGTGAGCTATACACCATCGACGGAAATATTATCACAGGTGAAGGTCCTGCCGCAACATTCCCTTATGCCTATGCCATTCTCGAAATGTTTGTCGACAAGCAGGTTGTAGAGAATATAAAGGAAGGAATGAGGTTCAATCATCTGATGGGCAAGTAATTATGGACTATGTCATTATAGTTGCAGGAGGCAAGGGATTGAGAATGGGAGGAGACATCCCTAAGCAATTCCTGCCTATCGGCGGTAAGCCCGTCCTAATGAGGACAATAGACCGTTTTCGGGAATATGACAAAGAAATCCGTATTATACTTGTCTTGCCAAAAGTCCAACAGGATTACTGGAAGGAACTCTGTCAAAAGTATCCCTCATTCAATTCTAAGGGAATACAGATAGCAGATGGCGGACAGACAAGGTTTCACTCTGTCCAGAACGGTCTCAACCTTGTGCCAGACGATGCTCAGGGAGTAGTTGGTGTACATGACGGCGTACGTCCTTTCGTGTCTGTCGAGACTATCAAAAGGTGCTATGAGGCTGCCCGTGAGGTAAAAGCAGTACTCCCTGTAACTGAAGTTGTTGAAACTCTCAGATACACGCCAGAGAACAGGAACGTGTTCAGAGGCGACTACCGACTTGTACAGACTCCACAGGTTTTCGACATCCAACTTCTCAAGGAAGCCAACAAACAGGAATACAAGGAATCTTTCACGGATGATGCCTCTGTTGTGGAAGGTATTGGACAAAAGGTGACAATGGTTGAAGGCAACCGCGAAAACATAAAGATAACAACCCCATTCGACATAAAAATAGCGGAAGCATTGCTTAAGTAATGAGCAACATACTGAAACAAGACATAATGTACGTTAACGGCGTAGGACCGACAAAGAAGCAGATACTCAACAAGGAACTAGGTATCATGACCTTTGGCGATATGCTGGAATACTATCCATATAAATATGTGGATAGAAGCCACGTCTATACCATTAGCTCGCTTACTCAAGACATGTCTTTCGTTCAGATCAAAGGCCGTATCCTCTCTTTCGAGACATTTCAGACAGGAGTCAAGAAGAAAAGACTCGTTGCACATTTCGGAGACGGAACAGGAATTGTTGACCTCGTATGGTTCTCAGGAACACAATACATCACAAAGAACTTCAAGGTGGGAATTGACTATATCGTCTTCGGCAAGCCAACCGTCTTCGGAGGACGGTTCCAGTTCACGCATCCTGAGATTGAGAAGGCAGAGAACCTCCAACTCTCACAGATGGGTATGCAGCCATATTATGTGACGACGGAGAAAATGAAGAACTCCGGCCTCACTTCCCGTTCTATGGAAAAGATTGCCAAGGCCATACTCACGAAGATGCCGGAACTGTCCGAAACTCTTCCCGATTACATCACCACCCCACTCCACCTTGTCAGTCGTGACACAGCCGTGCGAAACGTGCATTATCCTAAGTCACAACAGGATATGCAGAAAGCAAGGGAGAGGTTGAAATTCGAGGAACTGTTCTATGTTCAGCTCAACATTCTCCGTTACACAGCCAACCACAAGCGCAAGTACAAGGGGTATATGCTTCCGAGAATCGGCGAGCATTTCAGGGAATTCTTCAGCAAGAACCTGAAATTCGAGCTCACAGGAGCACAGAAACGTGTAATGCACGAGATTCAGGCAGATATGAATACCGGTCGCCAAATGAACAGACTAGTTCAAGGCGATGTAGGTTCAGGCAAGACACTCGTCGCTCTTATGGCCATGCTGATAGCCGTAGACAACGGTTTCCAGGCTTGTATTATGGCACCTACCGAAATACTTGCCGAACAACATCTAGCCACCGTACAGGAATTCCTCAGAGGATTGGACGTAAAAGTTGAATTGCTAACCGGAATTGTAAAAGGCAAGAAAAGGAAGGAAGTCCTCGAGCAGCTCGTTACTGGCGAAATTGATATTCTCGTAGGCACTCATGCCCTTATAGAGGAAACCGTGTTGTTCAAGAATCTCGGACTTGCCGTTGTTGACGAACAACATCGTTTTGGAGTGGCACAGAGAGCTAAGCTCTGGGCAAAGAACGAGAATCCGCCACACATTCTCGTGATGACGGCAACGCCTATTCCACGAACTCTTGCGATGACTATCTACGGAGATCTGGATGTAAGTGTTATCGACGAACTCCCTCCTGGCAGAAAGCCAATCCAGACTCTCCACAAATACGACAACCAGACAACGACTCTATTCAACGGCATCCGACAGCAGATAGGTCTTGGCCGACAGGTGTATATCGTATATCCACTCATAACCGAGAGCGAGAAAATCGACCTCAAGAACCTTGAGGAAGGCTACGAGTATCTGCAAAAGGTATTTCCAGAGTATCGGATGAGTAAGGTACACGGAAAGATGAAGCCTGCAGAGAAAGAAGAGGAGATGCAGAAATTCATCTCAGGCGAGACTCAGATTCTTGTTGCGACCACCGTCATAGAGGTTGGAGTTAACGTGCCAAATGCCTCCGTAATGGTAATCATGGACGCTCAGAGGTTCGGTCTTTCACAGTTGCATCAGCTCAGAGGACGAGTAGGACGAGGCGCCGACCAAAGCTATTGCATCCTTGTAACGGGGCACGAACTCGCTCAGGAAACCCGCAAGCGCATGGAGATAATGACCGAGACAAACGACGGTTTCCGCATAGCAGAGGCTGACCTGAAGCTAAGAGGTCCGGGCGATCTTGAAGGCACTCAGCAATCAGGCCTTGCCTTCGACCTAAAAATTGCCGATATTGCAAGAGATGAACAACTCGTTCAGCTTGCAAGAGACGAGGCTCAGAAGATTATCGACGACGATCCAGAATGCAACTCTCCTCATCACGCTATGCTTTGGAGACGTCTCAACGAATTAAGGAAAGATGATGTGGACTGGGCTCAGATAAGCTAAAGAAACGGCCTCTCCCCCCGCCCTCTCCCGTAGAGAGGGAGCCGGAAGGCGAAAAAAACAATCGACAATAAATAAACAATCAACAAATAACATGCCTTTCACGACAAATACTATAATAAAAGACTTCCCCTCGGGGGCAGGGGGGGCTATAACTAGCGCTCAAAACCCAAAGATAAAGCGACTACTTCAACTACAACAGAAGTCTTCCGAAAGAAGGAAGGCCGGTTTGTTTGTTGTTGAAGGAATAAGGGAAGTAGAGAGATGTGTGGAAAAGGGTTATGAGATTAATACTATTTTCTACCTAAATAAACCTATGGCGGAAAATGTATCAGGAATCATAGAGAAGAATAAAGGCATCAAATTATTTGAGGTCTCTCCTACCATCTATGAAAAGATAGCGTATCGTGGTAATACAGAGGGGATTATTGCCGAGGTAAAGACAAAAGACAAGACGCTTCAAGACTTGAAGCTATCCGAGAATCCGCTTGTCGTGGTATTAGAGAGTGTGGAGAAACCGGGAAATCTCGGCGCTATACTTCGTTCTGCTGATGCCGCAGGAGCAGATGCACTTATCGTTTGCGACCCTTTGACGGATCTCTACAACCCGAATCTCATAAGAAACAGCACAGGTGCAATATTTAGTGTGCCTTGTGTTGCCTGTACTTCCGAGGAATGTATCAAGTTCCTGAAAGAGAACAACATCCAGATTCTAACAGCTCAGCTTCAGGACTCAGAACTATATTATGATACCGACATGAAACGCGGTACGGCTATCGTTATGGGAACAGAAGCCACAGGTCTTACCGACATCTGGCGTAAGGCTGCTGATGCCCATATCCGAATCCCCATGCTCGGAATTACAGATTCCCTAAACGTATCTGTAAGTGCAGCGATATTGTTGTATGAGGCGGTGAGGCAGAGAGAAGCCTAACCAAGCCTTCCCAAAGGGAAGGATGTTTTATAGTAACATCCCCAAACAAGCGTCCCCCCATCCCCTTCAAGGTGTAACTACTCCCCCTTGAGGGGGAAGGGGGGAGGAGCCCTCCCTTGGGGAGGGACTGGGTAGGCTATTTAATCGTCACCCTACCCGACCCTGTCACAGTTGTATAATGTGCCTTGATGTCACCTGAGAGCTTAACATCACCGCTACCCTTGATAGTAGCAGTCACATTATCACAGTCAACCTTACCGGTCACGTTGCCACTACCATGAATCTCAACATTCACCACATCTGCCTTACCGCTTACAGATGTGTTTCCTGAACCATTGATAACCACAGCCAGTTTCTTGTTGATCTTCATTCCTCCAAAGGAAGCATTTCCACTTCCGTTAGTCTCGACGTTGACAGAAGAAGCACTAAGAGTGCCAAACTCTGCATTACCGCTACCGCTGATATTGACATTCATTTCATTACACTCCAACTTTTTCATCTTAAGAACTCCACTACCCTTCACAGACAGAGAGAGGTCTTTACCGGAAGTATTAATCATATCCTGAGCTGTAATGTTACCAGAACCCATAAGAGTTATAGACTCAACAGAAGGAGACTCCACATTGATCTTCACATTCTTTGTTTCCTTGATAAATGTATTGTCTTCCATTTCTATCTTCAGCACACCATCCACCACATAGGTATTAATCTTGTCAACCTGTTCCTGCGGAGCAACGATAGAAACCTTGATAGTCTCACCCTGCTTGTAGAACACATTACATGGAGTACTGTTTTCTATTGCCGTAAATGTAGAGCAGTTGCGTTCTACGGTGACAGGCTTTACCTTCTTAGAAGCCATCATTGTAGCCATTTCAGGCATTGTCTCATTATTACCAGTCGCAAAACCGGTCATACAAGCAGAAAACAAAGCAATCGTGATAAATGTTTTGGTATTCATAATAATTATGTTTTTAGGTTGGAAGTCAAGGACCAAGGGCTAAGGTCTTTGTTTGGAATAAAGTTGTAAAGAATAAGGAATAAGGTTTGATACAAATAACCCCTAATCCCTAATCCATCAACCTTCATCCCTTCGACTTTTGACTTTTCGACTGCAAAGATAAACAAATAATTTCATATCAGCAACGTTTTTCCCGAAAAAATTACTTTCAAACGGGCAACACTACCTCGTTCCATCTTTTCACGGATTACTTGCAGAGGGGCAAAAAAACTAACGGAAACGTTCATTTTCCAAGTATCAGAAAATATAGTCACTATAAATTTGTGCAAATATTTGCAGAAAAATTGCAAATTAGTTGCGAATATGAAAATAAATGTATAATTTTGCACTTCGGATAAATTTATCATACACTGTAAGTAATTCGCAATATACTAACAAAACGTGGGATAACAGACGGGCGACAAAAAAAAATGAAGACATTTACTTTAAACATACCTAGAGATATCAGAAACTGGAGCTATGCTCTGGATGCAAAGACGATATTATGCAGTAGGTCATGGATCATAATCAATGAAGGCAACGTAAAGGAAGTGTATATTTTCCAAGAAGACGGAACGCTGATTCTATCGTATAACGGAAAGGTTTGCAAGACGAGATGGGAATACATCGCGCAAAACACATCGCTAATCATTGAGGACACAGAATCCGACACCTACATGCTCAAGCCTACATACTACGACAACAAGGTGCTGGTATTACAAGTTGACGGAACGAATGAATATGCAATAATGGTCAACGAAAGCCATATCGGAGAACTGATGCTTGACTCCATCGACGAGATAAAGCAATACATAGAAGGCCAGCAAAAGATGGCAAGCCAAGTAAAAGAGGCATCATTCGCCCTCAACAAAAACTACCTTGACCATTTCACCAATGCAAAGTCAAAAAACGACTTGAAACCTCACGAGACAAGAACGAAACTGATAAAGAGCAGGCAAAAGAGGAAGAACATAAACATAGGCATAGGCGTCACAGCCGTCTCATTCCTCGTCTATTCGGTGCTTAACTATGAGATTCTTTCAATATACGCCTTTGCTATCTTCTCGCTCATCATCATCGCCTTGCTTATCGTGCTCATCTTCAGGGAGTCACACCGGAACAGCGAATACAACACATTCCTCAAAATAGAGAAGAAGCACCCGTTGCAATGGCTTAATCAATAGAAAAAGAGAATATTAAATAATATACTTGACTTTTAAACACACACTGAAAATTCTCAACAACGCGTATCAGCCCTCCACGGCTGATACGTTTTTTCCTCCCCTTCATTCCCCCTTTCTGAAAACGAAGTGCTACAATACCTTATAACAAGCAGCAAGTTGCTTTTCGTTGGTAATAATTGTTCGCTTTGGCTATGCAAGTTTTTCGCAAGGCTCACCAAATCACTAAAACTTCCAAATTGTAAGTATTTACGCATTTTTATATTACAATTTGCAACCAAAATGCATTATATACAAAACAAAATATCACGCATCCGATATTTATATTTACTTTTGCTATATTTCATTGCATATTCATAACTATTTGACTACCTTTGCACCCGATTTCAAAACATATTGAAAGCAAAACAACAGTAAACTTAACACAAATAAAAGAGAAAAGTCAATAATTATGAAAAAGCGTTGGATTATTCTTATGACCATGATGGTCATCATCGCCTTTGGCGGATTGTTCTCTGGCGAACCTTCGTTCGAGTGTGATATGTCGAAGATTGACGGGGCTGATGTTGCGTGGCTCATCACGGCAACGATCTTCGTTTTGATGATGACACCGGGACTTTCATTCTTCTATGGTGGTATGGTGGGGGCACGAAATGTGATCTCTACCATGTTGCAGAGTTTCATTGCCATGGGACTTATCTCTGTCCTTTGGGTAGCATTCGGATTCAGTCTTGCATTCGGCGACGATATCGGCGGTGTGGTAGGCAATCCGTTGACTTTCTTGATGTTCCAGAACGTAGGCGGTGATATTTACACCACTCCTACGGGACATATCATGGGAGGTGCGACAATACCTTTGGCACTCTTCGCCCTATTCAAGATGAAGTTCGCAATCATAACGCCTTCACTCATCACCGGCTCATTTGCTGAGCGTGTCCGTTTCTCTGGTTATCTTTGGTTCATGCTCTTCTTCTTCGTAGTCATCTATTGCCCTCTTGCACACATGACGTGGCATCCTGACGGACTTTTCCTCAAATGGGGAGTTGTTGACTTTGCCGGTGGTATCGTGGTACACGCTTCATCAGGCATAGCAGCCCTTGCGGGAGCTATCTTTTTAGGTCGCAGACGTGCCTCAACACGCAACTCCGAACCTGCTAATATCCCATTCGTTCTCCTTGGTGCGGCTATGCTCTGGTTAGGTTGGTTCGGTTTTAATGCAGGCAGTTCTCTTCATGCTGACGGACAGGCAGTTAAGGCATTCCTCAACACCACTACGGCATCGGGTGTGGCTATGATGACTTGGATATTCTTCGACTGTCTCAAAGGTCGTAAGCCAAGTGCTATGGGTGCAGCTATCGGTTGTGTGGTAGGTCTTGTGGCAATAACCCCTTCCGCAGGTTATGTAACCGTTGGTCAGAGCATCTTTATCTCATTCGTCATCACCCTTATCTGTAACACAGCCGTTTATTGGGGAAGCAAGACCAGCGTTGACGATGCCCTCGATGTATTCCCAACACACGGAACAGGCGGTATCTTCGGTACTATTTTGACGGGAATATTCATTCAGGAAGGTCTCATAGCCGGCACTTGGGAAGGTTTCGTAATATTCCTTTACCATCTCCTTGCCCTCGTCGTAGTAATCGTTTATACGTTCATCATGAGTTACTTCGGCTATTGGCTCATCGACCACTTCATCCCTATGCGTGTCAGCGAGAAGAGCGAGCATATCGGTCTTGACATCTCTCAGCACGATGAGCACTATGGGCTTGCACACGTTGCTGAAAGAGAGATTGCAGAGTACGAAGAGTATGAGCATAGCAAGAAATGAAAGTGATTTTTGGGGCACTTTCAAAGATTTGAGTTTCCTTGATAAGGAAACGGCGTAAGCAAAGGTTATATCCCTTAATTTTATCACTAAAACATTCTCAGGTTGCGTGTCAGAAATGGCACGCAACTTTTTTTCCCTTTTTACAAGGCGAAAGGTAGGGAATAATCCCGTCGTGCCTTCGCTATAGTTCCTATGTAAATACCATAAAATCACCATAAAGATACCATTATATTACCATAGTTTATGGTATTATAATGGTATTATCATCGAAGGAATGGCGGCAGAAGAAGTTGCACACATAAATCATTCCTATTAATGAATACAAAAAAAAGACAAACATCACAAAATGCTTGTTGAGTATGTAAACTTTGTATTATATTTGCAAATAAATCTTGTTTGCAAAAGGCTACACAAGTTGCCATTACAACATAAATAACAATTCGTAAGCAAAAGCAAAGCATTTTCTTACCATTTGTAACATTTACAGCATAAACAAATATCATTATGCAACATTATAACGATACAACATTTCTTTTTGCTAACTTTTCTTGATTTTTTATTACATTTTGCTTATCTTTGCACTTGAATTTATAACATTAGGTAAAACAACAACACAAACACATTATTGAGATGAGTATTAGCATTAAAGAATTAACAAGTAGTAGGGATACGGTAAACAGATGGATGGAGCGGTATGGAGTTCGCTTCGGTGTTTACAAGAATGGTGTGTTCAACGAACAGCTCTTTCCGTTTGATTCCGTCCCGAGAGTGATTAGCCACAGCGACTGGGAATATCTTGAAAAAGGACTCAGCCAGCGTGTGAAGGCACTCAACATGTTCCTATGGGACATATATCACGAGAAGAACATTATCAAGGAAGGTATCGTACCAGAGGAGTTTGTTTATTCGTCAAAAGGCTATATGCCTGAATGTGAGGGCATCAATCCACAAGGAAAAATCTACTCGCATATCTCTGGCATCGACCTCGTTGAGGGTAAGGATGACAAATGGTATGTGCTCGAAGATAACCTCCGCATCCCTTCTGGTGCAAGCTATCCGATGATAGCACGTAGCGTGAGCCGTAAGGTATCACCTTACACATTTGCCACAAATGCCATTGCCGACAACCGCAACTATGCCGACTTGCTCCGCAATATGATGGACGATATGAACGATGACCGTGGCATTTCCGTCATCTTCACCCCAGGACGCTATAACTCAGCATTCTTCGAACATTCGTATCTTGCAGAAAAGACGGGCGCAACACTCGCCTACCCTGGTGACTTATTCGTAGAGAACGACATTGTATATTATGCCGGAATGTTCCACGAGAAGACGCGCGTGGGTTGCATTTATCGCCGTATAAGCGATGAATATATGGATCCTATGGTATTCGAATCATCCTCATTGCTCGGAATACCTAACGTCATGCAAGCCTACAAAGCTGGAAAAGTGGCTCTCATCAATGGCATAGGAAACGGTGTGGCTGATGACAAAGGCATATACTATTTCGTGCCTAAGATGGTGAAATACTATCTCGGGGAGGATAGCATATTGCAGAATGCTCCTACCTATCTGCCCTACTTCAAGGAGGATTACGACTATGTGCTTGCCAACATCGACAAGCTCGTAATCAAGGATGTAAGCGAGGCTGGCGGCTACGGCGTGGTGTTCGGTAGCGAACTGTCAGCCGAGAGGCTTGCAGAACTAAAAGAACTCGTAATCAAGGAGCCTCGTCGATGGATAGCACAGGAGGTCGTGGAGTTCAAGGATCTTGAGATTCTTGAAGGTGACGAACTTGTATGGCGCAAGGCAGACCTTCGCGCTTTCGTGATAAGCAGCAGCAAGGACGTAAAAGTATGGAAAAGCGGTCTAACCCGTTTCTCTCGCAACCCCAACAGTTATGTGGTCAATTCATCGCAGGGCGGCGGATTCAAGGACACGTGGGTTTCGCTAGAATAACGTCCCTTCCTTCTCCCCCCGAAGGGGAAGTCCGATGTTAATAACATCGGAGTATGTGTCAGAGAATTTTAGATAGCTTTTATCGCTATTGGTGTATCACTTGCTTTAGCTTGTTTAGCTTCAGCAAAAAATTTTCAATTATCAATTATTAATTATCAATTAGCTTCCCTTCCCCCCCCGTGGAGAGAAGATGGGGGGCTAATCTTTCAAATAATATGACAAAGAACTTAATTATATCTGCAAGCAAAGCCAATCAGCTATACTGGCTCGGTCGTTATCAAGAGCGTGTCTATATGACGCTGCACTTTCTGCGAAAGTGCTACGACCAAATGATTGACGGTAATCCAGAGAGCTACCACCATCTCAGGGAAACACTCGACCCAGCGCATAAATATTCCAGCAACGAGGAGTTCGCACTTGGAATGGTATATGACGAGACAAACCCTTCAAGCGTATTCTCTGCCCTCAACCGTGCCATGGACAATGCCATTCTCCTTCGCGAGGATATCTATACCGAGACACTATCATACATAGAGATGAGCATTGCCTTGATGAAGAAATGCAAAAAGGATAACAAGATAAACATGACGCTACTCCAGTACATCACCGACTGGTCGCTCGCCTTTTGGGGCTCTGCCGAACAGCGTATATATAACACTCGCATTCTCAACATCATGATGATTGGCCGTCATGTGGAGTTTCTAGATATGATGCTACGCTATAGCGATGATTTCAAACGCATAACCCTCGCTTACAGACATCTGAAGAAACACCTCAACGAACTGCCGGCATCGGTTGACAGCGACGTTGCCGGACAGCTCGACGCGCTCATCGTGGAAGAGGCTTTCGACCTCTCAAACGAGGAATACAAGCAGAAGGTAACGAAGTATATTAACAAAATGATTAAGATATGAAAAGATACCTGTACTGTTACAACACCATCGTTTCATTCTCCGAACCTGTCGGCAACCATGAATGTCTCATTCGTTGCCAACCAGTATTAGGCGAGTATATGAGCGTGGAAGAGGAGCATCTGATTCTGCCTCCCGACTACTGGAAGCACCACGGTACAGACACATTCAAAAACCGTATCGTCTATGGAGGCAATCGTGAACTGCATCGCTCTCTGGCTTATGTAAGTACAGGAATTGTCTCAATGCAGACATACAGGATACATAGTGACTCCTTGCCTATTTCCGTATGGCTCCAGCCAACACATCTCACATCTCTTCATTCATTCACTTCATTAAAACTCAATTTTCCCATGGCTGAAATGAGTTGTATGGAAAAGGCGGAGTCAATTATGCGTCATATCAATTCCATCCTTACCTACGCACCTCAATCCACAGATATCGAGACAACGGCACAGGAGGTCATTGATTCGGGAAAGGGTGTGTGTCAGGACTTTGCACATCTGATGATAGCCGTATGCCGTCATTTCGGTATTCATGCGCGATATGTATGCGGATTCGTCGAGGGTACTGGTGAGACTCACGCATGGGTAGAGGTGTTTGATACCCAACAGAGCTACTGGTTCGGTTTCGACCCCACCAATGATCACATTATAGACTTAGGCTACGTGAAGCTTGCCCATGGGCGTGATGCTGCCGACTGCCCCGTGTCAAGGGGGCAATACAATGGTTTCTCGAATCAGGAAACGAGGATTAGTGTAATCTTAAAAGAAGTTTAAGAAAAGCCCCCAAAGGAGGAGTTTTATTACTATGATTAAAACCATAATATCTTCCGAACTGCCTATTGATGAGCAGTTTCGCATTCAGAAGAACGTAATAACAAACGGTACTGGCACGAAGCGCGTCTGCATCGTGACTGGTACCCACGGTGACGAACTCGAGGGACAAATGGTATGCTATGAGCTTGTGAGGATTATTCAGGCGAATATCAATCAGCTTAACGGCATTGTTGAGATTTACCCAGCTCTCAACCCACTCGGCATAGACACCATACAACGTGGCATTCCGAATTTCGACCTCGACATGAACCGTATCTTCCCAGGCATAAAGCACGGAACGCTTGCCGAACAGGCAGCCTATCAGATTATCGAGGACCTGAAGGGCGCAGACCTAGTTCTCGATGTTCATTCGAGCAACCTCTACCTACGTGAGACACCACAGGTACGTATCAACGTGAATGATGAAGAAACGCTTGTACCTCTTGCCCATCATCTCGGTATCGATTTCATCTGGGTTCACGATGCCGCCACCGTACTCGAATCCACCCTTGCCCACTCGCTCAACTCCACCGGCACTCCTTGTCTGGTGGCAGAAATGGGTGTAGGTGAGCGTATCAACCGCAAGATGTGCATCCGACTCGTCACAGGCATACTCAACCTCATGAGGGAAATGGAGATGTGGAGCGGTGATGTGGACGACACCCAACTAAAAGAGTTGCCGTATGTATGTAAGGGCGACAGCGTGGAATTCCTCAACGCGGAGGCAAGCGGCATCTTCCTTACCGACATGACCACAGGCAAGATGGTTGATGAAGGCGATGAGATAGGTCAGATAGTATCACCTCTCGAAGGAAAGATACTCAGCCGTGTCGTCTCTCCCTGTCACGGATTCCTCTTCACCATCCGCGCCTACCCTATCGTTTACGAAGGTTCACTCATGGCAAGAATATTTAAGATCAAAGAATAACCTAATGGAAAAAGTAACACTATACAGCATGTCGTCACCCTATCGTGATGAGTTCCGCATCAACGGATATTGGTTTGGTGAGGGCGAAAAGACCGTTGCCATCGTAGGTGCTATGCGAGGCGACGAGATTCAGCAGCAATATATCTGTGCCCGACTGATCCAACGCATTACGGAGATTGAGGCAGAGGGCAAGATAGCAAAAGGTAAGCGCATCCTCGTCATCCCTTCATGCAACCCATTCTCCATGAACGTATCACGACGTTTCTGGACGATGGACAACACCGACATCAACCGCATGTTCCCCGGATACGACAAGGGCGAAACAACCCAGCGCATCGCAGCCGCTATTTTCAAGTGCCTCGAAGGATTCGAGTTCGGCATACAGATGGCAAGCTTCTACATCCCCGGCGACTTCGTTCCCCACGTCCGTATCCTGAAGACCGGCTATGAGGATATTGCCGATGCCCGACTCTTCGGACTTCCATTCGTCACCACACGCATCCCCCTTCCCTACGACACCACGCTTCTCAACTATAACTGGCAACTATGGAACACCAAGGCGTTCAGCATCTATGCAGGTCAGACAAACCACGTTGAGCATTCCACATCCGACCAGACCATTGACTCCATACTACGTTTCCTCAACAAGATAGGCGTGAGCCAATACGAGGTGCGGAGCATTGGCTACGAGAGCATCCTCATGGAAGAAGAAGAGCTTATCAACATCCGCGCCCACCGTGCCGGAATATTCTACCGAGTGGTCGGTGCCGGACAGAATGTCCATCGTGGCGACACCCTCGCCCGAATACTCGCCCCTTACGACTGCTCCGTGCTTGAAGAGGTAAAAGCCCCTGAGTCAGGCATTGTATTCTTCGCTCACAACAGGCCGTTAGCCCTCGAGCACAACATCATCTACAGGATTCAGCGACATTAGCACATCCCACTCATCTCAACAGTTGTTTTTTCCCCAATGGTTGCGTGTCAGAAACGGCACGCAACTTTTTTGTCCCTTTTCCAAGGTGAAAGGTAGGGAATAATCCCGTCGTGCCTTCGTTGTGGCTCCTATGTAAATACCATAGAAATACTATAAAATCACCATAAAGATACCATTATATTACCATAGTTTATGGTATTATTATGGTATTATAATGGTAATATTATGGTATTATAATGGTATTATCATCGAAGGAATGGCGGCAGAAGAAGTTGCACACATAAATCATTCCTATTAATGAATACAAAAAAAGGACAAACAATACAAAAAACTTGTTGCGTATGTAAACTTTGTATTATATTTGCAAACGATTTTATCAAAAAAAGTCTCCTCGCCCTTGAAACCCGGACATTTGGCATCGGCAATCGGGGATAAGGCAAATCTACGATAATCAATTGATTCTTACAAAATTACAACTATATGAGAAATTTTATCTTTGTGCTATTTCTTTTCCTTGGCAAACTTACAGGTATTGCCCAAAACATTACATTAACAGATTCTTTAACCAAGACTCCTATATTCAGCGCCACAGTTTGTGATGCCGACGGAAACTATATAGGGCGTACAGACATGAACGGCAATATCAATCTGAAAAAAGGACGTGCATACTATGTTTCCCATATTTGCTACGAGCCGAAGAAGTTTATCTGTGATGATAACACCTCGGTTGTCATGTCACCCAAAAGCTATACTATGCCAGACCTTGTTGTTACGGCAAAGATGAAGAAATACTACCATTGTAAGGTCTTTTTCCGAAATGTTCAGTATGTTGATTCATGTATGAAATATTATATTGATGGAGTAAGAGAGTTCTTCATCGACACAAAGAGCAGGAAAGTAAAAAACGGAAATGCCATCTGCCGCATGTTTCAGACGACGAATAAGGATATTATCCAGAAAAATCGTGCTGTTATGATAGGTTTCAATCCGGGTCTTGCGGGTATGGAAAAGCGGTCTCTGTATGAGGAGACATTGAAGAACAAAAGGAAACGAATAGAGGGAGATATTGTCTTTGGAGACTCTACGCAAATAGGCAGATATGAAGTCTATCCAGACAAGAGAGAGGTTGTACTGTCATGCGACCTACTCTATCCCAAGTCACAAAGGAAATTAAACCTGTTCGGATACGAATCAATACGTTCAGAAGACAATTCTACTGAGGTTTATGATGCAGACGGGACAGAGGCTCCTACCATTTTTGACCTGAAATCATACCACCGTTACAGGCATATCAAATTTTCACGCAAGGAAAAATTTTCATGGGAGAATGACTGCGAGGATACATTCTTCGTAGTTGAGCGTGAATATACCGATACTATGGAGCCAACCTCGGAAGAAATTATGAGGCAGGACTATGGAAAATATTCCGAGATGTATCCTGCCGATGAAAAGACCAAGAGCCAGCTCGCAGGAATGGAAGAGGTTAACCATTTTTCCGCATTGTAAAAGCCACCAGTTAATGTCTTAGTGGGGCAATACGCGTGTTTTCATCACTTTTCGAAGAAAAGATTTTGATTTGTCGCGTTTTTTTAGTAATTTTGCAACTTGTAATTTGGGTGTTGGGTGATGGTTGCGGGGTAATTTGCTTTCGCCATCTTAAAAAAACAGGATAAAACCAATAAAAACATATAAAAACAAAATGTTTTATTTTGTATTCTTTTGTTTTAATTGGTTTTTCTAAATGCGAAAGCAACTAAACTCTAAACACTAAACCCTAAACTCTAAACACTAAACTCAAAAATGGTAATTAGTAATTCGTAATTATATAGACATGATTCTTTTTTTCAAGACCCCATCACAGAACATCATCGCTACTGAGGTTGACCATAAGCTCAGTCAGGATGAGACAAACGAACTTTGTTGGCTTTACGGCAACGCATCTCTCGTGGATGCTGAGTCGTTGGACGGATACTATGTAGGTCCACGCCGTGAGATGATTACTCCTTGGAGTACCAATGCCGTTGAGATTACCCAGAACATGGCTCTCAAGGGCATTTCGCGTATTGAGGAGTATTTCCCTGTTTCGTCTATGGACGCAGAGCATGACCCTATGCTCCAGCGCATGTACAACGGATTGAACCAGGACATCTTCACCGTTAACATCAAGCCTGAGCCAATAAAGCACGTTGACAACCTCGAGGCTTACAATGAGCAGGAGGGTCTCGCCCTTTCAAAGGAGGAGATTGACTATCTGCACAAGGTGGAGGGACAGCTTGGCCGTCCGCTTACCGACTCTGAGATATTCGGTTTCGCTCAGATTAACTCTGAGCATTGCCGTCACAAGATCTTCGGTGGTACATTCATCATCGACGGTGAGGAGAAGGAGTCAAGTCTCTTCCAGATGATTAAGAAGACGACTAACGAGAATCCTAACAAGATTCTCTCTGCATACAAGGATAACGTGGCATTCTCAGCAGGTCCTGAGATTGAGCAGTTCTCTCCTACCGACCACTCTCAGCCAGATCTCTACAAGATCAAGAAGGTGAAGTCTGTCATCTCGCTCAAGGCTGAGACTCACAACTTCCCAACAACCGTAGAGCCATTCAACGGTGCTGCTACCGGTACTGGTGGTGAGATTCGTGACCGTATGGGCGGTGGTGTAGGTTCTTGGCCAATAGCAGGTACAGCCGTTTACATGACTTCTTACCCTCGTAAGAACGAGACTGACCCTGTGGTGAAGAACCTCCCTGCAAATACTCCTCAGTGGAGTAACGAGAGCGACTGCCACGGATGGGAGAAGATCCTGCCTGTTCGTAAGTGGTTGTATCAGACACCAGAGCAGATTCTCATCAAGGCTTCTAACGGTGCTTCTGATTTCGGAAACAAGTTCGGTCAGCCACTTATCTGCGGTTCTGTACTTACCTTCGAGCACAACGAGAACAACGAGCAGTACGCTTACGACAAGGTCATCATGCTTGCCGGCGGTGTAGGCTACGGCATTCAGCGCGACTGCCTCAAGGGCGAGCCACAGCCAGGCAACAAGATTGTTGTGATGGGTGGTGAGAACTACCGCATCGGTCTTGGTGGTGGTTCTGTATCTTCAGTAGAGACAGGTCGCTACTCAAGCGGTATCGAGCTTAACGCCGTTCAGCGTGCTAACCCTGAGATGCAGAAGCGTGCATACAACGTAATCCGCGCTCTCGGCGAGGAGGATTCAAACCCAGTAGTATCTATCCACGACCACGGTTCTGCAGGTCACGTAAACTGTCTCTCTGAGCTTGTAGAGGAGTGTGGCGGATTGATTCACATGGATAAGCTCCCTGTAGGCGATAAGACATTGTCGGCAAAGGAAATCATCGCCAACGAGTCACAGGAGCGTATGGGCTTGCTCATCGACGAGTCTGCCATCGAACATGTTCAGAAGATTGCAGATCGTGAGCGTGCTCCAATGTACACCGTAGGTGAGACGACAGGCGACCATCGCTTTGCCTTTGAGCAGGCTGACGGTGTTCGTCCATTCGACCTCGCAGTAGAGCAGATGTTCGGTAGCTCTCCAAAGACAATCATGGAGGACAAGACCGTTAAGCGTACATACGACGTTGTTACATACGACCTCTCTGGTCTCTCTGCAAACTCAACTCTCAACGCACAGCTCGTTGACTATCTGAAGAACGTGCTTCAGCTTGAGGCTGTAGCTTGTAAGGACTGGTTGACAAACAAGGTTGACCGTTGCGTATCAGGTCGCGTGGCACGTCAGCAATGTCAGGGTGAGTTGCAATTGCCATTGTCAGACTGTGGTGTCGTAGCTCTCGACTATACAGGCACAAAGGGTATCGCAACATCACTCGGTCATGCTCCACAGGCAGCTCTTGCTAATCCTGCTGCTGGTTCTGTACTCTCTGTTGCAGAGTCACTCACCAACCTCGTTTGGGCACCTTTGGCTGACGGTATGGATAGCATTTCACTTTCAGCTAACTGGATGTGGCCTTGCCGCGCTCAGGAAGGTGAGGATGCTCGTCTCTACACAGCCGTTAAGGCATTGTCAGACTTCTGCTGCGAACTTCAGATCAACGTACCAACAGGTAAGGATTCTCTGTCAATGACACAGAAATATCCTGACGGAAAGAAGGTTATCGCTCCTGGTACCGTTATCGTAAGTGCAGGCGGTGAGGTTTCTGATATCAAGAAGGTTGTTTCTCCTGTTCTCAAGGACGTTAAGGCTTCACGCCTCTATCATATCGACTTCTCATTCGACGAGCTTCAGCTTGGCGGCTCAGCATTCGCACAGAGTCAGGGCAAGGTTGGTTCTGATGTTCCAACCGTTAAGAATGCAGAGTACTTCCGCGATGCATTCATCGCTGTTCAGCAGCTCGTAAACGAGGGCCTCATCCTTGCAGGTCACGATATTTCTGCCGGTGGTCTCATCACAACCTTGCTTGAGATGTGCTTCGCCAACACTAAGGGCGGTCTTGCTCTCGACCTCGACAAGATCAAGGGCGACGACATCGTTAAGGTGCTCTTCGCTGAGAATCCAGGTATCGTTATTCAGGTTGCTGATGCTGACGCTCCACGTGCGAAGAAGATTCTTGAGGATGCAGGTATCGCTTACGCTAAGATCGGTGTTCCTTCAGCTGACCGCACAATCACCATCAAGCGTCACCAGAGCAATGCTCAGGTACCAAACTCAGAACTTGCAAACCGTGAGCTTACCCTCGTATTCGACATCGACGAGATGCGCGATGCTTGGTACAAGACTTCATACCTCCTCGACCGTCGTCAGTCATTCAACGGCAAGGCTGCTGAGCGTTACAAGAACTACAAGAACGTGCCTCTCGAGTGCACATTCAAGGCTCCACAGCTCAAGCGTGTGGCTCGCCCAGAGAGCAACCGTCCTGTTGCCGCTATCATCCGTGAGAAGGGTACTAACTCTGAGCGTGAGATGGCATACTCATTCTATATGGCAGGCTTCGACGTTAAGGACGTTACAATGACCGACCTCATCACAGGTCGTGAGACTCTTGAGGAAGTGAACCTCGTGGCATTCTGCGGTGGTTTCTCTAACTCTGACGTTCTCGGTTCTGCAAAGGGATGGGCAGGTGCATTCCTCTTCAACCCAAAGGCTAAGGAGGCTCTGGATAAGTTCTATGCTCGTAAGGACACACTTTCACTCGGTTGCTGCAACGGTTGTCAGCTCATGGTGGAGCTTGGTCTCCTAAACAACGACCACGCTGTTGGCAACGCAAAGGACTATGCAGAGATGCTTCACAACGATTCTCACAAGTTCGAGTCAACATACGTTACCCTGACTATCCCACAGAACGATTCTGTAATGCTCGGCTCTCTCTCTGGTCAGAAGATCGGATGCTGGGTAGCTCACGCAGAGGGTAAGTTTAACCTCCCACTTGCAGAGTCTGAGTATAACATCGCAGCTAAGTTCAACCACTCTGAGTATCCGGCTAACCCTAACGGTTCAAGCTACGATGTTGCAGCCATAGCAAGTAGCGACGGCCGTCACCTCGCTATCATGCCACACCCAGAGCGTACTTTGTTCCCTTGGCAGTGTGGTTACTACCCAGAGGAGCGCCGTCTCACTGATGAGGTAACACCTTGGTACGAGGCATTCGTAAATGCCCGTCTGTGGATTGAAAAGAACAAGTAATATTCAATTACAAATTACTAATTACGAATTACTTTGTTTGCGCTATTGTAAATAGGTGATTCGTAATTAGTAATTAGTAATTCCTCCATTCCTATGAAACCTAAACTACCAAACCTACTAAAACTTATGCCATGGATAAGCGTGCTCGTATTTGCACTATTGTCTTGGTATTTTCTTATGATGCGCAATGCTGACGTGCTCTATATGCAGCAGATGCGCTCACTATTCAACGACACATCGGTATTCTTTCAGCAGTATAATGCCGTTCCTGCAGGTTTCCTGCAATGGGCAGGATGCTACTTTACCCAACTTTTCTATTACCCCGCATTAGGCAGTTCCGTACTTATCCTTATGTGGATAGTCACTTTCTTCTTTTTGAAGAAAGGCATCCTAACGCCCAACACCCAACACCTAACACCTCTCCTGCTTATCCCTTTGGTATGCCTGTTGGTCTCAGAAATCGACCTCGGCTACTGGATCTACTACAACAAGAACCACGGCTATTGTTTTAGCCAGACACTCGGCTTGCTCTTTGCCTCATTGCTCATCGTCGTATTCCGATACGCAACAGGCGTGAAGTTCAAGTTCGGTACAATCATCACATCCCTCATCGGGGCAGCTCTCCTTGTCGTACTCTACCGCTACATCGGCATCTATGCCATGACGGCAGCAGCGACATTGGGAGTAATTATGCTTATAGAGCGTAAATGGATTGTCGGAGTTCTCTATATCATTGCAGCTATTGTCCCCCCATTCCTGTATCAGCAGTTGTTCGACACACTCCGCAACGACCAGTTCTTTACAGCCGGACTGCCGGTGTTCGAGAGCGGAAACATAACAAGTCCTTCGCTTACCAAGCCGTTCTGGATTGCCATCATCCTGCTCATCATCTTCCCGCTTACATATAGAATAGGTAACCACATCAAGAGCGCAAAGGCAACTGCCATCATATCTTCCATACTCCTTATCGCCGTAATCGGATTCTCTTTCGGAGTATTGGAAGATGCCGACTACGACGATGAGAACTACCATGCCGAGTGCAAGGCATACCGCGACATTGACAATATGGAGTGGGAAAATGTACTTCAGCATATCCGTGAGGTACAAGGCACACTCACCCGTCAGCTCATAATGTTCAAGAACACCGCCCTTTTCAACACAGGCGACATAGGCAACAGCATGTATGACTATGACGACAAAGGCATGAAACCTACTCCAAACGACTCCCTGAAAGTACACACAGCCTACACGGCTGCATCTATCATATACCTGCACCACGGAATGACAAACTCTGCCTACCACTACTGCATGGAGATACAGGTAGAATATGGTTTCAACATCGCAAGCCTCAAGGTCATGGTCCTCTCTTCTATTATAAGTGGAGAGAAAGAACTTGCGCAGAAGTACCTTAATATACTCTCTCGCACCATGTTCCACAAGGAATGGGCAGAACGCTATCTACCACTTGCACGCAATCCGAAAGAGATAGGTCAATACCCCGAACTAGCCAAAATAAACGAGCTCCATTCATACATGAGCAACTATATTGACAACGACGGAGGAATATGCGAGAAATATCTCATCAACTATTTCTCCGACACATACACTAATGTCTCCAAGTATTTGCAAGAAATGTGCCTCGCATATAGCGTTATGTCAAAGAGCATACAGCGTTTCTGGCGTCAGTATCTACTCTATCTCCAACTCCACAAGGGCGAGAAGATACCGGAGATATACCAGCAGGCGGCATATTTCTATATTGACATGGAACCATCCACAGCCCCCGATGCCAAGACCTACGGACTTCAATTCGACCAGAAAGTCATTGACCGATATAATCAGTTCGACCAGCTCACCCAAGGTCTGTTGAGAAGCGGATTCTCGGAAGAGTCCATTGCACGACAAACCGAATCGGAATTCGGCAACACCTTCTGGTGGACATACTACTTCAATAAAGGAGGATTATGCTATTAAATTAACTGAAAGTTGAAAATGAAAATACTCGCAATAGTGAAAATACTATCTAAAATACTCCCCCTCGGGGGACTGGGGGGGCTTTTCTTGCTCTCCTGCTCCAGTCCGTCAATCCCTTCCGATGCCACCCACACTGACAAGCAGCCCGACATATACCCCGACTACAACGGAGTTACAATCCCTGCGAACATCAGTCCGACAAACTTCATGCTGCCCGACTGCGAAGAAGCCGTGGCATGCCTGTCGTTCGGCAACCTCTCGTTCACATACGGCGACGACAACAAGATCATCATCGATGATGATGAATGGCAGGAATTGCGCTCTGCTGCAGCCGGAAGCGACAAAGGCATAAAGGTAGAGGTGTATGGCAAGAAAGACGGCAAATGGCTCAGTTACAAGTCCTTCCCCATCTATGTGGCAAAGGACACAATCGACCCGTATATCTCATATCGTCTCATACAACCATCATACGTAGCTTACGAGGATCTCGCCATCGTTCAGCGTAACCTCACCAGCTATGATGAGAGCGACATCTACAACAACAGGATGATTCACAGCGAGGAGAATGGGCATTGCATCAACTGCCACTCTTTCCAAAACTACGGCACCAACAACATGCACTTCCACATGCGCCAATTCTGCGGTGGAACAATGCTTGTCCACAACGGCAAACTGAAGAAAATTGACCTCAAGACCGACAGCACTATCTCTGCCGGCGTCTATCCCGCATGGCATCCTACGGCCGACCTCGTGGCATTCTCAACCAACACCACACGTCAGATATTCCACATCAAAGACAGGGACAAAATCGAAGTGCTCGACTATAAGTCCGACCTTATCCTGTACGATGTGCAGAAAAACGAGGTGTCAAATATCAGCAATGCCCCCGATGAACACGAATGCTTCGCTACATGGAGTCCTGACGGCAAAATCATCTACTATACTTCGGCACATATCGACACCACCATATTCAACCAAGGAGAAAAATCTTTCAGAAAACATTACGATGAAATAAAGTATAACATCTACTCACGCTCTTTCGACCTCACCACACATAAGTTCGGTGAGCCGCAACTCGTGTTCGATGCTGTCCAGTTAGGCAAAAGTGCCACCCTACCCCGTATCTCCCCCGACGGCAGATACCTCACTTTCGCATTGGGCAAATACGGATGCTTCCACGTATGGCACAGGGATGCAGACATCTGCATAGTAGATTTACAACAGCCTCTCCCATCCCCCTCAACTCTAAACACTAAACCCCTCAACTCCCCAGAGTCTGAGAGCTACCCTTCCTTCTCAAGCAACGGACGCTGGATAATGACCGCCTCACGACGTGACGACGGCAGCTACACACGCCCCTACATCTCATATTTCGATGCACAGGGCAAGTGTTACAAGGCATTTGCAGTACCTCAGAAAGACCCGGAACGCAACAAATTACTGCTACGCTCATACAACCGTCCGGAGTTCATGAAACAGAAAGTAAAAATTACGCCGTGGCAATTTGCCACAAAAGCACAGGAAGACGCTGTGCGTGCTAAATTTGTCAATAAATAGTTAAAAAGCGTAAGATTGATGCACAAAAATTTGGATATGTTCGAAAAAACACTTATCTTTGTGGCATAAAAACCATAAAAATATTTTAAATAATATAAAGAATAAAGGGTAAGTGATTATGAAAAAACTTTTTTTGATATGCATATGTCTTTCTGTATCACTGGCTGGATTCTGTCAGAGCACTAATGCAACCGCATTGGAGATCAGCGCAGACCTCAACAAGGAAACGTATCAGGATAGAGCCAAGAAATACTTGATGACATACAAGCTGAACGATAATGGAGAGATGGAGATTGTCTCCTACCTGCAGGTTCGTGAATCAAAGGAGGTCATGTACAACAACATCATCAATTGGATAATAAGCAATTGCACCGAGGCTGCAACAGCCATTCTTTACGAGAACGAAGAAGAAGGTCGCATCACCGCACGATGCTATTTTGGCAAAATTGCAAACGACGGCAAGAACGTACCATCAGAATGGGTTGACATACGTCCTATTCTCTCAGTTGACGTAATGGATCAAGAAGCCATAATGAAATTCACACTCCCTGGCTTCGAGGTCATCAAGAGAGACGATAACAGTGCCACACGTGGATTCATGGGCAATATCACTGGTTTCCGCTTCACAGGCGACGAAACGCCAAGAGAGGCGCAGTTCTGGCCGATGTCACTTTGTGCTCCTTACAAGGACGACACCAAGTTCAACAAGAATACCTGCTACAGGGCATACGTCCACGCCATCGAATGCTACAAGATTCTGAAGCAGCAGGTTCTCAACACAGGCTACAGTTCTGCACAAGCCAGCAGATAAAGTACAGAGACACTACAATAGCAACAAATAAAAGAAAAGGATACGGCATCACGTCGCATCCTTTCTTTTTTTATAAGAACACAGAAAGCACGGACGGAACGGAAGTTTTTCGCATAAGCTGCTTTCGCCATTTCCCCCTGTTTTTTTAGAAGGCGAAAGCAATATATTTCAAACACAGAGACGCAAAGACACAGAGAATTTTCGCGTCGAGCGCCGAAGGTGCGACACATAATAGGGCGGTGCGTGAGCGCCGTTATTATGTATGTGCGTGATTTGCTGAGCGCTGTAAGTGCGACACCTATTGTATTTATATGTATTTAAATTGTTTTACATGTTTTTATAGGTTTTATCCTGTTTTTTTAGATGGCGAAAGCAAATAGCAAGGGTGTGTTCGAGAAAAAGATTAAGAAAACTCACATTATTTCATGTCGGCAATCTACGTAATCGGAATAATATTCGCCATTATCAGAACAAACATTACATTGTAAACTGCAAAATTTATATTTTTGCAAAATCAAAAAACAATAGTAAAAAAATGAGTAAGACAGTATTTATAACAGGAGCCAATAAAGGCATAGGATTTGGAATAGCAAAGTATCTCGGACAAAGTGGCTGGAGAGTCATCCTCGGAGCACGCAACAATCAGCGTGCCAACGATGCCATAGCAAAATTGAAAGCCCTCAATATTGATGTTGCCGGTTGGGTTAAGGTAGAGCTTTCCAACCTCGACTCTATCAAGAGCGCAGCAAACGAGCTAAATGAGAAATACCCGGACCTCACCCTTCTCGTAAACAATGCAGGCATTCCGGGCAATATGGCTCATAAGAGTTGGGAAACCGAAATCAAGGACATCAAGGAAACGCTTGACGTCAACTATATCGGCACCTTTGCCCTAACCAAGGCACTACTGCCATTGATACAGAAGAACGAAGGAAGAATCGCCAATATCACCGTCCCGTCAGAGATTAGCCCATACTGGCATCCACTGGCATACGTAGCAAGCAAAGCCGCCCAGAATGCGTTGACAGGCATCATGGCTATCGAGTTCCAGCAGAACAACATCCCAGTTGAGATATTCACCGTTCACCCGGGACCAACCACAACCGACCTCAACGGCAATATGGCATTACCCGGTTTCCACAACATCGACACAGTAGGTGAGAAGTTCGCAGAGCTTATCAACGACGGAAACAACCATCAGGGCGAGTTCATCGAGCTATACCCTATCGTAGAGGAATAGAAAATATCTCTGGAGGTTTGCGATACGCAGACTTTCCGAAATTAATTGCCAACAAAAATCCCGAAGTCTTTAACGAGACCGTGCTCCGCTTTCTGCATTAAGACTATAAATCGTATAGGGTGTGTGTAAAAAATGTTTGACCATTTGACCTAAAAAAGCTCGTAGTCATGCAATTGTATTTTGTGTTTACTCTTATTTTATTTATGATTTCAGAAAAGAAGGGCACACGGCAATCTTAAGATTGCCCAAGAAAATAAGCCAAAAGCCTACATAAGCAAGAATCCATAGGGGTTAAACCTCTATGGACTCTTTTATATTATCAAGTACCGCAAATAATTCCTCTATCTTCGCAACTATACGCTGTTGCTCTGCGAGAGGAGGGAGGGGGAATAATGTTTCTACGATTTTTTCTTTTGATATGTTCGGTTGCGCTCCTCCACCTCCAAGCATAATAAATTGTTCTTTATGCGACAATAAGAAATAGAATAAGTACATTTTTTCTATACACTTATAGCCTATACATGCACAACAGGCTTGATTTGTTGTTGCAGAGAATGTTAATATTCCAACCTTACCAATAGTCGCACCATACATTGCTATCAATACACTACCAGCAGGATTGAGTTTAACGGATGTTTCTTGTAATGCCTTTTCTGTTATACTCTCTGAAATATGATGTATAAAACCATCGTTAAGGTCTCCTGTTTTTAGCCAAGGAATATTGCCATTATAATATTCTTTATTCATACGACTTGGAGTTGCCCCAGATTGCCACTTCCCGATATTTCCAAGTTTACACCACTCCCATCCCGTAGGCACTTTATACGGAGAATCCGCATTATCACAAGGTTTAAGCTCTGGGTTTATGCGCTTTAGGAGTTCAATTGCAGGTTCATCATTCGGGTCTTGGGGTACAAGTTTACCGTGAATTGCAAGGTCGAGAATCTTTGATTTCGCCTTTGCAATCGAAGTCTGTAAATCATCCTTCGCATTCTCCAATATATCTATCTCAGCAAACCATTGCTCTATAGCAGAAACTATACGCTGTTGCTCTGCAAGCGGAGGGAGGGGAATTTGAAAATCTATAAACTTTTCGAAATTGATACTATCTACAGTTGTTCCATCTTTATGGCATTTTTTGAGAATAAATACTTCATTGGCTTTAATGACATAATAAATATATTTGTGTATTGTTTTCAAATATAAAGAAATCGCCTTCAAATCTTGGTTTACGCATGCTTTTTTATCCAAAATAGCAATAGGCAACATTCTACGTAATATACCACTTCGTGTAACAATCAACAATGTACCTGGCTCATATATAGTCATAAGAGGTAAGGCGGCATCCGTTATTTTCATCATAGAATCAGCTATTATAGCTGATTTCATATCTTTTGATGTAATCCAGAGATTAGTGCCACCATTCCAATATTTTTTCTCTTCCATAGAAGGTGTTTTACCACCTCCAAAAGATGCAATATCAGAGAGTTTTATCCACTCCCAACTCTCAGGAATCTCAAACGGCATTTCATTCTCATCATTTGGCGTATCAGCAGACTTCTTGCCTCGCTTTATCTTCCCTTCCTTTATAAGACGTTCCTTCTCTGCACGGATGCGTTCGAGTAGCACCGATGCAGGTTCATCATTCGGGTCTTGTGGCACAAGTTTACCTCGTATGGCAAGGTCAAGTATCTTCTGACGTAGTTTCTTTGTATCCATTCTTAATTCTCTTTGCTTTCTTCATTTTGCACTTCATGCGAATCTTGTTGCTCCTCGAATTCCAAAATCCATTGTTTTACCTTCGACTGTAGAAGGGACTTGTCTGGAATGCACAGCTCATATGATGTGGCATAAACATTTGCATCTTCTGGCAATGTCAATTCAACAAGGGCATCGTCCTTGTCTTTACACAGGAGAATACCGATGGTTGGCTTTTCAAAATTCTCCTTGATGTATCTGTCATAGTAATTAACATACATCTGCATCTGACCAAGGTCTTGATGTGAAAGCTCATCTGCCTTTAAATCTACGAGGACATAGCACTGAAGCAGACGGTTATATAATACCAAATCAACATAGAAATGCTTCTCATTGAAAGTGAACTTCTTCTGTCTTGCCTCAAACAAGAACCCCTTTCCCATTTCAAGAAGGAAATTTTGCAGTTTGCTGATAATTGCCGTCTCTAAATTTGATTCGCTGAAACTACTATCGCGTTGCAGTCCTAAGAAATCCAATGTTAGAGGATCTTTTATAATATCCCTTGGCTTTTCTATAGTTTGTCCCTCCTGTGACAAACGCAATATTTCTTTTTTATCGCGACTCATAGCCAGACGTTCATAGAGGCTTGCACCATATTCTCGTTTCAATTGGCGCACACTCCAGTCTTGTTTCTGGCATTCAATCTCGTAGAAACGGCGTTCTTTCTCATCTTTGATACGCATAAGTACCAAATAATGAGACCAAGAGAGTGTGAAAGACAGATTGTTCTCAGATTTCCGAGACAGCGTTTCGGAAATTTCTGGAGAATGATTGTCGCAATTGGGTAAACACTGTTTTTCTTTTTTGCCTTGAATTTGGTAAACACTGTTTACCGAATTTGAATAAATCACATAAAAACGCCTACATAACTTTAGATTTTCTTCAGACCATCCCTGTCCATATTTATTCGTCAAACGTGCTGATAGATTCTTCAATACAGCCTGTCCATATTGTGCTCGTTGCTCTCCTTGCTGCTCATCCTCAACAATATATTGCCCAACACCATAATAGGTGTAAACCATTGTTGTGTCAATGGCTGTCTTTACCCTCTTATGGGCAAGGTCTATTAAGGCTGATATACGTTCAAATAGTGCATCTTCTCTTATCTGCAAATCATTCATACTTACTCCTCCTCAATATTTGCCATTAGTTTCTGCAATTTCGCTACAGCCTTGCTGATATCATCGCTCTTCTGCTTTATAGTGCCCATAAGTTCTGCCAATGTCACGTCATCGTCATCATCAGTCTGCTTAATCCAAGAGATGTCAAGACTGGTCTTGTCGCGCTTCAGCAGTTCTGCAATGGTGTATTTGCGCCAACGCCCATTAGGGTTGTCCTCGCTATAGGTTTCCTTACGCTGCATGATGTCGTCTGCATGATAGCAAGTCACGAAGTCGTCGAGGTGGTGACGCATCATAGGCATGGTAGCCAATGTGTGCTTTATGCCTGTGCGATAGTCATAATACCACACTTCCTTTGTCTGCTCACCTTTTTTGAAGAACAGCACATTTGCCTTTACACCTTGCGCATAAAAGATACCAGTAGGCAGTCGGAGGATAGTGTGCAGATTGAAGTTCTTAAGGAGTTCCTTGCGGATAGTCTCGCCAGCCCCACCTTCAAAGAGCACATTGTCAGGCAGTACGACAGCAGCACGTCCGTTGTTCTTCAGCATCACCATGATATGCTGTAGGAAGTTCAACTGATTGTTCTTTGTATCGACATAGAAATCAGGACGGTCAATAGCCACGCTACCTTCCGGACGCGTGCCGAAAGGTGGATTGGCAAGAATTACGTCCACCAGTTTCTGTGGTTGTTTCTCCAATGAGTCCTCGCAAAGAATAGGACTGCGGTTTGTGCCTATGCCGTGAAGGTACAGATTCATGGAAGCAAGAGTAACTACCAGAGCCGTGTTGTCATAGCCAGTAAGTGCTTTCTCGCGCAGGAAATCACGCTTGCCCTTGTCCTGCGACTGATTCTTCATATAGTCGTATGCAGCAAGAAGGAAACCGCCTGTGCCACATGCAGGGTCGCAAACCGTCTCGCCTATCTGCGGACGTGTCACGTCCACCATTGCAGAGATAAGGGAGCGCGGTGTGAAATACTGTCCTGCACCGCTCTTCTTGTCCTGTCCGTTCTTTTCAAGTATGCCTTCATATATGGCACCCTTTACGTCACCATCCATCACAAGCCATTGTTCTTCGTTGATCAAGGTAATTACCTTGCGCAGATACACAGGCTTGTCAATCTTGTTCTGAGCCTTTACGAAAATAGTGCCTATGAGGTTTTCCTCTTCGGATAGTACCTTCAGCGTCTCCTCATACTGCTTGATAAGGTCAAGGCCATCAAGATCAATGAGGTCTTTCCATCGGTAGCCCTCAGGAATGGCTGAGTCTTCGCCAAATGTTTCCTCGTTTTCATCGTCCATTTTCAGGAAGAGGAGATAGGTGAGCTGTGTAATATAGTCGGTGAAGCCGATGCCCTGTCCCGAAAGAGTTGTAGCAAGCTTCCAAACTTTCTTTGTAAGAGATGTTTCTTTGTTTGTTGCCATGTAATGTTAAGCTGTTTTTCTATATAGTAAGAACTTTGACAATGACACAAGCGCTTCATCAGCCAGAGCCTTACCACCAAATGCCTTAATGAGTTGCGCAGCCCTTGTCTTGTCATCGTCCATTATATCCTTGATTGTGCAAGCTCCGTTAGAAGATATGTAGTCAACAATCTGACGAATAATGGCTATCTGCTGTTCAGTCAATATGCGCTGCACCTGACCATACCACAGGTTGAAACGCTGCTGTGCCGATGGATAGAGGCTTTCAAGGGTTTCTATCTGACGACTTGCAAAGCGCACCAACTGGATGATGTTGGTGAGGGCTTCTTTCGCCTCCTTTGTGGTATGCGCCTTAACCGACTGCGGATTGACGATTGCATAGCAGTTCCACAGGCGAGAGGTCTGGAACTTGCTGTTTTCAAGTTTCAGTCTGTTCTCCAAGTCCTTTAGCACAGCGTATGTAAGCGGTTCTCCGTTGTTGTTGTAAATCATGCGCAATGCCTCAATCTCGTCCTGATGGTCTTCGCAGTATTTCTCGAAAGCCGACGTTACATCCCTTGCCTCTTCTTGTGAGAATCCCTTGAAGATGAGTTGGTCTTCTCCCGGCATGAGCGTCTCTACGAAGCCGGCAGCAAGGATGAGCAGATACTCTCGCGCGTCGGGGTGATGCGTAAGCGGAGCCACCAATGCAGCACGTTCCGCATTCGGGTCGTTGATGTCCTCGTATGGAGGCAGCGCGTCATTCTCGAATGCCTCGAAGATTGCAGCCGATATTTCCTGCATCCCGCTATGTGCCAATCGCAGGAATTCCTCACGCTGTTTTTCCGTACACTTGCTATTGATACGGGCAAGCCTGCTTGCTATCAGGCGCAGGTATTCATCGTCGAGATTGCCATGTGTAAGCAATTCCAACAGGCGACGGAGTGTTATTGTCCTTTCAGGCTCATCACCTCCCGGACTTGTGGTTGTCTTATGGCTTTCGGTTACTCCCACAGCATCCACGAGGAAGAAGCAGTCCTTGCTGAAGGCATTAGGAGTGACATTGCGCAACTGGTCATCGCCTATGGTGCGCACTCCACGTCCTTTCATTTGTATATACAACGGCTCAGAGGCTACATCGCGCATGAACAGAAGCACCTCAAGAGGCTTGACATCAGTACCTGTGGCTACCAGCGTACAGGTAACGGCAATGCGGAACTCCTTATCATTGCGGAACTGGCGTATCAGTTCGTTACTGTCGCCTGAAGAGTAGGTGATTTTCTGCACGAACTTGTCGTCAGTCCTACCAAACACCTCTTTGGCTATGCGCACAATGTTGCTGGCGTGGATTTCATTCAAGGCAAAGATAAGTGTCTTGGGCAGATAGTTCATATCAGCCTCACGCTGCGGATCGGTGAACATCTCCGTATATACGGCATCGCGATAGGTTTCAAGAACGAGTTTTATCTGTGCCGGATTGATGACGCTGCGGTTCAGTTCCTCTTTGGTGTAGTTCTTTGTCTCCTCGTTGCGTATTGTCTCAACCTTGCCAGTATAGCGTGTTTCGCGTTTCACCTTGTCGCCCTTTCGTATCGCGCCTCCGTTTTCTGTCACCTCAGTCTTGATGCGATATACACGGGCATCCACATTCACGCCATCAACAATGGATTGCTCCAGCGTGTAGTTTACTACGATGTTATTATTGAAGAATGCCTTTGTCTCAGGGACTGGGGTTGCGGTAAGGCCTATTAGCTTTGCTGTGTTGAAATATTCAAGCACACTTCTCCAGTTGCCGTAGATAGAACGGTGACACTCGTCAATGATAATGAGGTCGAAGAAGTCAGGCGGAAGCATCGTTTCTGTAGGAAGCTGCACCTCGCCCATTGCCGTATCCTCGTCGTCGTCATCGTTATCGGTGATTTCCTGTCCTGTGAGTAGGGAGAATAGGCGCTGTATGGTTGAAATCACTACGTTACTGTCAGTCGGTATCTTTGCGGATTTCAGTCGGTCCACCGTGTAGATGGTGTTAAATGGATCGCCATTCTCTGTGAGACGGAACATGCCGAACTCACCTTCTGCCTGTTTGCCCAGATTGTTGCGGTCAACAAGGAATAGAATGCGCCTCATGGGTGTATAAGCCAAGAGACGATATGCAGCCATACATGCAGTATATGTCTTGCCCGCACCTGTAGCCAATACGATAAGCGCACGTTGCTGTCCTGCGCGGAAACTGCTTTCAAGTCCTGTTATGGCTTCATACTGACAGGCGCGCAATCCTTTCTTACTCAAGGTGGGTAGCCCTGCGTATGGGTCTTCAATGCCAAGCATCTTTACAATCTCCTTCGGGGTGTGGATGCGGTTTACGGCAATGAGCTTGTTTTCTCTGAAGCGGAAATATGTGTCCTCGCCGTTTGACTGATAGATGAGAGGCAAAGGACGCTCGTAAACCTTATAGTAATCAGGCACACTACGGGCATATCTGTCAGTCTGATCGCAGACAATACCTGCATCGGCTTCAACCTCCTGTCTTTTTGCTTCAAGAACACCTACGGCCATACCATTAATGAACAGGAAATAGTCTGCTTCGTAATTCCTTTCTAACAGGCCTTCACGGATAGCCGCAGCAGTCAGGGTAGGCGTATAGAAGTCTCTATCCACCACCTTCCAACCAGCCTCTACAAACATCTGGTCTATTTTGACTCTTGCTTTTTCTTCTGGGGTCATACTCATTAATTCCGCAATTAAAAATGATGTTTTCCACAAATTTAAGCATTAGTAGAATACTCGATGTATTGCCATTTCGGATTCCTTGCAAGTTTTTGTGCTGCAAATACAAAACGCAAAGAAGCATAATGACATGGCAAAGGTACGAAAAAAGAATGAAACGAACAAAAGACATAACGGCAAATTTATAGTTTACTATAAAAATACCCTCTCGCAAGAGAAGATATACTTAATTTATGCATACCAAAGAAAGACTTTGCAAGGCCCATTTTTCGCTTATTCCAAGGGACGGACCTGAAGCGGACTTGAAACGGAGGAGAAGCGGACCTACAATGAAGGCATAAAAGAACCATATATTTAACACCTCTGATTTGTAATGCAGAGATTGCAATTTTACTTTCAGAAAAAAAGTTTTCAAAAAACTCGTCACTCGTCACCCGTAACGCTGTAAGTTGTTGAGATATTGAGGCTTACAGCGTTAATTCACCCCATACCACTCGTCACCCAACTCATCACCCAAATCGTTGTATGTTGTTGAGAATGTGTATGTTATATGCACAATTTACCCTCCGTTCACTCGTCACCCTAAAAATGGGTGACGAGTGAATTGTCCTTGTAACTTGTTCTATATCAGAATGATATTCGGCATAAGGGTGATGAGTGGGTGACGAGTGAAACGAAATGAATCACCGCTGTAATTTGTAGATACACAGGTCGTTACAGTGCTATGGGTGACGAGTTGACGAGTAGTGTAAAAATTCTATTTTTCTTTCTGTAAAAATATGCAATACAACTCAAAGGCTGTTATGCCTCCGTTGATCCTCCGTTGTAAATCCGTTGTAAGTCCGTTTCAGGTCCGTTTCAAGTCCGTTCCTAAGAATGGGACTTACATGGGAGGCACAAGGGAGTTACATAGGACTTACTTGGGAGCTACGCTCTTTTTGGGGGAAAGTAAAAATACAGGTTTTGCACTTTAAGAAATGTCTGAAAGACAGTACCATGAGTAACCCCGTACATACGAGTGAAACGAGGATGTGCGGGGATTAAGCCTCTACTCTTGTAACTGCCTGGAGGGCAGTACACCGCA
>CADCHG010000021.1 GCA_902801155.1 uncultured Prevotellaceae bacterium | reverse complement strand
TAATCACGCATCTATAGAATAACAGCCCTTACGGACTGCCCTATTAGGTGTCGGGCTTTCAGCCCTCGCAGTCTTGAATTCGTCGAACTCACGTTAATAATTGAAATTCTATGACATAAAAACTTATCTCAGAAAAGACATAAGAAAAATCCCTTGCTCTCTCCATAGCGGAAAGAACAAGGGATTTGTATTATCTAACATTCCTCCTTTTGAGAGGAACTGGTTAGGCTTTTTAGAGATTTGGATTGAGAGTCTTCCAATCCTCAACAGCTGGGATGATGCCGAGAGAGATGATCTCGTCACGCATAGCCTGGAGGTGCTCGTAAGACTTCTGAAGACCTGCCATCTCATCAGCAGTACCCTTAGGTGCTGTGAAGTGAACACCAGTCTTGTCGATTGTTGTAGGCATAGCCATCATTACGTTCTTGTACTGATCGTTGTTAACGTAGCAACCTGCAGGAAGCTCGAACTTAGCACCACCCATAGCACCCTCGATCATCTTTACAGCCTGATAAGCTGGGCTCTGGAATGAAGAACGACCACGGAGCTTGATGATAGCAGAACCACCCTGAGTTGTGATCTGACGGATCTCAGCAAGACGCTCAGCAGAAAGACCAAGCTCAGCGAGTGACTTACCGTCAACCTTAACCTGAGAAGCGAATACAGCCATCTGCTCACCGTGACCACCGTATGTGTGTGCGCCTGTTACCTTATCCTGCTGTACACCGAACTCGTTAGCGAGAGCCTCCTGCAGACGAGTAGAATCGAGAGCAGCGAGTGATGTGAGTTGGTTTGGCTTAAGACCAGAGTGGATGAGAGCTGTAAGAGCTGTTACGTCAGCTGGGTTGAAGATAACTACAACGTGCTCAACGTCTGGGCAGTACTTCTTGATGTTGTCACCGAACTCAGCAGCAATCTTACAGTTGCCTACGAGAAGATCCTCACGTGTCATGCCTTCCTTACGTGGAGCACCACCTGAAGAAATGATATACTTAGCACCTGTGAATGCCTCCTTTGCGTCAACTGTATAGGTGAGGTTTGCACCTGGGAATGCGCAGTGACACATTTCCTCATATACACCATGAACACCTGGCTCAAAGATATCGTAGAGACATACGTTAGGTGTGAGACCCAACATCAATACTGACTGAACCATGTTAGAACCGATCATACCACCAGCTCCAACGATAACAAGCTTTTCGTTAGTTAAAAATGCCATTGTTGTTATTATTTTTAATTAATTTATATATTAATTACTTCTATTTCTGTTTTTGAGACTGCAAAGGTACGGCTTTTTTCTGAGAAAAGAGCATATTTTTGTCTTTTCTTTTGCAGAATAAATAAAAAATTGTATCTTTGTAAAGTATAATTTGCAAATTAGGTGATGGGTGATGGGTGTTAGGTGTTGGTGGCAAGCACAAAAACTCTAAACACTAAACTCTAATCTCTAAACAAAAAACAATGAACATTCCTGAAAGAATATCAGCCCTTCGCGAGGTTATGCGACGCGAGAGCATAGACGCATTCATCTTTCCAAGCACAGACCCACATAATGGGGAGTACGTGCCCGACCATTGGAAATGCCGTGAATGGATATCCGGTTTCAACGGCTCTGCAGGTACAGCAGTTGTAACTCTCAACGAGGCTGCCCTTTGGACAGACTCCCGATATTTCATAGCTGCAGCCGAACAACTTGAAGGTACAGGCTTCGTGCTTATGAAAGATGGCTTAGATGATACTCCGAGCATTTCGAAATGGCTGGGCAGAAAGCTCAGTTTCAATGGTGGCAACTGCGTGGGCGTTGACGGTATGGTGATGAGCGCAAATGATACTGGCAACCTTATCTCCGAACTCCAAAAGGAAGGTGGAATAACCGTCAGGACAAACTTCGACCCTCTTGCCGAGATCTGGAAAGACCGACCTGAGATTCCTCTCAATCCTATTGAGATACAGCCACTTGAATATGCAGGAGAGAGTGCAGAGAGCAAACTTGAACGCATCCGACAGGCTATCCGCACTCGTCATTCCTGCGGAATCCTCGTCTCTACCCTCGACGATATCGCATGGACTCTTAACCTTCGCGGAACTGATGTTCATTGTAATCCTGTTTTCGTCAGTTATCTGCTTTTGAAAGAGGACACCACCACCCTATTCGTCAACAGCAAGAAACTCACGAAAGAGGTTAGCGATTACCTTGCATCTATCAACGTGAAGGTTGAGCCTTACGAGAATGTGCGCAAGGCATTAAAGGAATACAAAGCCTATAACATCATTTTGGACAAAGCCACCACTTGCCATACCTTATATAATGATGTGAGGGTGAAGGTTGCGGATTGTGAAAGTCCGATACCTGCCATGAAAGCCATAAAGAACGAGACAGAAGTGAAAGGTTTCCGCGAGGCTATGAAGCGTGACGGAGTGGCACTTGTAAAGTTCCTTCGTTGGCTGAAGCCAGCCGTTGAAAAAGGTGGTGAGACAGAACTGAGCATTTCTCAGAAACTCACATCATTAAGAGCCGAACAGTCTCTTTTCCGAGATATCAGTTTCGATACAATCTCTGCATATCAGAAGCATGGAGCAATCGTTCACTATGAGCCTACTACTGAGACTGATGCGTCTGTTCGTCCAGAGGGTTTCCTACTCCTAGACAGCGGAGCACAATATCAGGATGCGACAACGGATATTACCCGAACAATACCCCTCGGAAAACTGACCGACGAGCAACGAAAGGTCTATACTCTTGTGCTCAAGGGCAATATTCAACTTGCTATGCTCAAATTCCCCGATGGAGCTTCCGGCACTCAGATTGATGCCCTTGCAAGAATGGATATGTGGCGAGAGGGCATGAACTATCTCCACGGAACAGGTCACGGAGTTGGCTCTTATCTAAACGTGCACGAAGGTCCTCATCAGATAAGGATGCAATGGAAGCCTTGTCCTCTACGAACAAATATGATAGTAACTGACGAGCCAGGTCTTTATCTCGAAGGACGTTTTGGAGTTCGTATTGAGAACACCATGATTATCCTTCCATACAAGGAAACCGAGTTTGGGAGATTCCTTCAAATGGAACCTCTCACCCTCTGTCCGATAGACACCGAGCCTATCATTATTGACATGATGCGCCCAGAAGAGACAGAATGGCTCAATGAGTATCACAAGCGAGTACGAGAAGAACTTCTGCCATTGCTTGAGGATGAGGAGGATAGGGAATGGCTAAAGACAGAAACACGGCCTCTCCCCCCGCCCTCCCCCGTAGGGAGGGAGCTGGAGGGCGAAAAGGATTTTATGCAATAATAGATATGATTGCAGTTGCCAGCTGAATTCGCAATTTTGATAAAAACATTAACAACTACAAAAATGAAAGAAGAAATAAAAAAAGAAAACTCACAAGCGACAGTTACAACCACTCCGGCTCCCTCCCTACGGGGGAGGGCGGTGGGAGAGGCCATACCTTTTAGAGTAGGCATGGGCTACGACGTCCATCAACTTGTAGAGGGTCGCGACTTGTGGCTTGGAGGTATCAAAATCGAACACACGCTTGGGCTTCTCGGCCATAGCGATGCGGATGTACTAATCCACGCTATCTGCGATGCACTTCTTGGTGCAGCCAATATGCGTGATATCGGCTATCACTTCCCCGACACGGCTGCAGAAACAGACGGAATTGATTCAAAAATCCTGCTTCGCAAGACGGTGGATTTGATAGCGACAAAAGGCTATACCGTCGGAAATATCGACTGTACGGTATGTGCAGAAAAACCTAAGCTCAACCCACACGTAGAGGCTATGCGTGCTTGTCTTGCAGAGGTTATGAATACCGATGAGGACAACATCAGCATCAAGGCAACAACTACCGAGAAACTGGGCTTTACCGGTCGTCAGGAAGGCATCTCCGCCTATTGCGTTGCGCTGATTTCAAAGTAGGTGCATTTTCCCAATAACGCATGTCATCAAATTCGCGCTAAATACGGAAAGGTTCCATCTCCGATTCAAGTCCAATATAGCTCCAATTCAGGTCCAATTCTGAATTGGAGCTACTTTTTTCCTCCCAAGTATCTCCATCGTTACTCCATCGATACTCCATCGTTACTCCATCGAAACGATGGACATGCGATGGAGATGCGATGGAGTAACGATGGAGTATCCTAAGAGAAAGAGCCAATAAAGAGGCCACTTTTTCACGTTTTCCATTCAAATAGTTGCAGATATGAAAAAATATGAGTAAATTTGCACTCAATATAAGAAAAAATGTACACGAGTTTTTAAGTTGGCACATTTTTCGTGCGAAGACAAACTTTGTACACTACAAAAAGAAGAAATCAGTCGTTATGATTTAGTATTTCCTTGGATGAAAAAATCTATTAGAGAAATATACAACAGCGATCCAAAGTACGGACAATTTCTGAGGTTCTGCATAAATGGTGTTCTTGCCGTTGCTATTCAGTATGCCACGTATTGGGTTCTGATAAAATGGCTTGAGGTAAACATCGCATACACACTCAGCTACTTCGTTTCATTCTGTTGTAACTTCATCATAACAAGCTATTGGACATTCCATAGCAAGCCTTCATGGAAACGCCTTACGGGCTTTGGAGGTTCACATATAATAAACTACTTCGTGCAACTTGGTTTCCTAAATCTTTATCTGTGGCTAGGAGTAACCAAAGAATGGGCGGCTTTGCTCGCTATGGGGTCAGCAGTCCCTATCAATTTTGCATTATTACATTTTGTCTATAAAAACAAGAAATAACGTCATATGAAAATTTGCCTTTTTTGCGAGAATCAATATGCAATCGGCATTCTGATGCCTTTGCAGGAAGAAGCCGACCGTGAGGGGGGCAACGATGTGCTATGGTATGTGCATGAGAAGAAAATACCAGATTTCCCTCTGAAAGATTCTGTCAGATATACCAATAGTATTCAAGAAATAAAAGACTTTCATCCTGACGCAATATTTGTACCAGGGAATATCGTTCCATACTATCTCTCAGGAGTTAAAATTGAGATATTCCACGGTTATGCAGAAAAACGCGACCAGTTTGTCATTCGAAGATATTTTGATACATATTTCACGCAAGGCCCTTTCTATACAAGCAGATTCAAGGAACTTGCAAAGAAATATAAGGATTTTGAAGTGTTAGAGACAGGTTGGACAAGACAGGACTGGGTATTCCAAAACCTCCACTCTTACGACGACAAGCGAAATGAACTGCTAAAGCAATATGGAAAGAGCAAGATTTTGCTTTACGCACCAACATTCTCCAAGTCTATGACATCTCTGCCATTTATGCAAGATGCCCTTCGGCGTTTTGCAAAAGAAGAAGATGCCATTGTACTGATTAAGCTTCATCCTCTTACACAAAAGGAACAGGCTGACGAGTATCGTAAGCTAGCAGACGAAATAAATAATATCGTCTTTATTGATGATTATAGCGTAACTCCATACGTTCTCATGAGCGACTGTATGCTAAGCGACACTTCTTCAACCATCTATGAAGAATTATTGATGAACAAGCCAGTCATCACACTTCGCACAACAGTAGAACCACACAAGATATACTGGCGAGACATGCAAGAGCCAGATGAACTTCAGACCGCATATCACGATGTGATGGCAAATGAAGGCAAATATACAGAACTACGTCGTGAGGTGATCAACAACTATGATCCATATCTTGACGGAAAAGTTGCACACAGAATGCTTGAAGGTGCTCGTGACTATATCAAACGACATGGAGTTCCAGAGAAGCGAAAACTCAATCTGTGGAGGAAATATACAAGCATCAAAACATTCGGTTGGCCTAAGTAGCAATGAAAAAAGTAATCACATATGGCACATACGATCTTCTGCATCAGGGACATATCAATCTGTTGATGCGGGCAAAGGCTTTGGGTGACTACCTCATTGTGGGTGTGACCAATGATAACTTTGATCGTGACAGAGGCAAACTGAATGTTCGCAACAACGTACTTGAACGTGTGGAAGCTGTCAAGGCCACAGGACTTGCCGACCAGATTATAATTGAAGATTATATCGGTCAAAAGATTGACGACATTCAGAAATACAATGTGGACATCTTCGCTATTGGTTCCGACTGGGAAGGAAAGTTTGACTACCTCAAAGAGTTCTGCCAAGTTGTATATCTCCCGAGAACAGAAGGCATATCCTCTACACTTCTCAGAGAAGAAAGCCAGGAAACGGTACATGTAGGAATCATAGGCTGCGGAAGAATGTCACAACGTTTTCCTTCAGAAGCAGAAGTCGTAAGCGGTATTAAAGTTTGCGCAGCATACGATATAGAACCTCAGGCAGCAGAGACAATGGCAGAAAAGCATTGTAGTATAACTGCATACAAAAACCTTTCCGACTTCTATGACCATGTTGATGCTGTTTATATCGCAACACCACATCTTGCCCATTTCTCAAATATCAAGCAATCACTTGAGGCTGGTAAGCACGTACTTTGTGAGACACCACTCGTACTCAATGGCGATGAAGCCAAAGAACTTTATGAACTGGCAGAAGAAAAAGGCTGCATATTGATGGAGGCAAACAAGACAGCTCATTGTCCTGCTTTCACGCATCTGATGGTTCTTATAAAATCAGGAGTTATAGGCGATGTGGTTGATATCGAGGCCTCACTCTCCCAGCTTCTTGACAAGAGCGGAAGAGAATTTGATGCGGCTCAGGCTGGTGGTGCATTATTCGAACAGGGCTCGTACCCTCTTTTGCCTATAATCAAGCTTATGGGAGTAAACTACGAGGATCTCTTCATCTACTCACGTATGGAAAATGGCGTTGACGTATTCACGAGAGGTGTATTCAAATATCCTAAGGGCACATGTTCATTCAAGGTAGGACTTGGTGTAAAGACTGAAGGAAACCTTGTAATATCAGGAACAAATGGATATGCATACGTTCCGGCTCCATGGTGGCTTACAGACTATTACGAACTTCGTTTTGAAAACCAAAACGAGAACAAGAAATTCTTCTACAAATGGGATGGTTATGGTTTGAGATACGAGATTCAAGAGTTCATTAGCTGTATAGTAAATAAGCGTTTCTCTTCTGCAAGACTAAGACGCACGGAAAGTATCTGTATGGCAAGGATTATGCAGCAATTCGCAGAACGCAAGAATGTTTTTAATATTTAGACAAAACATAGCAATATGATAAACTTCACAGTAGGACCAGTTCAATCAAGTGAAACAGTAAGGGCTATTGGTGCAGAGCAAGTGCCATATTTTCGCACGGCAGAGTTTTCTGCAACCATGCTTGAGAATGAAGCTCTAATAAAGAAATTCGCCAAGGCGAGTGAAGACTCCAAAGTCGTATTTATGACATGCTCAGGTTCTGGCGGTATGGAAACAGCCATAATGAACTGTCTGTCAAAGAAGGACAAGGCTCTCGTCATCAATGGCGGAAGCTTTGGCGAGCGTTTTGTCGAACTCCTTACCCTACATGAGATTCCATTCACCGAGATAAAAGTTGAACATGGAAAAGCATTGACTGCAGAGTATCTCAAGCCATACGAAGGACAAGGATATACCGCTTTTCTTATGCAGAAACACGAAACATCAACAGGCGTACATTATGACGTGAAGCTTGTGAGTGATTTCTGCAAGCGTAACAATCTTTTCCTAATCGTTGATACAATCAGTACTTTCCTCTGCGACCCTTTCAACATGGAAGAACTCGGAGTTGGAGTTATGATTACTGGTTCACAGAAGGCATTGGCCTGCCCTCCAGGAATTGCTGTTATGATACTTGCTCCGGATGCTCTCAAGAGAGTTGAGGAGAATAAATGCTGCTGCCAATATCTTGACTTGAAACTTGCTCTGAAGAATCAGGAGAGAGGTCAGACTCCTTGGACTCCTGCAGTCAGCATTCTACTTCAGATAAATGCGAGACTGAAGGAGATAGAGGCTAACGGAGGTGAAGAAGCAGAAATTGAACGTTGCGCTTCTCTTGCGAAGTATTTCCGCAACAAGCTTGTTGAATACAACCTGCCTTTCGAAATTGTCTCAGAGTCTCTCTCTAATGCGGTTACCCCACTCCACCCAACTACAGCCTCAGCCAATGATATATTCCTTAAGATAAAGGATGAGTATGGTATGTGGATATGCCCTAATGGCGGCAGTATGAAGGATACCGTATTCCGTGTAGGACATATCGGTTTTCTGACTACCAAGGACTACGACCAACTGATTGATGCATTCCTTGACCTCAGGAAGAAAGGATTTATCTAATGCACCTTTTAGACAAATTCAAATATTGTCCAGTTTGCGGTTCAAAGAACTTCAATATTAGTGGCATTAGGTCGAAATGCTGCGATAATTGCGGCTTCTCCTTCTATCTCAATGCCTCTGCATCCACAGCAGCTTTCATCATCAACAACAAAGATGAGTTGTTGGTAGTACGACGCACATTTGAACCTGCTAAAGGAACGCTTGATTTGCCTGGTGGTTTCGTTGATCCTGGTGAAAGTATAACCGATGGTATGCTACGAGAAATAAAAGAGGAAATAGCAGCAGAAGGCATCATCAAACGTTTCCTGTTCAGTTTTCCAAACTCTTATGAGTATTCTGGATTCATTGTACCAACCACAGATGCATTCTTCGAAGTGAGTCTAAAAGACGAGAGCGTAATCTCAGCCCATGATGATTGCTCCGATGCAATGTGGATTCCACTCGATAAAATCAATCCAGACCAATTCGGACTTAACTCCATTAGAAAAGCTGTTAAACAATATCTCTGCAACAAGAGACTCATTTAGCAAAATATGTACAAAGTAAAGCTTACTCCATACAGAAAAGCAGAAGGCAGTATCCTCCGCCGACAGACAAAAGAGCATCAGCTTGTTTCTCTCGACGGAAGATACCGCTTCTATATTGATGAAGAATGCCCAGATCCAGACTTCTGGGTGGTTCAGGGAAAAGGAGTCAGACATGGAGAAACTTGTACAGTTGCTCCTGAGAATACTATTCTGCTAACTACCGAACCACGTTCTGTACTGATTTATCCACAAAAATATATCGATCAGTTTGGTATAGTCTGCACATGTCAGGAAAAGACAAAGCATAAGAACGTGCATCTTTCTCCTGCCATCCTCCCTTGGTTTATTGGATACAAGATGGACAGAGATGAAAACATTACAGAATGTTCTCTTGATTACGACAAGCTCAAGGATATGCCAACACCGATAAAAGATAAGCTAATCTCAGTAATAACGAGTAATAAGGCATTCACGCAAGGGCATATCGACAGACTTCATTTTGTCAAGAAACTGAAAGAGCACTATGGCGACAAACTTGACATCTTCGGCAGAGGATTTAATGATTTTGATGATAAATGGGATGTTCTTTCACGATACAAGTATCATATCGTAATCGAGAATTCAAGTCAGGAATACTACTGGACAGAGAAGATGAGTGACTGTCTTCTCGCAGAGACTTTTCCATTCTACTATGGTTGTATCAATATGTCAGACTACATCTCAAAAGATGCATATCTGCCTATTGACATCAAGAAACCGGAAGAGGCTATACGCATCATTGACGAGGCTATCGCAAGCAACAAGTACGAGCATTCTATTGAGGCTCTCCACAGCGCTAAGACGCAAATGCTTGACACCTATAACATGTTTGAATTTATAGCGCATCTCTGTGATGGTCTCAATGCCAATCTTCCAAAGAAAGAGGTCACAATAAATCCATGTCACTCTAGCGAGAACCTTATCAACTTTTGGAGATACAGTATAGGTAGAAAATGGTATGAACTTAAGTGGAGACTATTCAAATGAACATACAACTACGCATTTCCGAACAATACAAAGGCGACAAGCTACTGAAGGAATTGATAGACAATCTTCCAGATAGTTTCACGAGTGCAAGTGAGGTGCTATGGAATGGAAGAAACAAGATCAGAGCCTTCAAGATAGAAGATGGCAAGGAGGCTGTAGTCAAGAAGTTCAAGCCACTAAACCTCATCCAGAAACTGTCATCTGCCTTTCGTCTTCATAAGGCAGAAAAGGCATACATTAACGGACTTGAACTTATCAAGAGAGGTTTCCATACACCATTTCCTATAGCATATGTAGAAATACGAAACTGGCGATTCATAAAGGATGCATATTACATTTGTGAACGCAATGATATGCCACCTATTGAAGACCTCCTATATCGTGATGATTGGGATAAGGATTTAGCTTTGGCATTTGCACATTTCGCCGTTCAACTCCACAAAAAAGGCATACTCCATCATGACTTGAATGATACTAATGTACGTTTCGCCAAAAAGTACAACGAATATGAGTTCTCACTTATTGACATAAACAGAATGTCGTTCTACAATAGTATTGATGATATTCCCATGAAGGAAAGGATCGAGAATCTCACACGATTTACTGGCAATATAGATTTGTTTGAATGTGTTGCAAGAGAATATGCAAAGAACTGCGACCTACCTATAGAGGAATGGACCAAGAAGGCCATAGAGCAAAAAAAACGCCACGACCGTAACTGGTACCGCCGCAAGCGAATTCTTCATCCTTTTAGGAAGATATAAATCAAAGAGCAATCCCTATATCACAACAACTCCAACGCTTTTCTAAAAGATGCCTTGAAATAATAGCCTTCCTCAAGGCGTTTACTTATTACTTTTGCCTTATCACACATCTCACTATATTGCTGTGGTGTAATAGACTTCAGGCATGCTTCTATCTCCTTCAATGATTCTACTGCAAAACCTACACCTTCTCTTATTACAAATGGAGCGAGAGCAGCCTGTTTCCACATAATGACAGGTTTACAACTACGGAGGTAGAAAGAAGTCTTATGAGGATTATTCACCTTGAGATACACTCCCCAGTCACCAGCACATTCATCTATGCTTGAACCATCCCAAACGAGTCCGAAATGACCTATTGACTCCTTTATGAAATCGTCAGAGGCTATAAATCCACAAGGTGTGATATTCTTCCAATCGTGAGTGTATTCCTCATCCAATCCCTTACCATGAATATTTAAATGCCATCCATGAATATGCTCATCCAATAGGTAAAGAAACGTATTCTTACGCTTTGCCAATCCGCCAGCATAAACTACCTGCCACTCTTCATCTCCCTTTGAAGGAGTCCTACCAAATGTAGGAGCAAGATAATCAAAAATGCCAAGTGTGACAATAGGTTTTACAAAACCGTTCTTTACAAGAAACTCCTGCATTGCCTCATTATGAGCTATAAGAACATCAGTATGGCTCAATCTGATATTTTCCTGAGAAACAGTCAGTTTCTTTCTTCTAAAGCTACCTAAATCATGAATCAATGTAACAACCTTTCCACCTTTCATATGAGTAAGATTACATACAAGTTCATAATACTTCTTGAAAGGATACTGCACAAGAACAACATCCCCCCTCTTTACTCGGACTATAAGCAACAGAACACTTATCAGTTTGCTGAAAAAGCGAGCTACAGCATTATGCGAAGAAAAGCTACATGCAACATTCACGAAGCCTTCCTTTTCCATTATTACATCGATATCTTCCTTCGCCTTATTTCCAGAAGGAATCTTCAAATACAGATTACTCATACAAAATATTCCTTATAGCTGTGTTCAACATCAAAATTCATTCCACCATGTCCGGATGTATGGTTTCTAAAGAACATATACAATCCCCCAGGAAGCGCGTTAGTCAATTTAGATACGAGACGCAATTTCTATCTTGCCATACCCTCTTTCTTATAATAGCGTGCGAAATGACAAGATGACTGAGAGAATGACGCAATTGTGCATGACGATGAGTATAATGAGGAACAGTATATACATTCTGTGAAAATACGGAGTTGTAATGGTTGGATGTCGTAGGATGCCATTAGTTAAGTGATTAGTGAAAAGTGACCAATTTGAGTTACCAGACGAGATTATTAAAATAATTCCGCAGGAATCTTTGTTTTAGCGTTTTCAAAATCCTCAACGGTGTCAAGCTCGCAAGAGAAAAGTTCGGTCACATCAAGAACCTTATATGTATGTCCTTTGGCAAGAATACGCTCGAAGGCAAGTTCATAGAACCTATTCTCAAGATGTTCTTCGTTCATCATAGGCTCAAGTTCTGCATAAAGGGCTTTTGTGTATTCCTTGCTCATCTTCTCTATGCCAAGACTCTCGCCAGCAGCATCTTCCACACGACAAGTCTTGCTGATTTCGAGAATAGAACCTTCCTTGTCTACAACAACCTTCATCTCCTCTTCTCCGAGTTCGTGTCTGATGAGGGTTAAAACGTTTTTTGCCTCATTAGCCAAAACCTGTGTAACAATCTCAGGATCATAGAGAAGGTCGCTATCCAAAAGAAGGATATCCTTATTCTCTGCCTCTGGACGTGCAAGCCAAAGTGAGTAGATGTTATTGGTAGAATCGTACACCTCGTTATGGATGAATCTCACTTTTATGCTTTTGCCATATTGTTCTACAATGAAGTTCTCGATCATCTCATGGAGATAACCTGTTACGATTACGAACTCGGAAAATCCGTTCTTTATCAGCGCATCCATAGAACGCTGAAGAAGGCAACGCTCACCAATCTTCAGCAAGCATTTTGGAGTGTTAGTTGTCAGCGGACGAAGGCGCGATGCCATACCTGCCGCAAGGATTATTGCTTTCATAAAAATGCTTGGTTAGGCTTTTGCGCATTGCTTTATTGTATCAACAACCACCTGTATCTGATCCCTTGTTCCGAGAGTGATGCGGAGGCAGTCTTCAAGTCCCTTGTCACCCATGAACTTGATCTTGTACTGCTTCTCAGCCAAAGCCTTTTGAAGACGTTCCTTGATCTCTGTTGGGTACTTGATAAGGATGAAGTTGGCAACACTTTTATAAACCTTGAAACCTGGGAGATTGCCAAGTTCTTTCTTGAACAGCTGGCGGTCCCATTCCATATCGTCTGCCACCTTGCGATAGTGGTCGTCACTCTCAAGGGCAGCTATTGCAACAGCCTCTGTGAAGCGGTTATAGCCAAGGTATTTGTTTGCATAGCTGAGAAAATTATCGTGTCCCTTACCCATGAAACCGAAACCTAAACGCAGGCCAGGAAGTCCGTAGAACTTACTCAAAGTACGTGAGATGATAAGGTTTGAGTATTTGCTTACCAAAGGTGCGATATAGTCGGTATCTGTTGTGATGAACGAAGCATAAGCCTCGTCAATAAGCACCATTGTGTCCGCTGGTATGTTCTCCATAATCTTGCCTATCTCCTCTGGTGTGAGGCAGTTGCCTGTCGGATTATTAGGAGAGGCAAGGAGAAGCATACGAGGATGGATACGGTTTGTGTATTCTATAACCTCGTCCACATCGTACGCGAAGGTATCATCCAACTGATGCAAAGGGTACATCTCAAAATTACCGCCACACTCACCTGCTATGCGGTTGTAATACCACCAAGAGAACTCTGGAATGAGAATCGTCTTGTTGTCGCCCTTCATCAGATAGTAGTGAACGGCATTCTTCAGAATATCCTCACCGCCATATCCCAAGAGGACCTGCTCCTCTGGTACGTTGTATATTTCTGAGAGACGAACAGACACGATGCTCTTCTTGCCCTCATCATAGATACGAGTGTAGAAACATAGTGTCTCCGGATCAAAGTTCTTTATGGCATCAATTACCTTCTGCGAAGGCTTGAAGTTAAATTCGTTTCTATCAAGAAAATTCATAGCTATTTTATTTTATCCTTTTTTCTATGTTTTGTTTACGGCAAACCTTAACCACAATAAAGTTTGTCACCACGCTTATCAGCAATGTCGGAATGTATCCTATCGGAAATCTCCACTATATTTGCGAATATTCACATCAACGACATCCTCACAACGAAGAGGTTGGACATACGTGCAGCTATCACTCCAAACAGATTGCCTCAGAGGATGACTGTTTAATCGTATTTTCCACCGTAGTCATATTAATTGTCAATGATTACTTTTTTAATTGTTTATAGCTCTTTTCAACATCAAAATTAAAACTACCGTGCATTGCTGACACCTGCTGAGGTGTCATATAGTCAGCTCCATACTGCCGTTCAAGCAAAGCATGGCTCTGTTGTGGAATAGGAATCTTTATATATTCAAAATCGGCATAAAGAGGTTCGCCATATTCTTCATAGAAGTTTATTGGACTACTATGGTTAAACGCAATTTCACATACAGGAGCATTACCTTTCGGATTCTGTCTTCTTACAGCATTCTCGTATTCACCGAACACGTACTTGTCGCTGAACCATTTCGTGCTATTTCTCATCCACTTATATATGAACTCCGGCATGGCATTACACAACTTTGAAACAAAACGGAACTTCTGCTTTGCACGTGTTTCATTATTGTAGTATCGCGAGAATCCTCTTGCCGTCGTAGGTAGTATATCAGCAGGGAATATATCTATGAATATACCTTGATTGTATTTATCCGTGCATCCCTTCTGGTCAACTCCCCAACATGCAGTATCGCTGTTGCGCACCTGAGCATGACGATGAGTATAATGAGAATCTGTATATACATTCTGGAGGAAATACGGATGATCAAACTCATCCGCCAAAGCCATGAGACGATCATAGTCCTCACGAAGCATCACCATGTCAATGTCATCATCCCAAGGAATAAAGCCATGATGACGGATAGCGCCAAGCAATGTTCCACCATCTGCATAGACACGAAGTCCGTGCTTGTTACAGATATCAAGAAGATACTGCAACAAATCCATCTGTACAGCCCACAGTTTTTTCATATCTGCAGATATTGTATAACCTATTCTTGTCTCTTCCTGCAGAAATCCAACAGGCGGATTATGTCTAATGTTCATGACTTTCTTTTTATTTTCCCTTAATTATCCTAACGCTATCCAACATTTCCTGTGTAATAGCATCATAACCTAACATTGTGACAGCAGCCTCATCAACCCTTATCACCTGATAGTATCTGCTACCCGACAACACAGGCGAGAACCTTTCTGTTGGTTTAAGGTGATAATTCTTCGGTGCACAATGACTTACGGTATAGAGTGGAGGATTCTTACACTCATTTCCCTTCAACGGTTTTTCTGAAGATGTACAATGAGTATATCCATGCTCGTGTCCTTGAAGCACAAGTTCCACACCAGCCTCTTGTATCATCTCATTGAACACCCAACGCTCAATGAGATTGTTGTTCTTGTTCTTAACAGAATAAAGCGGATGATGCAACATCACAATCCTATGCTTTGTATTGCACTCATCAAACCTATCCTTTAACCATGATTTCTGTTGAAGGAGGAAATATGCCCCTCGTTCAGAGTCAAGAAGGAAGAACTGCGTATTATGATATACGAAAGAGAACAGATGATTTGCATCGCCTCTCTCCTCCATTCCCTTTAGGAAGTAAGGAAAGGTAAGAGCAAACCTTCGCTCACATTTCCGTTTCAGATACTTCAAATAGTCGTGATTGCCAGTTATATTCACTATCGGCATTGCTGTACAGACACTATCTATACTTCGGAATGTCTCCGCAAAATACGCATCTGTAGGACGTTCGATAAGATCACCACCAAATGCCACGAACTCTACTTCCGGATGTCTGCTTATGGCTTTCTTCAGAAGAATGTTGGCAATACCGTTTATCGTATCCTGCACATCCCCCATAAAGAGGAAGGAAAACGTCTCTGAATCTGGATTTGAGGTAGTGAAATTATACCATTCAGACAATGTGCCGTTGGTCTTTACCGCATAGCTATAAGTATGCTCTGCCTTTAGAGCCTTTAGTTCTGCACGATAATATGCTGCTTTTCCAGAACGCGACTCGAATACCTCGCCTATGGCTTTTATCCTTACCGTATCAGTAGAATCGGCAAGCAAAAGTACGGCATCAGCATCAACATTGTCACCACACATCCATGACACCATTCTCGACAGCTCACCATCATTTCCGAAGGTAAGCATCACACGAGACGGATTCTTTGATGGCGTATAAGGAGCCTCAGGCGGATTACCAAACCATACATCCCATCGGATGTATGCCCATATCCCTAATCCTGTTAATGCTACAAAAATAGTCAGCCATGTATATTTCTTTCTGTCCTTTGTCATTTTAAATATCATTTATAGAATCTGTTCACCCTCTGCATGGCAGCATTAAACTGCCGCGCATCAATTTTATATCCTTGCACATCATTCATCTTCGAATCATACACATCCAAAGCGCCATTGCCCTGATGCTCAAGGATAGTATCTCCTTCAATAATGAATGCATAGTTAAGATCGTTCCCCACGAAATGCCACTCTCTCGATGTAGTGTCATGCAACAAATGTCCCAACGAATAGTCATCCAAAGGATTCTGCACTCCAAGATAATCGTACATAATGGTAGGAATGACATCATAGTGTGTAGTACGATGCAAATAGACTTTTTGTCGAGAAGTAACGGCTGAAGGATGATGTACGATTAGTGGCACTCCTATCTGCCATTGCGAGTAATTGCTGCTATGTCCCCAGTAGTTCTTCTTGTTCTCATTAAACTCCTGTGCATGGTCGCCAACAAGTATCACGAGGGTATTGTCGGCAAATCCCTGCTGTTTCAGCGTGGCAAGGAGCTTGCCAATGAGCGCATCGTCATAATGGCAACAATTACGATAGAGATTGAAGAACGGAGTTGGATCCATATCATTATTGAGCTTTGAGTAATCGGCAAACGACCATGCAGGCTTATACACACTATTCACATCATCTGGCATACCGAGAAAACTATGTGCAAGGTCGAGGAATACATAATAGAAGAATGGGTGCTGCTTTTTCTCCTCTCCATGTTTCTGTATCGCAGATATGGCATTCTCCGTTGCTTTAGTATCGTTAACGTATGGATTTACACCGTATGATTTGGCATTGATACCTTTCACATGCCCGAAGACAACTCGTGCGAAAGGTGGATCTTCCATGCCTGCAGACACAAATGTCTGTATATCATAATTGTTCTGTAGTAGCAAATCTATGAATAACGGACGTATTGCAGCCTTGTCAAACGAGTTCCAGTAATAGCTTGGCAAACCGAAGAAAAAACCGAACACCGAACCACGTGTACCATTACTGCTACTCACATGATTCTGATACCATTCACTCTCCTGTGCATAAGCATAAGTATTTGGCATATTGTCTGCCGTAAGACAACGCTTACTCCAAGAATCTACCATGATTACAAGGATGTTCGGAAGTGAATTCGGAGCCTCAACCCTTATCGGATTAACAGGATAGACAATATCCTCCGACTCTTCAAAACCATCCAATTCTCCATAGCCGTCAGGAGGAGTGAGATGAAACACATCCTTCATCAAGCTTTTGGATGTTGTCGGAAAGAAATAAGGCAGCAACTGGGCACTCTTTGCCACCGACCTATGCTGATAGAAATCTGCATATATATTCCATAGATGAGCATATAATGTGCATCCAACAAACGTACAGATTACAGACAAGACGTACGCCTTCTTTCTCTTGGCATATACATAGCGAGAAAGCAAATATGCCACAACAGCAAGGCACACTACAAGAAAGAGCAGACCTACCTCCTTTAGATATAGGGCTGTATCAAAAGTAAATATATCGCCAGCAGCAGGTCCAGTCAACATATTAAACACAAATCCATTGAGATGGAACTTGTAAATAGCATACACCTGCTCATTGATAAAATTCAGTACGAATATCAATGCCACCAATACTCCTTGTATGCCCAAAGCCGTTTTCCTCCATCCCATCATATTGATAGGAAGAGCTACAAGAAACGGTACAAGCATGAACATTGAGGCATGTGAAATTGCAGATACGACAAAGAACACCCAACCCTCAAAATTCATTGACGAGAGCACAGACGACCCTATCATATATGTGCAGAACATAAATGCCAGGAATATGGTCGAGAAGGCATAGAAGAGAAAGGGAACCTTCATTTTTTCTTTTATACTTTCCACTTTACACATTTTACTTTCCACGTTATTCTTTACCCTTCACTATAAGCTGATTATGATTCATTCGATACATATACTGTTGAATTAGACTCTTGAGTCTTTCTTCATATTTTTTTGGATACGAGGATTTCATATCATGTACTTGCAAGGTATCCTCCTTAAAACGATAAGCATGAACGACTTTCTCACCATCAAATTGTAGCATCCAGTCGCCTTGCACATACTGATAGTACCCGTTACCCGGAATATAATTCACCGCCCAAGTATCTTCTTTCTTAGTATTCAACACATCTTGTCCAAAAGCAATGTATGGTTGATCATACCCAAGGATACCGAGTATAGTCGGCATAATATCTGCCTGACTCATCAATCTATCCTTATCCACCCCTGAAAGTTCAGGCATAGAAGGGGCATAGATAACGATAGGTACCTTGTATCTGCCCAAATCAGAAGTGAACTGAGGATCTATAGATTCTGAAGTATGGTCAGCCGTGAGAACGAAGATGGTGTTTTTGAACCAATCCTGCTTCTGTGCCTTCTCGAAGAAGAGACGCAAGGCATTATCCGAATATTTAATACTTGCAAAGATACGAGGTTCAGTTGGTGGAAACTTCTCCTTATACCTCTCAGGCATAGCAAATGGAGGATGTGAAGATGCAGTAAAGACAGAAGTAACAAATGGTTGCTTCATCTCGCTCATCTTGTCGCAATAGAACTGCAGGAATTCCTCGTCCCATATTGCCCAAGTTCCGTCAAAATCATCATCACCATGATAGCGAGGATCCTGATTATACTCTGTCCTGCCATAGTATTTCTGAAAGCCCGTAGCCTTAGCAAATGCCTGAAATCCCATACTGCCATTCTCTGCCCCATGGAAGAAAGCTGATGTATAGCCCTTGTTACGTGACAGTTCTCCTGCTATTCCCGACAAATCGTTCATAGAGGCTGGAGTAAGGAAGAACGGTTCTACAAAGCTTGGTATTGATGATAGCACAGAAGGCATTCCGTCAATACTTTTCCTACCGCTTGAATAGCTATACTCGAATGACATTCCCTTTTGTGCAAGCTCCGATAGAAATGGCATATAACCACGTGCCATTGCCTGCTTTCCAAAACTCTCAAGGATGAAAACCACAACATTCATCGGACGGAATTGCACACTATCCGCCGGCTGATGCAAAGGAGAGTACAGCTTCTGCGCTTCATCATCAGAGAGATAACGACGCTCCACAAAAGGTTTCTTGCCTATAGTTCGCATTATGCTGAATGGAGTATTCAATACAATACCCGCATCTATTGCGTGGTCAACATATTGGTTGGCATTGGATATGGTAATAGGACGAACTGCTGTGGTAAATCCGCCTCTCATTCCTGCAACGGTAAGTCCAGATGCCACACCTAAAAGAACGAGCTGAAAGATGTAGTAGCGTAATAGATGGCGAGGCTCTAATGTAGGGTGACAGTCAGGTGTACGGAAACATTTCCAAAGCACCCATGCAAACAAACCTGCAAAAATAAACAGATACCAGTAAGGCAATGCCTCGTTAGTTATGATTGTCAGGAAATTTCCCTCATTACTAAATTCCTGTAACACATTGAAAGTCGTTCGTCTTCCTGTAAACGGGAAATATGCACAGTCACAGAGGTTTGCTGAAAGTCCGATGAAGTTAAGCACGACAAACAGCCATCGCATAACGGCATAGAACTTGGCATTTTCCTTATAATGCAGAGGCAGCAGGAATGCCAGAATCATCCAGCAGTTCAAGTACAATATCGCAGTAGTGTCAAAACGAAGTCCTGCCAACAGCAATTGAAACATATATCCCACAGACAGATGCTCTGAATATATGGAGCTATTGCATATAGTAAAGACTATTCGCGTGACAGTAAACAGCACATATACAAGAAGGATATTGCATACCAATGCCCCTACCCTACTTCCGCAGAACCTTTCTATGATATCTTTCAACTTTATATTCATCTATATATCCATTTCCAACACCTGCTCAATAACAGGTGCCATATCGTAATATCTATACTGACCAAGACGTCCTCCAAAGATTACTCCTTTTTCTTTCTCTGCCAACCGTCTGTAAGCCTCAGCAAGAGCATTATTACGCTCATCATTCACCGGGTAGTAAGGCTCCATACCTTGGGTATATTCAACAGAATACTCTTCGCTTATCACAGTCTTGGGATTTTCATATACCTCCTGACCAAACATCTCAAAATGCTTGTGCTCTATAATACGGGTATATGGTTCGTCATGTGAAGTATAGTTGACAACGGCATTTCCCTGATAGTTGGGGACATCCAAAACACGCGTCTTAAAAGATACCGTGCGCCAATCGAGTTTGCCTAATGAGAAACAAAAATATTCATCAAGCGCACCTGTATAAACCAACTTATCAGCAAACTTCCTCCAATCCTTATATTCTGAATTGAAGAAGTCAACATCTGTCTTGCATTCAACACCCTCAAGCAAGCCCTCTATCAAGCGGTTATATCCACCATTAGGAACACCTTGATACTTGTCATTGAAATAGTTATTGTCATAAACAAAACGAACTGGCAGACGCTTAATGATGAAAGCAGGCAATTCTTCACACTTCCTACCCCATTGCTTCTCTGTATATTCCTTTATCAATGTGTAGAAGATATCCCTACCAACAAGACACAAAGCCTGTTCTTCAAGGTTACGAGGTTCCTCTATGCCCAAAGCCTTCAGTTTCTCCACAGCATCCTTTTTCTGCTCTTCAATCTTTGCCATTGCCTCAGTAGGAGTCGTTACGCCCCACATCTGGTAAAAAGTGTTCATGTTGAATGGGAGGTTATACAATTTCCCTTTATAGTTGGCAACTGGCGAATTGGTGTATCTGTTGAACTCTACAATAGAGTTCACAAAGTCCCATACCTTCTTATTTGAAGTATGGAAGATATGTGCACCATATTTATGCACATTTATCCCCTCTGTTTTCTCACAATACACATTACCTCCAAGATGCTGGCGTTTGTCAATCACCAGACATCGCTTCCCTTTCTTCTTGGCACAATACGCAAAGGTTGCGCCAAAAAGTCCGGAGCCGACTATAAGATAATCATATTTTGATGTGCAATTCTGCATAAAGGTTGAAAGTGCTAAGTGCTGATTTCATTTTCATTCCAAAAACGAGGGCAAAGATAGCAAAAAAAAGCGGAAAAGCCAAAAAATAAGGAGCAAAACTTGCCAAAGGCAAGAATAGGGTCTGTATTTAGAAGGTTCATTATATACTGAACCCTTCCCACATACATGACTTTCCATACCCATACAATATTTTCAAAAAATGCTCATGGATTTTTGTATATGGAAGAATTGTAGTAACTTTGCAGTAACAATACGGGTGATGGGTATTTTCACCTCCGTTCCAAGTCCGTTACAGGTCCGTTGTAAGTCCGTTCCCTATAATCGGAGATATATCGGACAGAAAAGGAGCCTCAGCGAAAATTTCTGTGGTCAAAAGAATATAACGGCTGTGATCTGAAAAGGTACAGTATATAGTGAACCAAAAAAAGACACGCCCTATGGCATGTCTTTTTGTGAGTTATGTTGCTTCTCTTCCATTCTCTCCACATACTCCTCATAGGTGCGCTTCCACCTGTTGTGGGTCCATAGATAGAATTCAGGATTCTTGCGAATCTCATTCTCAAGAATGGCAAAGCACCTTTTTGTTATCGCAAACTCCTCTTCCTCGTTAGGATTTGTGGAGATAATATGATAGTTGGCAATATACTTTCCCCTCTCCGGTCGCTCCATGCGGACGAACACTACAAGATCGTTCACCTTCCTTGCAATACGCTCAGCACCAGTGAATACCGGAGTCTTATGGTTGAGGAAGTCGAGCCAAAGATGAATACTATCCCACTTAGGACTCTGGTCAAAGATATAACCGAACTGATAGCCTTGTTTCTTTTTCCTGAGGGTGACAAGCTCACGGAGTATATGATGCTTATTGATACACAAGCCTCCAAGCGAAGAGCGCATCTTTATCATCAGTTCATCGGCAAAATCACTTCTCAGCGGATGATAGATAAGTCCCATAACATCATCTGGCCAAGGCCAGTATAATCCGGCAGCAGAAAGCCATTCCCAATTGCAATAGTGGCCAAGGAACGAAGATACACCTTGCCCTTCTTTCTTGACGGCAACAAGTTGCTCTAGACCTCTGAACTCCAGATGCTTCTTCATCTCTTCTGGAGTTATGGTCAGAAGTTTAAGGGTTTCCACGAAATAGTCGCACAACCAATGATAGAATTTCCTTTCTATCTCCCGTAATTCCTTCTCGCCCTTCTCGGGGAAGGAAGCGGTAAGATTCTTACGCACAATATTCTTCCTATAGCCTATGAGGTAATATACAAGGACATACACCATGTCAGAAATGACATAGAGCACCTTAAAAGGCAATCGCGATATGAGCGTCAATATAAATTCCATTACAAATCCGCTATTTTATCATATAGTTTCTGAAGATACGCCTGTACCCTCTTTTTATTCAATCCTTTCTCGCTTCCCTCATCGAGTACTGCCTTGTTAAGGGCATTGTCGTATATCACAGTATTTTCTTCCGTGACCATTCCCATAGCATCAGGGAAGGTGAAGAAAGCGAAATGTGGAGCTTTGGCATCAAGAATATCCTTTGAGAAAAGGAACTCATTATGCTCTATGCCGAGGATGCCGAGAAGCGTGGCAGGTATATCTGTCTGGCAACCTATGGTCTCTACCTGCTGAGCCGTAATTTTTCCTCCAAGCAGAATCATCGGAATCTCATAGCGCCATAGCGCATAGTTATCGATATTCAGAGGATATGCGCCAAGATGATCTGGTACTATCAGTACGAGGGTGTTATCCCAATCTGCCTGCTTCTTCATAGCCCCAACAAACTCGCCAAGACATTTGTCAGCATAGTAGAAGGCATTCAATTCCGGCTCCTTGATATGGCTTTTGAAAGGCACATCAAACGGCTCGTGACTGCTCTCCGACATTACCACTCTCAAATGCTTTTCCTTCTTGTCAGAAGCTATCATATCCTTCAGAATCCTCTCATACACAGGACCATCAGCCACGCCCCATTTGCCAGTATGCAATTCCTTCGGGAAATCCTTGTCTGACACCACATTCTGAAAACCCGTACCCATAAAATACGACTTCATATTGCTGTAGTTCGTATCACCTCCATAGTAGAAAGTACTGTTATATCCAGCCTTTCCCATAGCACTTGCAATAGAAGGCAAACTCGTACTCTTATGCGGAATATCCATTACGCTCATTGTAGGTTGCGCAGGCAATCCGCTGAGTATTGAGACAATAGCCCTATCCGTACGGAAGCTATTGGCATAGAAACGGGTGAAATACATTCCTTCCTTTGAGTATCTGTCAAGGTTCGGAGTTATGCCCTTCACATGTCCGGCTTCTGTCATGATATACTTCGAGAAACTCTCAAGCATTATCACCACCACGTTTCTTGGCTGGTTTTCTCCACGAAGCGAGAATTCCCCAACCGAGTCCCCACGTAATGCCGTACAGGTCATATTGCCAAAGATATCTGTAGCCTCCTTATCGTCCATGAAGCGGTACCTATCGGCAATGTCCTCATCATGCGTTACCGATTCTATAAAGCAGAAGATAGGATTCACAGCAGCATGACATAGGCGTATGTTTGTGGAGTAATACACCGCCCCTGTATGGTTTGTTCCTGCACCAAAGCCTCCTCGGATTGGGATGATGAGAAGCGCAGTAAGGAGAAGTATCACTATCGTCTGCAACAATGGTTTGCCATTCTGTTGAGCCTTTGGAAGCTTCACAAGCCTTGTGATGAGAAGGTAAATAAACACCGTAGAAGCACATACGGCAAGCAAGCCTCCTATCAACTGCCCTGTCGTGACGCTCGCCATAGCATCAGAGGGGGATGTCTTTATATAGAGCAACGGGGTATTGTCGAGCGGAAATCCCCAAAAGCCGTAAAGCGCTATGTTTGCTACATATGCAAGTGATGAGATGAAAGCCACGATTCCCACATAGCCCTTCCATATCCAGCCTATCGTCTTGGACTCTATCCATAGCGAAGCAATAAAGAAGAGAGCAGGAATGATAGTAAGGTATCCGGCAATAGCAACATCGAGCACAAGTCCATGCCATATCACATCCCACCAGTCAGAAGCGCCAATCCCATCTATTATCGAAGCATAGACAGCAAGGAAAACAAGCTTGCTAAATACTCCGATAAAGGTCCAGAGGAGGAAAAGAGAGATAAACAAATAAACACGGCCTCTCCCCCCGCCCTCCCCCATAGGGAGGGAGCCGATTCGACTATAAGGATTGGCTATATTTTCCATTTTTAATGATCAATTTCTATTATTTTGTGCCTTCCGGCTCCCTCCCCCTCGGGGGAGATGGAGGGGGCCTCCTTTACTTCTGCATATCATGCAGCTTCTTATAGTAACCGTCTTTTTGCAGCAACTCCTCATGCGTACCGCTCTCCACGATCCTACCCTCATGCAGCACATATATCTCACTTGCATGTTTAATAGTAGAGAGACGATGGGCAATTGCAACGGTTGTTCGGGTAGTCATCAGTTTCTCAAGGGCATCCTGAACAAGTCGCTCCGACTCTGTGTCGAGTGCCGAGGTAGCCTCATCAAGGATAAGGATTGGAGGGTTCTTCAATATGGCACGCGCAATACTAACACGCTGACGCTGACCGCCTGAGAGTCTACCACCACGGTCACCTATCATGGTCTCATAACCGTTCTCAGACTCTGTAATGAACTGATGGGCATTGGCAATCTTTGCCGCCTGTTCTATTTCCTCATCAGTAGCAGAATCCACTCCGAATGTGATGTTGTTTCTGAACGTATCGTTGAAGAGAATAGCCTCCTGATTCACGTTTCCTATGAGCTGGCGAAGGTCGTGTATGCCAAGGTCCTTTACATTGATACCGTCAATAAGCACCTCTCCCTTCTGCACATCATAATAACGAGGAATGAGATCCACAAGAGTGGATTTTCCCGAACCCGACTGTCCCACAAGCGCGATGGTCTTTCCCTTAGGAATAACGAGATTGATATCTTTCAGCACCCAATGCGGCTCACCAGTCTTAAAGTCGTTGTACGCAAACGATACGTTGCGGAACTCAATCTGATGCTCGAATGAGGTGATAGGTGTTGGATGTTGGCTCTCAGGAATAGTATCCTCAGCCATCAGTATCTTATCCACACGCTCCATAGATGCAAGTCCCTTTGGAATGTTGTATCCTGCCTTACTGAAATCCTTCAAAGGCTGAAGGATTGAGTAAAGGATAACCATATAGTAGATGAATGTAGGACCGCTGAGGGCATAGTCGTTAAGCACGAGGATGCCACCAAACCACAGCACGATGACTATCATTAGCGTACCAAGGAACTCACTCATAGGATGCGCCATCTGCTGACGAACGTTCACTCTGAGTATGCTATTGCGGTAACTGGTATTTATGCGGTCAAAACGGTCATTCATCTTATCCTCGGCACAGAATGCCTTTATGATTCTCAAACCGCCTAAAGTCTCTTCCACCTGACTCATAGTATCACTCCAAAGAGCCTGAGCAGCAATCGACTTCGATTTCAGTTTCTTGCCCACAGCACCTATCGCCCATCCCATAATAGGAACAAAGACAATAGTAAACAGCGTGAGCTGCCAACTTATCACTACAAGTGTAGTGAAATAGGCAATAATGAGAATAGGATTCTTGAACAGCATGTCAAGGCTCGACATTATCGAAGACTCTATCTCCTGCACATCACCCGACATACGGGCTATGATATCGCCCTTGCGCTCTTCGCTGAAGAATCCCAAAGGCAGAGATGTAATCTTACGATAAAGCTGATTGCGGATATCGCGCACAACACCTGTACGGATTGGAATGATAGTAGCCGACGAAAGGAAATACGCTCCTGTCTTGAGGAATGTGGCAAAGGCAAGGAACAAACCAATGATAAGCAACGTGGTAGTTGCACCCATATCGGCGATCATGTTCGTTACATAATAGTCGGCATTGTTGCTCACCACCTCCTTGGCGTTACTCCAGTCCCATGCCATCAATTCTGTAGCCTTCCCTGCATCTCCCGTTTTGAACAGGATTTGAAGGATAGGTACAAGAGTAGCAAATGAGAAGATATTCAGTAGTGCCGAGAGAATATTAAACACCACCGATAACACGAGATATTTCTTATATGGAGGCACAAAACGCCTCAGTACCTTAAGGAATTCTTTCATTAGTTAAATGTCTAAAGCCAAAAAGGGAAGTACCTTTTTATTTCCGACTGCAAAGTACATCTTCGCATGAAGAAAATAGTGCATGTCAGCCCCAAGGCTGGCACACGTTTCTCATTTTCGAGTGCAAAGTTACAAAATTATTTACAAGAAAACGAAAGAAATTCTCAGGGTTTTCATTCTTTTACAACAAAAAACATTTTTAACGTTTACTATCTATCGCCAAAAGGATAGAAAAAAAGGGATTTCCACGTAACAAGGAATGAAATCAGCATCAATCAGAAGCAATAATGACTATATCTCGAACACAATAGGAATAGCGACTTTCGTGCGACATACCTTGCCGTGGTCTTTGCCAGGTTCCCACTTAGGCATGAGCTTGGCAACTCTCAGAGCCTCGGCATCAAGCAACCGATGTGCTTTCTTCACTACCTTGATATCAGAAATAGTACCGTCGGTATTGACTATGAAACTGATCATGACCTTTCCCTCTATCTTACTGCGCAGAGCGGCGGTAGGATATTTCAGGTTCTTGGTTAGCCACTTCACGAATTCGGTCATACCACCCGGATACTGAGGCAGTTCCTGAACAATACGGAGAGTCTCTGGATCATCATCATTCTGATTTATAGGCTCGTCCTTCTCCTCTTCAAGAAGTTCATCTTCATCCATATCGTCAGGAGTGAACTTAACGACTTCGAGTATTTTTGGGGGAATCTCCGTTAGATTGTCAACCTTATTGAGTTTTTCCGCCTGTTCTTCATGTCTTGTCTTTTTTTCTGCCGCCGAAATCATGTCACGCTGATCGTTCAGCTTCAGGTTCAGATCCATAGTTATATCATCGTCGAAATCGTCAAAATCATCCTTCCCTCCACCTATATGTACCTCAAGCACAAGGATGAAGAGAAGGCCCATTATGACGAATGCACCGAGAAACATCCACGGACGTAAATGTTCAAGATCTGCTTTATGTGATTTCTTTACTTCCACAATAAAATAGTGGTAAAATGCGTTTTTATATTAAATTCGAGTGCAAATTTAGCAATGATATTGGAAAAAAATGCTATCTTTGCCGTAAATTTCTTTAATTCGGATGAAAAAAGCTATAATTCTCCTCCTTTGGGTCGGTTTTTCGCTTGCATTACACGCTCAGGAGTCGCAGACGATATACAATTTTCTGCGTTTGCCTGTAAGCTCGCATGCGGCAGCCTTGGGTGGAGATAACATATCTCTCATTGAAGATGATGCAGCACTCGCTATTCATAATCCAGCCTTGCTTGCCTCTGTTTCAGACAGGACGCTGAATATCGGATATATGAACTATATGAGTGGTGCGAATCTCTTTTCCGCAGGATATGCCTTTGCTCAAGGAGAGAAAGCCACCATTGGTGTGGCTGCGCAATATCTCAACTATGGCAGCATGAAACATACCAACGCAGAAGGTACTATTCTCGGCGAGTTCAACGCTTCCGACCTTGCCCTCAACGGCACTCTGTCATATCCTCTTGCAAAGAATCTAGTGGGTGGTGTGACCGCACGTTTCGTTTACTCTAAGATTGGCGACTATAGCAGTACTGCGGTTGGTATTGACCTTGGCCTTAACTATTACAATGAGGAGAAGGATTTCTCAGCTTCCATAGTGGCAAAGAACCTTGGAGGTCAGTTGTCTGCTTACGATGAGGAATATGAATCAATGCCTGCCGATTTACAGATAGGTGCCACGAAGCGCATAATTGGCACGCCGTTCCGGGTTAGTCTTACCGCTGTTGACCTCACTCGCTGGAACTATTCCCTCTTCCGGCACATGGTAGTCGGAGCAGACCTTCTGTTAAGTGACCAGATTTACCTCTCCGCAGGATATAACTTCCGCAGAGCACATGAGATGAAAGTTGGCACACACGATAGCTTTGGCGATAAATCTGAAAGCACCCACGGAGCGGGATTATCATTCGGAGGCGGATTGATACTCGACAGTTTCTCTCTAGGAGTGTCCTATGCAAAGTATCATGTCAGTTCGTCAAGTCTTATGATAAATGCAGCGTTTACGCTTTGACCCACCCCATCCCTCCCCAAGGGAGGGAGCTTTTAGATAGCATTTCAAATCAAAAAGAATTAATTATAAAAATCTATATGGAAAAAAGCAACGTCAATACTATAAACCAACTCCCCCTTGGGGGGCTGGGGGGTCTTATCCAATCTTATCTCTCAAACTTGCCATACGACCGCAAGCCCTACTCATTATATGAGCCAATAAAGTATGTTCTCGACCTTGGAGGAAAACGTATTCGTCCAATGCTTATGCTGATGTCGTATAACCTTTATAAGGACGACCCAGAGTCTATTCTTCCACAGGCAATAGGCTTGGAGACATACCACAACTATACCCTTCTGCACGATGATCTTATGGATAATGCAGATGTGCGTCGTGGTCAGCCTACCGTTCACAAGAAATGGGATGCAAATACCGCTATCCTCTCAGGCGACTCTATGCTCGTTCTCGCTTACCAGAGGATGCAGAACTGTCCTGCAGATAAGTTACCTGCCGTTCTCGACTGTTTCACAACAACAGCATTGGAGATTGGCGAGGGACAGCAATACGATATGGAATTCGAGACTCGCGATGATGTGCGTGAGGAGGAATATATTGAGATGATACGCCTCAAGACAAGCGTATTGCTTGCATGTGCCATGAAGATTGGCGCAATAATGGCTGATGCTCCAAAGGAGGACGTGGAACTTCTGTATCGCTTTGGCGAGCGTATGGGACTTGCCTTCCAGCTTCAAGATGATTTCCTTGATGTGTATGGTGACCCAAAGGTTTTCGGCAAGGCTATCGGTGGTGACATCACAAGCAACAAGAAGACCTACATGCTTATCAATGCCTTCAACAAGGCTGAGGGCGAGACTAAGGCTGAACTCTCACGCTGGATTGCAGCAAAGGAGTTCGACCGTCAGGAGAAGGTTGCTGCTGTTACCGCTATCTACAACAAGCTCGGTATCGACCTTATGGCAAAGGCAAAGATGGAGGAATACTATCACGAGGCTATCGAGGCTCTTGACAAGGTCAGCGTTGCCGAGGAGAAGAAGACCGCCCTCAGGGAATACGCAGCCAAGATGATGAAGAGGGAGAAGTAATGGCCCCTCACCCATCCTACGGACACCCTCTCTCCAAGGGGCGAGGGGAAAATTAGTATTTTCGATCAAAGGATTTGATGAATAATCACAAGCTAAATAGTGTAATTTCCTCCTCGCCCCTTGGGGAGAGGATGCCCATAGGGCAAGCGAGGGGCAGTTTCATCGACACCCACACCCACATCGACGGAGAGGAATTCAAGGATGACCTTGACGAGGTTGTGGCACGTGCAAAGGAGGCTGGTGCCATACAGCTTTTGTGTCCTGGCATCAACTATGACTCTATAGCCACGATAAAAGCTGTTTGTGAACGCTTTCCCGACTTTATACATCCGATGATAGGTCTTCATCCTGAGGATGTGAAAGAGGATTACAAGGAGGTGCTTGATAAGATGCACCTAGAAATTCGCAACGACAACTATATAGCCATCGGCGAAGTAGGCCTTGACTACTACTGGTCACGCGAATTTGAGAAAGAACAGCTTGATGCCTTTGAGCAACAGGTTCAATGGAGCATAGAGACACAACTACCTCTTATGATTCATTGTCGCAAGGCTCAGAATGAAATGGTGAAGATTATCCGCAGATACGAGAAGGAATTGCCGGGAGGTGTTTTCCATTGCTTTACAGGTAACCAGCACGAAGCCACAGAACTATTGCAGTTTGAGAAATTCGTACTCGGCATTGGAGGTGTCTCTACATTCAAGAAAAGTCATCTTGCAGAAGACCTTGCCGCCGTTGTCCCTATGGACAGGATAGTTCTTGAGACAGATGCCCCTTACATGGCACCTGCCCCATACAGAGGCGAGAGAAACGAATCATCGTTCATTCCTTTCATAATTGAAAAACTTGCTTTGGCATACGGCACGAGCAACGAGGAAATAGCAGATACAACAACGGCAACCGCAAAACGAGTTTTTCGCATATAGCACAAAAATACCGAGTCTTTATTTGAACACGGAAAGCACGAAAGAAACGGAAGTTTTTCGCATAAGTTCCTTTCGTGCTTTCCGTGGTCAGATAAACTCTTTGCGCCTTAGCGTCTTTGCGTTCAGTAAAATCGAGGTTCTCCCTCCTATGATCCTCCTATGATCCTTCGCTCTTCCTCCTATGATCCTATAGTTCCGGAACGGACCTGGAACGGATTTACAACGGACCTGGAGCGGAGGTAGAACGGACCTAAGATAGAGGCGAGACGAATGAATTAGAAAAAAAGAATTTTTACAACACTCGTCAACTCGTCACCCTCAGCGCTGCAAGTTGTTGTGAATCTTTACGTTACAGCGGTGATTCATTTTAAAGCACTCGTCACCCACTCGCCACCCGAATCTCTGTATCTTATTGACAATGTGATATTTACACGACTATTTCACTCATCACCCACTCGTCACCGTTTTTAGGGGTGACGAGTGAATTATCACCGTAATTCATTCTATATCAGAACATTAAACAACTTGATGGTGACGAGTGGGTGACGAGTGAAACGAAATGAATCACCGCCACAACTCTCTGTCGCTTAAAACATTACAGCGCTGAGGGTGACGAGTTGACGAGTAGTACAAAAATTCTTTTTTTTCGTTTTTAATATCGCATTAATTTTAACGTGAGCTCGACGACTTGCTTCAGCTTGATGAGCCTTGGGGAAAAACTTGCTTAAGCAAGTTCCAGTTTCTATTTGACCACAGATATTTCAGAATTTGAGTTATTCCACTACAAAGTCGCTATCCTTAACCTTTACGACAACGGTTTTTCCGGCTTTGAGCTTGATATTCTTTATGATTAGTTTTTCCATGTTATCTACGCACACCGCCAGGGAAATAGTGGTGTTTTTTCGTGCCGTAACATTAGCTACAGTATCAGAAACGTAGGATGCCATGACATTGTCACCCTTAATGAAGAAATTTATAGGCTGTCCGAAAGAACGGTTATGTTCAAGGGTGAACTTAGCAGAAGAACGGCTTTTTGTAATATTGGTCTCAACATTGAGAACCGGAGCCCACATTTCCCAAGCCGCACCGTCCTTAGTGAGAGGAAACTGCACGTTCTCGATGACAGTCTCCGATGTCCTGCCGACAAAGTTGCTTATAAACAGATAAGCCCCGAGACTATCAGGAGCTATCACGCCATTCCATCCTTCAGGCAACTGCTGTTTCAAAGGACAGAGACGCTGGCTCATCATATACACATCTTTTGCCGATACGTTGGCATAATACACCAGATTTCTCTTGTCAACAATCTCCCCCTTACTAAGGGTACGTGTAGCATCGCTGAACATGGGATACAACTTGGATGTTATGATGCTGTTCTCCGTACTCCTGTCGCCAAAGGCAATCCGTTTGCCATTCAGACCTATGACGCCTATCTCATTGTCGATGTTCACCCAGTCGGAATTGACAGTCAGCATATCCTTGCCATCACTCTGCATTACTTTTATTTCCTCGTTGTATCCCTTGGACTCACGCTCGTGATAGTATAAGGTGCGTTTCTCTTTCGTAAACTCATCTGTACTGATTGCAAGCAGACCGCCTTTTTCTGCAGTTATCTGACAGGAATCATTTGCCGTGACATAGTCAAGATATATAAATGCGTTGCGCGGGGTGCTGTATAGCGAGAATTGATTGCTGAGGGCAGAATCATTTGTAATGAGCTCACCATTCATGATATACCCATCTCCTTTGAAGTCGAACTGAGCTTTCATTGCAGGACGGGCATTTGTCTTCTTGCCCTTCACTTCATACCAACCAAGGATATTTCCCGTGTTGTGCTTGCGATAAGGCGCCACGATTTTATTCTTGTCAACATTGTCTGACGTGAAATAGCCAGTATAGCTTTTCAATCCCTCTGACCACGAGAACGTGGTGAAACGCTCCTTCGTATATGCTCGTGCTATGTTCTGGGAAGGAAAGAGCACAGCCTTTGAATGACCTGCGCGAAACGCATCCCATCTCGTTGCTACCATATCCTTCGTAGGTTTCACAAGATGCATGAGATAAGTCATCATCACTCTATGCGCCTGTACTCCCATCCTTCGTGCCTGAACATCAGGACGCAGCAACCAAGAGCCGTCCGTTGTTGTTGTCTGACGTGCCTTTAGCTGCTGATATGCCAGATTCTCAAGAAGAAGGGCATCAGGATTTCTCAGGAAACAGGCAAGTGTGGAATATGACGTTATCTGATCATAAAGGAACATACTCCAGTCATTTCCATTAGGCATGGCGAGTTCACCGTCAGCCAAAGCAAGCCAAGCAAGTACACGGTCGAAAACCACCTCACAGTTATGCATCAAGGCATTCGACCGCCATACATGCTTTTTGCCGCTTCCTGACTGAAACAACTCAAGCGCAAGAGCCGCCTCTCCCAACTCCTGTATTACGACATTCTGATACGAGGTATGGAAATAGTCATGATTCTGGAGCGTATAGTCATCATAAAGGTTTGGAGCTATATGAAGATCCTTTACCTTCTTCAAGTCATATCCCGAATCTATCACGCTTTCATCCTTTGCGTCATTACTATGGCTGTACGAATTGATTGCAAAAAGTCTCATTCTGTCGAACCACTTCGTTGCGAGCGTATCATCAGGAAAAAGGCCTAAAGTAGCAGCAAGGACATCTGCCTCCCAGCCATTCTCTTCAGCCTTTGTGTCACCGACAAAACCTGTCGGGACAGTACGCTGAAGCTCATACTGACATTCAGCAACCAATAAATTCCTTATGTATTCACGTTGTTCGGCAGTCAAGTCGTCCCATTGGAAAAAAGCGCTATATGCAACTGACATAGCCCATAGGCTTGACTCCCATACATTATCTTTTGCAGAGACACTTCCCCAATACCTGCCGTCGGCACATATCTTCAGTTTGTTTGCCTTGTGGGTGGAATATGCAAAAACAAGTGATTTCATCGCATATTCCTTAAGCATCTGATAAGTTATGCCAGAGGGTAAGGCAATATCCTTTGGCTGGGCATACTTGACAAGAAAGGCGCATATCATTGAAAGGTCGGCATTTGTACGAACACCAGCCTCATTGCTTCTCATGGTACTTTCTCCCTTGAAACAACCACATTTCTCTCCCCTACTATTTGGCTCTTTACATTCCTGATAGTCATTCACGACATAGGAAGAAAAGCGTGCAAGCATTCTCAGAAAGTCATCCATCATAACATCCTCACAGACATAAGCGTCTGTAAGGACACCTTCTGTAGGGCTGTCAATATCTTTCTCCAACTGTGCAAGGCAACATACAGGCATCAGACACAGAAGGAGCAAAAGCCTTCTCATTTGCTTTATGTCCTAAGATTCCTGTTCTCCCAACACGTTCTTCACAGCCGTGATAAGACGATTCATAATAATCGGCTTAGTGACGAAATCATTTGCACCTAATGACATTGCACGATTCACATCTTCCTCACGGTTAAGCGCAGAAAGGATTATTATCGGCAAATCCTTGTTACCACATTTGCCGCTACGAATCTCCTCAAGAACTTGGAAGCCGTCCATTATAGGCATCATGAGATCCAAAATCATGACATCAGGCTCATAACCGTTTCTGATCATATCACAAGCCTGCTGACCATTAACCGCCTTGCTCATATCCAACTTGAGCGAGGTCAGCATCTTCTGTGCTAATACGATGTTAAGAGCAACATCATCTACGATAATACATTTCTTCATAATACCAACGTTTTAACATTTATACTGTCATTTGCCCCTCATGGCACTATTACTAATTGTCAAGTAAAATATTTACTAACAGATTCCTTGAATGACATATTACTATGCCATCGTCGTTATTCTGGTATATAATTATTCTTCTATGCATTTTTGCATCGGTATATTCCTTGTTAAGGATATATTGTTATCGGTAATAGAAATCTACGATTTGGTTCGGGAAGAACCCGATTTTTGTGATTCGGCTGGGGCTCGAACCCAGGACCCACAGCTTAGAAGGCTGTTGCTCTAATCCAACTGAGCTACCGAACCTTTCCATAAGCCATAAGAGCTGTATTAAGCTCGCTTATATTTTCCCGTGGCGAGGAAAACTGCATATAAATATGCACCTCCTTGGCTATGCTTGCCACAAAGACGATGCAAAGTTAATAAAAAAAAAGTGGATTTAACTAACAATGAAGAATAATTAATCTTTATTAACATTCGCTTGATATCAAATCCGATAGATAATAACAATAATGGCTATTCCCTTTTAGGTTATTTCATCAATTCTTCCGACTGCCCTTTTAGAAAACGGATCCAAAACGGCCCTGAAACGGACCTGGAACGGACCTGGAACGGAGGTGAAACGGAGGTGAAACGGAGAGATAATTGTTCCAATAAAATTTACTATGCAAACTATATAATTCCATATATTTCCCGTCTTCACATAAAGAAAATAGCGCCTTCCTAATCAGGAAAGCGCTATCTATATTTAGCTTATATGAAGCTATCGGGACTTTATTCAGCCTTTGGCTCCTCTGTTGCTGCTTCTGCTGCTGGAGCTTCTGCAACTGGTGCCTCTGCTGCTGGAGCCTCTGCAGTAGCAGCCTTACGGCTACGACGAGTCTTCTTAGCAGCCTTTGGTGCCTTAGCCATGTTCTCATCGAAGTCAACGAGCTCGATGAAGCACATCTCAGCAGCGTCACCCTGACGAGTTCCGAGCTTGATGATACGAGTGTAACCACCAGGACGGTTAGCTACCTTCTCAGAAATAACCTTGAAGAGCTCAGTAACAGCGAACTTGTTCTGAAGATAGCTGAATACTACGCGACGGCTATTTGTTGTATCATCCTTAGAACGTGTGATCAGTGGCTCAACGTACTTCTTGAGTGCCTTGGCCTTAGCGAGGGTCGTAGTGATTCTTTTGTGCATGATCAGCGAGATAGCCATGTTTGCAAGCATGGCATTACGATGAGATGCAGTACGACCCAGATGGTTGAATTTCTTATTGTGTCTCATTTTGAGTTTTAATCTTGATTAAGTTTATACTTGGTAATATCAGTTCCAAACGACAGATTCAGACTCTCGAGCAAATCATCAAGCTCTGAAAGCGATTTCTTACCAAAGTTACGGAACTTAAGGAGGTCAGTCTTATTGTACTGAACGAGGTCTCCAAGTGTATCGACATCAGCAGCCTTAAGACAGTTGAGGGCACGAACAGAGAGGTTCATGTCAACAAGACGTGTCTTGAGCAACTGGCGCATGTGGAGGATCTCCTCATCAAACTCCTGATTACCCTCGATGTCTGGGTTCTCAAGAGTGATCTTCTCATCAGAGAAGAGCATAAAGTGATGAATCAGAATCTTTGCTGCTTCCTTGAGTGCATCCTTTGGGTGGATGGAACCATCCGTGCTAACCTCGATGACGAGCTTATCGTAGTCAGTCTTCTGCTCAACACGATAAGGCTCTACAGCGAACTTAACATTACGGATTGGGGTGTAGATTGAGTCAATTGCGATAACGTTGACATCAGTGCAGAACTGGCGATTCTCATCAGCAGGAACGTATCCACGGCCCTTGTTGATAGTCAACTCAATCTGCATTGAAGCTTTTGAATCTAAATGACAAATCACCAAATCTGGGTTTAACACTTCAAATCCAGTCAGATACTTGTTGATATCACCTGCCGTAAACTCAGTAGAGTTCTCAACGGTGATAGAAACTTTCTCGTTCTCGAATTCATCTACTATCTGCTTGAATCGAACTTGCTTCAGATTCAAGATCATGTTGGTCACGTCTTCTTTTACGCCGGGCACAGAAGAGAATTCGTGCTCCACACCATCAATACGGATGGTGTTAATGGCATAACCCTCGAGCGATGAAAGTAGAATGCGGCGCAGGCTATTACCGATAGTAATACCAAAACCAGGCTCAAGAGGACGGAATTCGAACTTGCCGAACTTGTCATTGGCCTCCAACATTACAACTTTATCAGGTTTTTGAAATGCTAATATCGCCATTAATTTAATGATTATTTAGAGTACAACTCAACGATTAACTGCTCCTTGATGGTCTCAGGAATATCTGCACGCTCTGGACGGTGCAGGAACTTACCAGCCTTAGCTGCATTGTCCCACTCAATCCAAGGATACTTGCTGTGGTTGAAACCTGCGAGATTTGCCTCGATTACCTCGAGAGACTTTGACTTCTCGCGTACACCAACAATCTGTCCTGGCTTTACAGAGAAAGAAGGGATGCTTACCACCTTACCGTCAACAGTAATGTGCTTGTGACCAACAAGCTGACGAGCAGCACGACGAGTTGGAGCTAAACCGAGACGATAAACCACGTTGTCAAGGCGGCTCTCAAGAAGCTGAAGGAGGTTCTCACCCTTAATACCTTCCATCTTTGAAGCCTTCTCAAACAAATTACGGAACTGGCGCTCGAGTACACCGTAAGCGTACTTAGCCTTCTGCTTCTCTGCCAACATGACACCGTACTCAGACTGCTTTCTGCGACGATCGTGGCCATGCTGTCCAGGAGCGAAGTTTCTCTTGGACAAAACTTTTTCTGTACCGAGGATGGTTTCACCAAAACGACGGTCAATTCTTGATTTCGGACCTGTATATCTAGCCATTTTGCTAAATGTATTTCTTTGATTAATGAATATTAACCGGATATTCCGGAACTAACCGGACATTCCGTAATTTATTATACGCGACGACGCTTTGGAGGACGACATCCATTGTGTGGAAGTGGAGTGCAATCAACAATCTCCATTACCTCGATACCAGCTGTGTGGCAAGCGCGGATAGCGCTCTCACGACCATTGCCTGGACCCTTTACGAATGCCTTTACCTTGCGAAGACCGAGATCGTAAGCAACCTTTGCACAATCCTCTGCAGCCATCTGAGCAGCGTAAGGAGTGTTCTTCTTGCTTCCGCGGAATCCCATCTTACCAGCTGATGACCAAGAAATAACCTGACCCTCAGAGTTAGCAAGGGATACTATGATGTTGTTGAATGAACTGTGAACGTGAAGCTGTCCAACTGCATCAACCTTGACATTTCTTTTCTTGTTAGTTGTTGCCTGTTTCTTTGCCATGACTTTTAACTTTTAGCTTTAAACGTTAAACTTTACTTAGTGGCCTTCTTCTTGTTAGCAACAGTCTTCTTCTTACCCTTACGAGTACGTGCATTGTTCTTAGTGCTCTGACCGCGAACAGGAAGACCATTACGATGACGGATTCCACGATAGCAACCAATATCCATCAGACGCTTGATGTTCAACTGGATCTCTGAACGGAGATCACCTTCTACCTTGAATTCAGCGCCGATAATTTCACGGATCTTGGCTGCCTGGTCGTCACTCCACTCGCTGACCTTGAGGTCACGGCTGACACCGGCTTTATCCAATATCTTTGCTGAACTACTTCGACCAATACCATAGATATAGGTCAATGCGATTTCGCCACGCTTATTCTGGGGCAAATCTACTCCAACA
>CADCHG010000020.1 GCA_902801155.1 uncultured Prevotellaceae bacterium | reverse complement strand
GTGTCGGTCCTTCAGACCTCATACCCCCTATATCGACAAATATGACAGCCCTAACGGACTGCCCTATTAGGTATCGCTCCTTCAGAGCTCTTTCAACCATATGATAGTCAACAATATACAACTGAATAAATTGTTCGCAAAGGCTCACCAAGCTAAAGCAAGTCGTCGAACTCACGTTAACATAGTTCAATGAAAAAAGGAAGCGGATTTATCTGATTTATCTGAAATAAATCGCGAAGATATTACTGCGTCAGCTATCAGATAAATCTGTTTCCCTTATTATTTTTTACTGTAAAGGTGGGTTCAATAAATTATTTTTCTCTGTCCCGATTTTTTCGAATATTCGAATTATTTTTCGCTGAAGCTCAACAAGCTACGCAAGTCGGGATATAGAATATTGTCAGTTCAGCACCAAAGGTGCGTATTTGTATTGAAGGGATAAATTATTTTCTGCCAGATTAAACCTATGAGAGGTAATTTCGTCAATGAATACGTGGAATTTATATATGCAGGCAATGTGGTGCTAAGTTGGCTTATATCCGACTTTTTCTCTCCATGACAAACAGATGCAAGCATCTATTTGATCATAAGGCTAAATGAAAACGTTAATTAATCTCATATTTTCCGAAGGAATTTGGATTTTAGGAAAGAAATAAGTAAATTTGTGCCACATTTTATAGACTTCACCTAAAACAATAAAACAAAAACTTAAAATGCTTAAGCGATTTTTTCTTTTGGTAACTCTGTGTGCAATCCTTCCATTTGGCAAGGGTATGATGTGTTATGCTGCTAACACAAACACAAATTCTGTACTTTGGTATGACAAACCTGCTTCTGTATGGCTTGAGGCCTTACCACTCGGCAATAGCCGACTTGGCGCTATGGTATTTGGCAAGACAGACGTAGAGGAAATACAACTCAACGAAGAGACCTTCTGGAGTGGAGGTCCTCACAACAATAACAGCACATCATCAATCTATTACCTCAACGAGGTGCGCAGCCTTATCTTCCAGGGAAAGGAGAAACAAGCAGAAGATCTTATCAACAAGGAGTTTATAAAAGGTCCTCACGGTATGCGCTTCCTCACTCTCGGTTCGCTGAAACTCGATTTCGGCCATAAGGATGCAAAGAACTACCGCCGAGAACTGAACCTTAACAATGCCGTTTCTACCGTTTCATATACTGCCAATGGCGTGAAATATGTTCGCGAGACATTCGCCTCTCTTGAGGATGGCGTTATCGTGATGCGCATAAAGGCTTCTGGCAAGGGAAAACTGAACTTCACGCTTGATCATGAGTGTAAGCTGAAATCTTCAAAAAGCAGCGAAAAACTCAGGTTTATGACTTCACGCATGAAGGGTAACTATGGTATGCTCAAGGCTGTTATTGAAGGCGTAGAGCAGGAGGGCATTAAGTCTGCCTTGAATGCAGAACTTGCTGCAAAGGTGCTGGCTGATGGTAATATTACAACTGATAACAATAAAGTTGACGTTAAGAATGCTACGACAGCAACCATCATAATCACAGCTGCTACCAACTTCGTGAACTATCACGATGTTAGCGGTAATGCTTCTGAAAAGAACAAAGCTACTCTCAAGGCTATTGAGGACAAAACCGCAGATCAACTCTTGAAGCGCCATATAGCGAAGTATCAGGCACAGTATAATCGTGTGGCTCTTGATATCTCAGCCAACACCCAACACCCATCACCTAACACCCAACTCCCAACCGACCAGCGTCTGGATAAGTTCTATGGCAGCGATGATATGGGTATGGTTGCACTTATGTTCAACTTCGGCCGCTATCTGCTCATCTCTTCTTCACAGCAAGGCGGTCAGGCAGCTAACCTTCAGGGTGTCTGGAATGATAAGATGATGGCTCCTTGGGATAGTAAATACACTATCAATATCAATGCAGAGATGAACTACTGGCCAGCAGAGATATGCGGACTTACCGAGGCTGCCGAGCCATTGTTCTCTATGATCAAGGACTTGAGTGTGACAGGTGCTGAGACAGCCCGTAAGATGTACGGATGCCGAGGCTGGGTGGCACATCACAACACAGATATCTGGCGTGTGGCAGGACCTATCGACGGTGCATTCTGGGGAATGTTCCCTAATGGCGGTGCATGGCTCACAACACATATCTGGGAGCACTATCTCTATACACTCGACAAGGATTTCCTTCGTGAGTACTACCCTATCCTGAAAGGTGCTGCCGATTTCTACCTCGACTATATGGTGGAGCGTGACGGTGAGTTGCTCGTTGTGCCTTCTGTATCTCCAGAGCATGGAGGTGTGGGCAAGCAGTCACCTGTATGTGCAGGCTGTACGATGGACAACCAGATTGTGCGCGACGCTCTCACACAGGCAATAAGGGCAACGGAGATTATGCTTCAGGACACAGCCCTTGCTGACAAGGACAAGGCAGAGATGAACGCTTCGCTCCTTGCTTTCAACGCAGCACTAAAGAAGATTCCGGCTATGAAGGTAGGTAAGTATGGTCAGCTTCAGGAGTGGCGCGAGGATATCGACGATCCAAAGGATGAGCATCGTCATATCTCACATCTCTATGGCTTGTATCCTTCAAACCAGATATCACCATTCCTCACACCAGACCTCTTCAAGGCTGCTGGCGTGACCTTGAATCAGCGTGGCGATCAGGCAACAGGTTGGAGTCTTGGTTGGAAGACAAACTTCTGGGCACGTATGCTCGATGGCAATCACGCCTTCACTATCATCTCGAACATGCTCCGTCTGCTTCCTGACGAGAATAAGATGCGTGAATATCCAAACGGTCGTACCTTCCCTAACCTCTTCGATGCTCACCCACCATTCCAGATTGACGGTAACTTCGGTGTAACGGCAGGTATCGCAGAGATGCTGATGCAGAGTCAGCTCTCACCTAATGCAAAGGATCTTTCACCGGAAATATTCCTCTTGCCTGCTTTGCCAGACGCTTGGAAGAATGGTAGTATCTCAGGCTTCAAGGCACGTGGCGGATATACCGTTAACATCACCTGGAAGGACGGCAAGCTGAAATCGGCTAACATCATGCCAAAGGAGTCAGGCAAGCTGATTCTCCGCACAAAGACCCCAATCAGTCAGGGAAACCTTGTGAAGACCTATCAGGACCTCGGTGTATATGAATATGAAATAAATGTTACAGGGGGAAAAGCCGTAGTTATTACGGCTTCCTAAAAAATACATTTGCTAAACAACTAAACAATAACAACTATAAGTAATTTATGAAGCGACTTCTATTAGCGTGTTTACTATCACTTCCTCTCGTAGGAGTGCTGGGTACAAAAGCCCAGAATCCAGTCATTCGCAATCTGTATTCCGCTGACCCTACCGCACGTGTCTTCAATGGGAGATTATATCTTTTCCCATCGCACGACATCATCAGTCCGGTAGAGCCAGAGAGAAAATGGTTCTGTATGGCTGACTATCATGTGTTCTCGTCTGATAATCTCACAGACTGGACAGATCACGGCGTTATCCTCTCTCAGGAGCAGGTACCTTGGGGCAACCCAAAAGGATACTCTATGTGGGCTCCTGATTGTGTAGAGAAGGATGGCAAGTACTATTTCTATTTCCCTAATACTCACAAGCCTGTTGAGGGTGCAAACAACGGCAGAGGCCGTGGCTTCGGCGTTGGTGTAGCTGTTGCCGACCACCCTTACGGTCCTTACAAGCCAGAGGAGAACAGTATTGAGGGAATCAATGGTATTGACCCATGTGTGCTTCAGGCATCTGACGGCAATGCCTACATCTTCTGGGGTGCAGGCCGTTGCGCAAAGCTCAAGCCAAACATGAAGGAAATTGCTGACGACACACCAAAGGAAAAGGTGAAGTTCGGCGACCGCGAGTTTGAGATGTTGGGTGTAAACTGCCTCAAAGGTCTGCCAAGCCGTCAGGCTGAGGGTCCTTTCGCTTTCGAGTACAACGGAAACTATTACCTCACCTACCCTTACGTAAGAGACTCAACAGAGGTTCTCGGCTATGCTATGAGTAAGAATCCTATGGGACCTTATGAGTACAAGGGTCTCATCATGGCAGAACATAAGAATGGCTGCTGGACAAACCACCATAGTATCGTAAACTATCAGGGCCAGTGGTATCTCTTCTATCATAACAACGCATACTCTCCAAAATTCGACAAGAACCGCTCTGTATGTATCGACTCCCTCTTCTTCAATGCTGACGGTACAATTCAGGAGGTTAAGCCTACATTGCGTGGCGTAGGTATCACCGATGCACGCTCACAGGTGCAGATGGACCGCTACAGCCACATTGGCGGTGGTGCTACAATTCAGTATAACGACACTACAAACTACTTCCTCGGTTGGAGAACAATCCTTCCAAAGGGCGGTTGGGTATCTTACGGAAATGTAAAGGTTCCGGAAGGTGACTATACCGTTTGGGTAAACATGCCTGGTATGTGGGGCAGAGCTCAGGTAGTAGATATCAAGACAACAAAACTTGAGTTGAAGGTCAACAAGCAGCCAAACGGCTACTATGAGCTTGTGCTTCAGAACAACGGCGACAGACCTGCTGAGGTTGACTGGATTACTCTCAATTCTCACAAGCCTATGGTTCCTGCAACAGCAGGCGGTCTTTCTACCGGTAGCTATCGCAACCTGTTCGTAGAGGCAGGCTATGGCGAAAAAGAAGTAGAGGCTAAGCTTCAGGAGGTGTTCAATGATGTATTCGTAGGCAAGAACAAGTGCTACTTCGAGGCAGGCAAGGACATGGCTTACATCAGCGATATCAAGAACAATGATGTTCGTACTGAGGGTATGTCATACGGTATGATGATTGCCGTACAGTTCGACCGCAAGGATATCTTCGACCGTCTCTGGCGTTGGAGCAAGAAGTATATGCAGATGGAGGATGGTCCTCAGAAGGGTTATTTCCGTTGGAGCTGCAAGACCGACGGTACAGCCAATGCACAGGGACCTGCATCTGACGGTGAGCTCTATTTCATCACATCACTTATCTTCGCTAACAACCGTTGGGGAAGTGCTGGCGAGATCAACTATCTCAAGGAGGCTCAGTATATCCTCGATTGCATTCAGCCACATGAGACAGAGTTCACTATGAGGCGTGGTATGGATGGTAAGCCACTTGAGAATCCTATCACAATGAAGCGCACCGTTTCATTGATGGATCAAAAGACTGGCCTTATCAGTTTCGTACCTGGTATGCCATTCACCGACCCATCTTATCACCTCCCTGCATTCTATGAGGTATGGGCTCGCTATGCAGAGGACGGACGTGCTTCTTACTGGCGTGAGTGCGCTAAGAAGAGCCGTGAATATCTGCACAAGAGCGTTCATCCATTGACAGGTCTCAACCCTGACTATAACAACTTTGACGGTTCACTTCTCAACAACAACCGTGTTCTCGGCGATGCCTTCCGCTATGACTCTTGGCGCGTTCCTATGAACATCGCCCTCGACTATAGCTGGTCATGCTCTGACAGAGACTGGCAGCAGCAGTATGGCCAGAAGTTCCAGAACTTCCTCTACTCACAGGGCATCGACACATACGTTGACCAGTACAACGTAGATGGTACAACCCCTGAAAAGATTCTGAAGTCTGGCAACTACCCAGAGAAGCTTCGTCACTCTATCGGTCTTATGGCAACAGCAGCAGCAGCTTCTATCATGTGCTCACATCCAAAGAGCGACGAGTTCATCAAGCGTCTTTGGGAGGCTAAGCATGAGCCAGATGCTGACGGCTACTTCGATGCTTACTATGACGGTCTGCTCCGCCTATTCGCATTCATGCACCTCAGCGGTCACTATCGTGTTATCGAGACAACTCCACAGCTCGAGACATACATGAAGCCTGTTACAACTCCAACAGCTACCCCAGACTCTGAGGGCTTCGTTCGCCGTTGGATGCTTCGTGACCCTATCGACAAGCCAAATAGGTCAAATACAGTATTCGTTGACACATACCTCAACCAGACCTTCCCTTCAGCTATTACATATAATAAGAAGGATAAGGCTTGGCACGCATACGACAGCCAGCTCTTCCATGTGAAGCTCTATCGTTTGGCTACATGCACAAAGCAGCAGAAGTACGGTGTTATCTTCTGGGCAACAACAGTTATCGAGTGCGACGAGGAAATCAAGAACGTACGCTTTGCCATCGGTTCTAACTCTGCTTCTAAGTGGTGGATAAACGGTGAGGAATGTGCACTTCTCTCAGGTGACCGTCGTATGGTACGCGACGATGTTGTTTCACGTCCTGTTACTCTCAAGAAGGGTCGCAACGTCATCACAGGTGCCGTTATCAACGGTCCTGGTATGAGTGACTTCTGTTTCCGTATTATCAATGCCGATAAGTATAATCTGAGAATCGTGCAGCCATAGAGTTAATAAAAGATTTACTATTTGACTATTTACTATTTACGATTTATGTACTATTTGGTTGATGTACTATTTTAGTATCAATCAACGGGAAATAGCAGGATTGTAAATAGTAAATTAAAAGAAAATAGTAAATCAATAGTCAATAGTAAATAGCTAAATAGTAAATACAAAAATGGTATTAAAGAAATATATATTAGCAGCAACATTAAACGTGGCTTGGCTCGGTTCTGCCTTTGCTCAGATAGGTCAGCCATGGATTCATGACCCATCTACCCTCGTAGAGTGTGACGGCAAATGGTACACATTCGGCACAGGCGGTGGTGGTATTGTGACTGATGATGGTTGGTCATGGCACAGCGGTCCGGTACGTCCTGGTGGTGGTGCTGCCCCAGATGCTATGAAGATTGGTGACCGTTACCTTATCGCATATAGTGCCACAGGTGGTGGTCTCGGCGGTGGTCATAACGGCCGAGTACTCACTATGTGGAACGAGACACTTGACCCACAGTCTCCTCGCTTCAAGTTCACAGAGCCTATAGAGGTTGCATCTTCTGACGGTGATGAGGATTGCGATGCTATCGACGCAGGTCTTCTGCTCGACCCAACAACCGGTCGTCTGTGGCTCTCTTACGGTACTTACTTCGGTAACATCCGTATCGTGGAGCTTGACCCTAAAACCGGTGCACGTAAGGATGGCAACAAGGCAAAGGATATAGCTATCGACTGTGAGGCTTCCGACCTTATCTATAAGGATGGTTACTACTATCTGCTCGGAACACACGGCACATGCTGTGACGGTGTGAACTCAACATACAATATCGTATGCGGACGCAGTAAGGAGCCAACAGGACCATACATCGACAACGTAGGACGCGATATGTTCCATGGCGGTGGCCGTATGGTTGTTGCAGGCGGAAAGCGTGCTGTAGGTGCAGGTCACTTCGGACGCACAGTCATCGATGAGGGTGTTGAGGTAACATCATTCCACTGGGAGGCTGACCTTGACCGTAGCGGTCGCAGCGTTCTTGCTGTTCGTCCTCTCCTCTGGAAGAACGGATGGCCTTACGCTGGTGAGAAACTGGAGGAAGGCACATACTCAATCATCTCTGAGCGCCGTGGCTATGGTCTTGAGATTTCTGTAGATTTCGTTCGTATGGAACAGGAGCGCGCTATGTGGAACCGCGTAAATCCTAATCAGCCAACAAAGTCTATTCCTAACCAGACTCTCGATCAGGTAAAGGATGGTTGGAATGCTATTGCTGATGCATGGAAGAAGAACGGTAACATCGGTGTCCGCATTGGTGACTATATGGGACGCCCTCACCAGAACTGGACTATCACAGCAGTTCCAGAGGCTGGAGGTTATCTCTCTAACCCATACTTCAAGATCACAATCGAAGGTACTGAGCGTGCACTCTGCGCTACCGCCGATATGGAAGTTGAGACTGTAGCTAAGTTCACAGGCGACGATTCTCAGCTCTGGCGCATCGAGCAGCTCACCGACGGAACATACCGTATCATGCCTAAGAAGATTCCTGGTAAGGAGGGTGTGAATAAGGAATACGTGCTCTACTCTATCGCTGACAGTACTCCAATTCTTGAGAAGTACGATTTCAATAGCGATAACTCTAAGTGGAATCTTAAGAAGTAAGATGTAATAATTTACGATTTACCATTTACAAAGTACAATTTGCCGTAATTGTACATTGTAAATGGTAAATTGCATTTAGTAATTGCTTATAAATTTTTAAAAAACAAACCAAAAAACGACCACCAAACATGAAACAAAATCTAACCCTAAAGTGCATTACCATAGCACTTGCATTATTCAGTCTTTTTCCGTTTTCGGAAGCAGAAAAATGTCGCGCTCAAGGTAGCGTGAAGAATGCCTATATCTGGTCTGACTATCCTGACCCTGACATCATCCGCGTAGGCGAGTATTACTATCTCGTAACAACCACCATGCATCTGTTTCCTGGAGGCCCTATCATGCGAAGCAAAGACCTCGTAAACTGGGAGACAGTATCATATCTCACAGATGCCATTAAGGACACACCACGCTATGATCTTAATGAAGGTACGGTATATGGTCGCGGACAATGGGCTACCTCTCTTCGCTATAACAAGGGAACTTTCTGGGCTCTCTTCGTAGCTAACGACGACCCGCATAAGTCTATGGTCTTCAAGACCGACGACCCTGCAAAGGGCTGGAAACTGCATAGCCGTCTTCCTGCATACCACGACTCTTCCCTCTTCTTCGACGATGACGGTCGTGTTTATGTATTCTCAGGTAGCGGCAACATCCGTCTCGTGGAACTTGAGCCTGACCTTACAGCAGAGAAGAAAGGTGGCGTGAACAAGGTTCTCGAACTTAAGGGCAAACCTGATGGTCTGCATGAGGGTAGTCGCGTAATCAAGCACGACGGAATGTACTATCTCCTCTGCATCTCTTGGCCAAGAACAGGTCGTCAGGAGATATGCTACCGCAGTAAGAATATCGAAGGTCCTTACGAGAGCAAGGTTATCTTCAAGAGCCCATTCGGAGGCTTCCCTTATGCCGGTCAGGGTACTATCGTTGACGGTAAGCGTGGAGAGTGGTATGGTGTTATGTTCCAAGATCGCGGAGGCGTAGGACGTATCCTCACCCTCGAGCCATGCTCATGGATTGACGGCTGGCCAATGCTCGGTAACAAAGGCGACGGACTCATCCCTGATTCCGTTAAGCTCTATGATGTTGATGCCTCAACCTTCCAACACCTAACACCCACCACCCAACAACTATCCAACGGCGTGACCTTGACAAAGGACTATCAATGGAACCATAACTTCATTTCAGAGGCTATAAGCGCAAAGAACCCACAGGGTGAGGTGATTGCCCCAACAAAGATAGTTAAAGGCTCTACAATCACTCTAAAGGGCATTCTGAACAATGACCTGCCAAACAACGTGAAGGGCGGTATATATTCTGCACGCAACACCCTCACTTGGCGCACTTGGGGACCTACCTGTTCTGACACTATCACTATCGATGCTTCAAAAATCAAGGATGGCGACTGCGTAGGACTCTCTGCATTCAACGGCGATGCAGCCCTCCTTACGGTGAAAAAAGAAGGCAGCAAGTATTTCCTCGTATTTACGGAAGAAAACGTGCAGCTCTCTGAACAGAAGAAAGAGATTACTGAGGTAAAGCGTAAGGAAGTTGCTCGCGTACCTCTTGCATCTTCCAAGGTTAAGGACATCCGCATGGTAATGAACTGCGATTTCAATCCTGGCTGTGATATGGCTACTTTCTCTTACAGCATCGACAAGGGCAAGACATGGAAGAGCATCGGCAACGAGTATAAGATGATATTCGACTACCGCCGCCTCTTCATGGGCACTCGCTATGCCGCCTTCTACTATCCAACAAAACAGGCTGGCGGTACAGCAACTATCACGTTGAAGTAAAAAATCTTTTACGCAAACTCGATTAATTGGTGTAATAGTCGGTGTAATACTTTTTGAAAAAAGTTTTCAACACCGAGTATTACACCTTTGCTGTTTTAAGCACTCTAAACGTCTGTATGTCAATTCGTTTACCTTGGTGTAATACCCTCGAAAATATTACACCAGTATTACATCAAATCGCCCGAAATGGTGTAATACTTTCAAGGGTATTACACCGCATCTAACGTGCTGATAATCAGCAGAAATATTACACACAACAACAAAAGGTGTAATACCCCCTTAAAAAACTTTTTGATTTTTTCATTTTAAGAGTATTACACCCATCCAGAAAGGACATTATAACATCCTTCGCCTCCGTTGTAAGTCCGTTACAGGTCCGTTTCAAATCCGTTTCAAGTCCGTTCCTATGAATGGGAGGAAAATGGGACCTACATAGGAGTTACATAAGACTTACATGGGAGGTACATGGGAATCAAACCTAAGATTAATCTTGCAGACTATTCATTATATTTATCAAATTGAATTTTCTCCTGTATCTCAATTTTTTTCAATATATATGACAATGGAACAATTCTACTACGCTGATTGTAATTCCATGTGATTATATCATAAAAAGTTTTTGAGTCTATATGCTTTGTTTTGATAGATGGCTGATTGTCACCATCAATATCTCTTAAATTTATTTGCTCAACTCCATCTTCATCTAAATTATACATTAATATCAACGAAGCAATTGTAGGAGTCATTACCACCGAAGGTGAATCGTATTCTTCAGTTTTCTCAAGCAACTCTAAAGGGAAGAGATTTTCTATTTCGTCCAACAATTCTTGTAGCTTATATTTTCTATTAAAGATTTTGTAATATAGGTCAGAATTAACTATCTTTAAATAGCATAAAAGAAAGAATACATTAGGATAGATATGTTTGTTCGTATCAAATTCCATTAATACTAGACGTGTATGTGCATAAATTTTGTCTGCCGTACGAAAATCTAATTTTGATGATGAAATAAGTATTGGGGCTATTTTCTTGAAATTATCAGCATCATTTTGTAATCCAGGGAACTGCATTCTGCTTTTATTCATGAATACATTTTCAAATTTATATATGTCATATAGATAATGGCAGAATACATTTATATTAGGTTGTGGAAGGGTGTATTCAATATCAATAAAACGACGCAAATAATTGTCTGCGTCAATATTTGCACTACCATAATAGCCTTGCACAGCATATCCTAACTGTTTTTTATTGACTGATAAAACGAAAACGATGTTTGGAATATCAAAAAGATGTTTTATTCTTTCCAATACAAGAACTGCAAACTTTGGGCTACATCTGTCGAGTTCGTCAATGAAAAATACAACTGGATTATTTTCAGAACTATTATCTGCAATATAATCCTGAAGAGATTTACGGAAATCTTGAAACGTTTTCTTTTGTTCTGCAAATTCGTTAATGTTTTTTTCTAATAGTTTCCCTATCTCGTCGGTGCCTGCCAATAGGGCATCAGCAGAAACCCCAGATATGTTTCTGATAGCTCCATTTAGCATAACTTTTCCTGTTGCCAATGAAATTTTACCAACATTAGCAATAAATTTATCCCATTTGCTTGAATCTGGGCATACCTCTTTTAATCCGGATAGTAATGCAATTAAGGGATCAGAAACATAGTCATTCTTCCATGCGTTAAAATACAAAGGGTGTGCTCCTATGTTTTTTAGTTCCTGCTGAACCATTTTTACAAACGTGGTTTTTCCAGAACCCCATTCACCATTAAGTGCAATAACACAACCTGTGGAGTAATACATTTTTATCAATTTGATAAAAATGTCCGCATATGTTTTTCTATCCAACTTGTCATTCTTGAAAGGATTGTCTTCTGGAATCTCTATTTCTGGAAGTCTATTTCTCAACATATTATTTTGTATTATAATATTTATTTATTTGGGCAAAGGGGAAAACACTTCTGATAACGTGTTGTCTCCCGTATTTGCCACGTATTTCTTCCCCTCAATTTTAGGTGATAAACACCCGCGGCATGGCTCAGGATGTGTGCATAGTCCTGTATTTACCCCTCAATTTTAGACGATAAACACCTGCGGTGGGAGATAGGATGCAGTCAATTTACCTGTATTTACCCCTCAATTTTAGACGATAAACACCTTCTTCAATTCATCCACAATCTTCAAGTACCTGTATTTACCCCTCAATTTTAGACGATAAACACCTCCTCCGCTGTTTACCGTTGAACAGGTTACCTGTATTTACCCCTCAATTTTAGACGATAAACACCTGATAAATTACAGAGGGCATAGTATCACCAAGATAGGGGTAAGATGATTGTACTAAAAAGCCTTCACTTCATTACCTTTCTAAACCAAAGGTGAAGAAACGAGATGAAGTTCGCTAATGTTCCAATTCATCTTTTGATGAGCAATGATACCACTGTACCAATTAGCGCTCATTTCGGGAATACAATTCCCAATTTATATTTTAGATGCTCGAAGCATCAATTATTTGTCCCGATTTTTTATGTTTTCTTCAAGTGCACAGAACTGCTTATAGGCTTTGGTCATTGCCTGAAGGTCAAAGTTCTCTTTGTTCTTTTCGACTTTTTTCTTGCCTTCAATTCTCTGTCTATTAACAAAGCGCATATTGAAGGCTGCAAGGGCATCCCGGTCATGCACAAAGCCGTCTGATGTGGTTATAATGCGTTCTTTCAGTTCGTGTTTAGTAAACTCACCATTAGTAAAATCGAACTGTGTGCAAGAAACGCCCGAAGGAATATCTACATATTCTCCATCTGCATATTGGCAGACTTTATTCTTCAATATTGTCAATAGTTCAGAAGGAGCGCGATTTGCCAAAGACTTGCCAAATCGTTTCTTGCTCAAGTTCTTGCCCTTGTCGTTCTTCTTAGTTTCCTTGCTACGTGCCTGCATACTCTTGAAAGAGTTGTTCTCTACATGGAATTCATTACCCATAGCTATTATTTCGTTGGCAAGGATATTATGGTCGATTTTCCGCTTGGCTGCAAGTTTTCGTTGAGTGTCTGCCAATTTTGCCTGTGTACGTTTGTATGAATTTGATTTATCAAATTTCAGTTTTATTCCACGCTTTATAGTGCCGTCGTCGTTGTAGTTATCAGGATTAGTAGCACGACGGCTACGGTCAAGTTTACGTTGCATACGGCATACGGCTCTTTCATCTCGCTTTACAGAAGGGGCAAGCGTAGTTATGCGTATTTCGCTATCGCTAACAATGGCTATCTTACTTGGACCTGGGTCAATACCCACGATGCCAGTACCTATTTTTCGACCTTTGTTGTATGGAGTGCCGGCAAATGAGAATTGAACATAGTATTTGTTCTTGCCTCTAATCTGTTGGCGCACAATGGCGATGTTTCTAACCTCACAACCTAAAGCATAGGCTTCATATTCACTTTTACGGTTTACTACAAACGGAATAGTGAACATTGTGTGCTTCTTAGGTTTTGTTGCATTCATTGATAAGGTCATATCTGTGAATGAGTATTCAAAACCTGTGATATGTTCTTTATGCCTTCTGCTTTTGAAAATGTTTACTTCATTGTCAAGTCTGATGAACTTTCCCTGTCCGTATAGTTTCTTTTCCCATGCACTCCAAGCACGATGTGATAGTTCCTCCATGATGTCTGAGTTTATGCCATGGGTAAGCATTACGTCGGTGGTGGCTGATTTTGACAGACTTGAATCGCTAAACACCTTTTGAATATCAAATTTCGTGAACTTATGCTCATTCATAAAGTCGCGAAATGCCTTTAATCCTGCATTTTTCGCTTCCTTGAATTCTGGAGAATGGGATAAGTGTATATATCTGTCTAACAGTATTTTCTGCTTTTCACGATAGCGCACAGTAAGCAAGGTTAGAATCTTATCAATTCTATCCTCTTGCCACTTCTCCGTTTTCAACGGGAAAGTAACAACAAAACAACTAGAATTTTCATTCTCTCTTGCCATACTGTGTTTCTTGTCTTGGATTTTCTGCAAAAATAAATATTATTGTTGAGATTCCCAAATATTTCCGTAATTATTTCGTGTTTTTACATAATCTAATGTAAATAAAAAGTTTGAACATCACATAACAATATTCAGCCCTCGCTACTATGATGTAACGAGGGCTGAATTTTATAAAAGGGATCGAATTCGATCCCTTTTGAAGCTTAGCTTGTTCGGTTATTCCCATATTGTGTTCTTAATTAGATAGAAAAGATTGAGGTGTTTTTCGTCTTATCATGGACTGTTTTTACCCTGTAATTGTTAAATATAACAGCCCTAACGGACTGCCCTTTTAGGTGTCGCTCCTTCTGAGCTCCTTCTACCATATGATAATCAATAATATACAAGTAGAAATTTTTTTCACTAAGGCTCAACAAGCTAAAGCAAGTTCTTCGCAAAGTTCATCAAGCTGAAGCAAGTCATCGAACTCACGTTAAATAATTATGTACATACTTATGAAAAAAGAAAGAGAGTGACAGTTCTGGCAAAAACAGAGCCTGTCACTCTCATAATGTGGGATATTATATTATCCCGTATTAACTAATCCTTATCATAAAATCAATATCCAGGGTTCTGGTATGCAGCCTTTTTGTCAGCATTCATCTGAAGAGCGTCAATCTGACCCTGTGGAATTGGACGGAGGTAGTAAGATTTCTTAATCTCACGAGTATGTTTCTCTACAGCAGAACCATAATCATTACCACCTATGGTGTATGTGCTTGCTTTTTCTTCCCACTTCTGAGTACGAACGAGATCCCACCAACGGAGACCCTCACCATAGAACTCGCGGAAACGCTCGTCAAGGATGTAGTCGATAGTGATATCCTTAGGAGTTGCAGCCACCATCTCTGCACTATGATCCTCATATACGTCAAGATACTTAGGACCTGCCTGAATGTCTCTCTGATCCTTGTCGGCATTAGCAGCGATTCTCCACTTACCTGCACGAGCACGGATTACGTTGATAAGGTTGTAGGCAGTCATGTCACCCTGTACTGTTGCACCTTTCACAGCAGCCTCAGCAGCGATGAAGTAGAACTCTGCAAAACGGGCAATGTTTGCAGGACGTGGGTTTGCACCATTAGGCTGTCCGAGGCCTGTACCATCGTCAGTCTCGTTGTAATAACCATTCTTCCATACGTTGAGGTATGCAATACGTGTGAGGTGGTCAGGAGTGATAATCCATGATGCAACGCCTGGCTTCTCACCAGCAGCTATACCGCTCTGATTTGCCTTGTAAACAACCTCTGGGTCATTCTCACCATAGAATGTAAGTACAACCTCACCATTCTTTACAGGCATGCCATTAGCACAAGTATAAGACGCTGTTGCATCACCTCCCTTATTCCAGTTTCCGAAGAATGTTGTAACGAAGGTAGTTTCAAAACGTGAGTCGATATTCTTATCCGTGAACATAGCAGGAACCTCACAAGGAGTTGCCATACGTGTCCAAGGACGATCATAGCTTGCAGCAGCCTCACGCTTGAGAGGGTCGGTTTGCTTGCCATCAGCTGTAACGGCACGAGCATTAGTGTAGTTCCAGCGGTTCATCCAGTGAGAGAAGTTGTCAGGAGCAGCACCACTACCGTAACCATAGCCTACACCACCATTATAGTACTCATTCTGAGCTGTGTGGTCAGCATAGAGAAGAATCTCAGAGTTACGATCATTAGGACCATAGAAAGTATCAAAGAAAGCAGGCTGAAGACCATATCCCGCAGGATTGTTGATTGCTTCTACTGCTGTGTCATAAGCCTTCTGGAAATAATCCTTAGCCTTGCTTGCATCACGTGTGCACTCTGGGTATGTTGGGATGTTGTTTGGGTTCTCAAGCCACCAAGCGTATGTGAGGTAAGCCTTAGCAAGGAACAGACGTGCTGTTGTCTTTGTTACGGTACCTGTCATACGAGACTTGTCAGGGAGAGTCTCAACAGCATAAACCAAGTCATCGAAGATTGCCTTATAAACCTCTGGTACGGTATTACGCTTACTTTCACGGTTTGGAGAATCATTGAACTTAAGTTCACCAGCACCGAGATCCAATGGTACGCCGCCAAAAGTCTGAACAAGCTCAAAGTAATCTAATGCACGGAAGAAATTGGCCTCTGCAATCAAGCTTTCATCCATACCGAGCTCCTTACCTTTCTCAATTACAACATTTGCTGTATTGATGTCGATGAAAGCGTTGTTCCAAAGAACGTCAGCACGACAATTTGAAGGTGTAAGAGGTGAAACGTCAGCCGTCATATCCATACACTTGAAGTTCTCGTCGGCAGACTGTCCGTAAGTGTATTCGTCTGTACCAGTCTCAAGAGAGTTGAAGTAGTAACCCTGTCCCCAAGTATTACGAAGGTTGGCATATAGCGCGTTGATACCCTTCTCTATGCCAGACTTTGTATTGAAATAATCTGGAGTGATGATTGCTCGTGGATGTTCATCAAGCGCATTGTCACATGATGTGAAGCCAATGCCCATCATCATTACTGCTCCAGCTAAAAATATCTTTGATTTCATATTTTTATTCTTTAATCTTTTTACTTTAATCTCTAATCTTTAATCTCTTACAACTTAGAATGTTACGTTAAGACCGAAGAGGTAGTTACGAGTTGTTGGAGTGTTTGTACCAACTACGAGAATCTTTGAGTTGTAACTTGATGAAGCCTGATTCTCATTTCCCTTAGAGTTGGTCTCTGGATCCATACCGCTCTCATTGTTGTATGGAGAGAAGAGAACGAATGGGTTAGTCACAGTAGCGTAAGCACGAAGGCTTGTAAGACCAACCTTCTTCATCCACTCACCCTTGAAGTTATAGCCGAGAGTGATAGTACGGAACTTGAGATAAGAACCTGAGAAGAGTGCAAGAGAGTTGCCATACTTAGGGTTATCACCACTAAGGATACCACCAGGGAAAGGATAATCGTTAGTTGGATTATTCTCTGTCCAATAGTTTACGTCAACATTGTTACGACGACCTGTAAGCATATTGAGGTAGCCAGATGCACCATAGAGAGTAGAGATGAGTTTACCACCATGACGGAAGCTTGCTACCATTGAGAGATCCCAGTTTTTGTAAGCAACACGAGTGTTGAAACCACCTTCCCATGAAGGGTCGAGTTCAATAATCTGGCGGTCAGAGGCATTGATTGCACGTGGATTGCCATTCTCGTCATATCCACCCTTAACCTTAATCATACCAGCGTTACCACCTGGCTCCAAAATCTTGCGAAGCTCTTCCTCGTCGGACTGCCAGATACCAATCTTCTCGTAGTCGTAGAGTACGTTGATAGGATGACCTACAAACCAACCGTTACCCTCGTCACGTGTAGAACCGTCAGCAAGCTCTGTGATTTCGTTCTTGTTAGAATAGAAGTTGAGACCTGCCTCCCAAGTCCAGTCCTTGTTCTCGATGATTATGCCGTTAAGAGAAAGCTCAAAACCTCTATTTTGAGTCTTACCTACGTTAGCCATCTGAGACTTGAGACCTGATGTGCTTGGAAGATTAAGTGACAGGAGCAAGTCGTGTGTATTCTGGATATAGTATTCAGCAGTACCAGAAAGACGACCTCCAAAGAGAGAGAAATCAACACCAAAATTGTATGTGTTAGAATACTCCCAGCCGAGATCATCGTTCTTAGCTTCCTTGAGATAGAAGCCTGTAGCATACTTTGATCCGAAGTTATAAGCAACAGGAGCGAGCAGACCGAGAGTCTTGAAAGGATCTACTGCCTGGTTAGATGTCTCACCATAACCAGCACGAAGTTTCAAGTTGTTAACCCATGATATATTTTGCATGAACTCTTCCTTACTGATGTTCCAACCAAGGCTGATAGCAGGATATGTATGGCTTCTCTTTGCTATGGCAAGTCGACTGGATTTGTCATTACGTACAGTTACACTGAGCATATATTTATCAGCGTAGTTGTACATGATACGTCCCATGACAGAAGTAAGACCTGGGTCTTCATATTTCTGATCGTTTGGACCAACTGACTGAGTTGTAGCATAACCAGGGTTATACCAAAGCTGATAATCAGAGAACACATCTTGTGCACCCAGTACGGTTTTATGTAAATATGCTTTTTCTGCAGCAAAAAGTCCTACGAAATTGATAGTGTGTTTGCCAAAAGTCCTGTCGAATGTGAGAAGGTGCTCAATAGCCCAGTTCCACTTAGCCTCAGTATTTGAGTTTTCACCAGGAGTTGTGGCATCTGCACTGAATACGCCTGAACCTGTGTATGTTCCGTAATCACTGTAACGGAAGTTAAGACCAAGGTTTATGCGATACTTAAGACCTTCAACCCAGGGGCACTTAAGCTCGCCATAGAAACTGTTGTAAGTAGCCATTGTGTTGCTTTCATCTGCATAGGTATCACCAAGAGATTTATAACGGTCACCTGTTACAACCCATGTCTTATCCTGTGGCATCTGTGCAATTTCACGTGGAGAACCATCCTCATTATATGGGCTGATAAGTGGAGAACAGCTCAATGAAGAATATAGGCCAAGATTTGAATTGTGTGAAACAGAGAAATTGGAGTTAGAACTTACACCAACCTTTACATAACGTCCAACTTCCTGATCTAAAGCACCATGCATAGCGTAACGCTTAAAAGTCTGTGTTGGGATGATAGATTCATCACGGAAGTATGAAATACCTGCGTTATAGCTATTTGTTGCAGAACCGCCAGATACAGAAATATCGTGATTTGTAGTAAAGGCATTCTCATAGAGAAGATCCTGCCAATTGGTGTTTGTGCCATCTATCTCATCAAGAGAGTTCTTGTATTTTCCTGAAACCTTACGAAGCTGAGAAAGCTGATCACCATTCATCATAGGAACCTCAGCAAAGTTGGTCTTCAGACCTACATACATGTTGTACTTGATCTGAGCATTGCTACCCTTACTACCCTTGTTAGTTGTAACCATGATTACACCGTTAGCACCACGAGAGCCGTAGATTGCTGTAGCTGAAGCATCCTTGAGGATATCCATAGACTTGATGCTGCTTGGGTCGATGTCGTTGATTGTACCAGCAAATGGAATACCGTCAAGTACAATCAATGGATCATTATCGGCTGTGAGTGAACGAGTACCACGTACACGGATCTGCATTGAAGCACCTGGCTTAGAAGAAGTCTGCATCATCTGTACACCTGCTATACGTCCCTGCATTGCCTGTGTGATGTCTGCACCTGGAACCTCACGCATAATGTCGCCCTTCATTGAGGCTACGGAACCTGTTACAGACTCCTTACGCTGAGTACCATAACCGATAACGACAACCTCGTTGAGGTTATGACCATCTTCCTTAAGTTTGAAATTAACGACGCTCATGCCAGTAATAGCAAGCTCCTCCGTGAGGTAGCCTACATATTTTACTTCGAGAACAGCGTCTGGATTTGATACCTTGAGAGAATAGTTACCATCGAAATCAGTAACTGTACCATTGTTCGTACCCTTCTCCATTACGGTTGCACCGATCAGTGGTCCTTGCGAATCAACTACGGTACCTCTAACAACCTTACCGGTTTTTGCAGGAGCAGTAGGCATAGAGCCAGCTGTCTCCGCTGCTACAGTTAGTGGCGTAAAGCCCATCATAACGGTGGACATGGTAACCACTAATGTCGCCTTCTTTAAGTTTAGGTTCATTTACAAAAATGTTTTTTGAGTTAAAATTAGTTTCAATAATTCCAAACGTCACACTCTTAAAGTTAGTTTTACACGCAAAAACAGTTTTACACTTCCAAGTTAGTTTTTTACTTCCAAGTTAGTTTCTTTTTGTCGAGTTAGTTTTTCTTTGTCGAGTTAGTTGGAATTTTCGGCGGCAAAGGTATGGAATAATATCGACATACACCTTGTCTTTTGTTCCTTATACTTTTCTTTGTGTACCAAATTGGTAAAATTGTACGGAATAAATGTGGCTTTAAGGATGTCTCCTGCCTATTTAATGCATATTTGGTAAATTTATACGCGTTTTGTCATTTTTATGGAACAGATCTTTTATGAAGAAAATAAAACGTGGCAAAAGTATTGATTTATCCCTATAAGTACAGCTTTGATTCCACTATCCTTTCTTTGTAAATTTCCCTTATCGCCTATCTACCCTTCGATCTGAAGCGAAGAGAGAACGAAGGGATAGCGAAGGAGAAACGAAGGGATAGCGAAGAGAGACAGGGAATACTACGTCGGAAATGTCCCATAAAGGGAGAATAATTGTCGATTTTACACTATTTCGTCCTTTGCTATAAGCAATAACATAAGAAATTGCGTAATTTATGTAACATATTCTTTGGTGTTTCTACGTTTTTTTATTATCTTTGCACTCAAATATTCAATAACCAAAGACTAAAGGGTAATATCTTTTATCATTTGTCTTTCAAGCAGTCAAATTTCTAACTTAACAATAAATGAGACGTTTATTATCAATTTTACTCTTAAACATTCTTTCAATAGGGACTTTGGGCCTATATTGTCAGGCTCAGGAAAAAAACAATGCAAATGAAAATCTATGCATCTGCTACAAGGCTGTCGGTGGTTCTGATGCATGGGACAATCAGGCAAACTATAGTCTGAATGCTGCTCTCGAAAAGGGCAGGACATATACCCTCACGCTGAAGGCAAAGGCTTCTGTGGCTTGCGATATGGCTTTTTGGCCTATTGACACAAAAAGTTCGAACAAGAATCAGTGGGGGAACTCTGCCGATGTGCAATATCTTGACAACAAGAACATAACAACAAACTGGGCAACCTATACTTGGAATTTCACAGCCAATTTCCCTATCGACAGACTTGATTTCGAATTTGGCAAACTGAACGGCTCTCTCTATATTGACGACGTAAAGCTCTCTGACGATGAGTACGGTGTAGATCTTGTGCAGAATGGCGACTTTGAGGCTGGCAATATAGAAGGATGGTCATGCGAGTCAGGATATCGTGGCACTACATTCTCTCTTGTAAAGTCTGATGGAAGTCCTGCTATCGAAGCGCCTAAGGCTCCTGAGATTCCTGACAAATGGGATCTTGCAGAGCAGGGAGATTCTAAGTTCCATATCTACCTCTGCTTCGGACAGTCAAACATGGAAGGTAATGCTGCTGTTGAGGCAATAGACAAGCAGGATGTTCCAGAGCGCTTCTGGATGATGCCTGCCGTTGATTTCAGCGCAACAAAGAAAAAGGGTAACTGGTACCCAGCCGTTCCACCACTCTGCCGTCCTGGTACAGGTCTTACTCCTGTTGATTACTTCGGTCGTACACTTGTAGAGAATCTTCCTGAGGACATCAAGATCGGTGTGATCAACGTTGCTGTAGGTGGTGCAAAGATTGAGCTTTTTATGCAGGAATATAAGGATGCGTATATTGCAGGTGAGCAGGGTTGGTTCAAGAACTATTGCGCTCAGTACGATAACGATCCTCTCCAAAGATTAATCGACATGGGTAAGATTGCCCAGAAGTCAGGCACTATCAAGGGAATTCTCTTGCATCAGGGAGAGTCAAACAATGGCGCATCAGACTGGTGTGGTAAAGTGGCAGAGGTTTACAAGCGTATATGCTACTATCTCGGTCTTGACCCTGATAAGACTCCGCTGCTCGCAGGTGAGACTCTCTATGAGAATCAGGGAGGTTCTTGCTCATGGCATAATCAGGCTGCTTTGCCTAACCTCAAGAAATCAGTCCCAAACTCATACGTAATCTCTGCAAAGGGAATCCCAGGAAACGGAAAGGATCCTTGGCACTTCTCAGCAGAAGGCTACCGTATGCTCGGTAAGCGCTATGCAGAGCAGATGCTGAAGCTTCTTCCAAAGCCTACAGGCATTGAGGAAGTAGAGGTCGCAAAGGAAGGTGCGAAGAACACGATTTATTTCAACCTTCAGGGACAGCGTGTGAATGAGCCTAAGAAAGGTGAAATTTATATCAGCAACGGGAAAAAAGTAATAAAATAGACCCAGCGGCCTCTCCCCCCGCTTTGCACATACTCGAAGATACCCAATCTTCGACTTCCCGCCATAGGGAGGGAGCTGCCCCCTCACCCCCACAGGGGGGAGTAGATACATTTCATCGCTATGGGGGAAAAGTAAAAGGTAAATTATAAATAGCATTATGTTTAAGAAAATATTTTTATTGGCATTACTATCAAACATCCTTCCCTTTGGGAAGGCTTGGTTAGGCTGTTCTTATGCCCAAAACCCAATCGCTCAAACCTGTTTCTCCACTGACCCAGCTCCTATGGTGAAGGGAGATCGTCTGTATGTATTCACTGGACATGATGAAGAGAATGCGGACTTCTTCTGGATGAACGAGTGGCGTTTATTCTCTACAGCCGATATGGTGAACTGGACAGATCATGGATGTCCTTTGAGTCAATGTGACTTCAAATGGGCAGATGACCGTTCATGGGCTCCACAATGTATTGAGCGTAATGGAAAGTTCTACCTCTATGTGCCTATCCACTCAAAGATTAGCGGTGGTATGGCTATCGGTGTCGGTGTTGCAGACAAGGTAGAAGGTCCTTATCACGATGCTCTCGGCAAGCCACTCTTTGAGAATGGCAAATGGGACCACATCGACCCTACAGTTTGGATTGACGAGAATAATCAGGCATATATAGGTTGGGGCAATCCACGCTTCTATAGTGCGAAACTATCAGAGGACATGATTCATCTGGATTCAGAGTTGAAATGCGACTCAACTATCCAGCGATATGTTGAAGGTCCTTGGCTTCACAAACAGCGTTCTCTCTCGAAGGAAGAGATAAAGAAATTAGGTTTGACAAAGAAGGAACTTGCCGCCTCTGCTTGGGGAAAGTATTTCCTTATCTATGCCGCTGGCGGCATTCCTGAGTGCATAGCATATTCTGAGGGTCCAACAGCACAGGGACCTTGGACATACGTTGGTGAGGTTATGCCTCAGACAAACGAAACAAACTCGTTTACAAACCATAGCGGTATCATCGAGTTCAAGGGACATAACTATTTCTTCTACCATACAGGTTGGCTTCCTAAGGGTGGAGGCTTCGCAAGAAGTGCATGTGTAGAGGAGTTTGAATGGCAGAAGGACGGTCGTCTGCCTATCATCAAGCCAACACATGAAGGTCCTGCTCCTATCGGCAAACTCAATCCGTTTGAGACCGTTCAGGGCGAGACAATGGCATTCTCTCAAGGTATCAAGTCAGAATGGAACAAGAAACAGAACCGCGTTTGGGTAAGTGATATACACAATGGCGACTGGATAAAGCTTCGCGAGGTGGATTTCTCAAAGGTTCCTTCAACCATAACAGTAACGGCAGCAAGTGCACTTCAGGGTGGACAGATAGAGGTGCATCTTGACTCTATCAAGGGCGAGAAGATAGCAACCGTAGATATTGCACCAACCGGAGGTTGGGAGGAATGGGAGGATTTCTCTGCTCCTGTCACAAAGATACAGGGCACACGCGATGTTTTCTTCCTGTTCAAGGGATTAAAAGGCTGTAAGCTGTTCAACTTGGATAAGTGGTTCTGTAAAGAATAAACGGCCTCTCCCCCCGCCCCTGACACATACTCCGATATTATCACATCGGACTTCCCCCGTAGGGAGGGAGCTCCCCCTACCCCCCACAGGGGGAGTTAGATACATTTTATCGCGATAATGGGAGAAATCACAAATTGTAAATTTACAAATTATATATAACATTATGTTTAAAAGACTATTTTTATTGGCTTTAGTATCTAACATCCTTCCATTGGGGAAGGCTTGGTTAGGCTGCTATGCTCAGGTATCTCCAGACGGTAAGCTTAAAGTGACCGTAACATGTGAAGACGGTAAACCTTCATACGTTGTAAATTATAATAACACTACTTGTATCGGAAAGTCAGACCTTGGTCTGAATACGAATATAGGAGATTTCACAAAGGATCTTACCCTCAAGAATACTTCTGAGGTCAAGGCTATTGTTGCAGATTACACCTTATATAATATAAAGCGTAAAAATAACCATTACGAAGCAAACCAGCAGGTATATACCTTCGCAAACAAAGAAGGTAAGGATGTGATGAAGGTTACATTCAATGTAAGTAATAATAACATCGCTTTCCAGTATGAGTTACTGAAGTCAAAGAAAGAGGCTATGTGCGTTGTTGTGAACAGCGAGGCAACATCTTTCTCTATGATTGACGGTACAACAACTTTCCTATGCCCACAAATGGGTGAGATGACAGGTTTTGCACGCACAGCACCAAGCTATGAAACCCACTATGATGCAGATCAGGAGATGGGCAAAAACGGTTGGGGACTCGGCTACACCTTCCCTTGTCTTTTCAAGGCTCCTAATACAGCAGAACAGAATATCTGGATTCTCGTTTCAGAAACAGGTTCAGCAGGCGGATATCCTGGCTGTAAACTTGAGAACAAGGGTGCAGGAAACTATCAGATCTCTTTCCCAAGCCAGAAGGAAAACAATGGCTATGGCTCAACAGGTGCTCAGATGGCTTTGCCAGACACAACACCTTGGCGTACTATTTCTATATCTGATAATCTCAAGGATATTGTAGAGTCAACTATCACATGGGATGTGCTTGCTGCTCAAAATCCTATGCAGATGGATGCTAAAACTATAGCCTCTCTCCGCGATAAGGTGAAGGATTCATACGGTCGTGGTGCATGGTCATGGATTATTGCAAATGATGAGAGCTGTAACTTCGACACTCAGAAGCAGTATATAGACTTTGCCGCTGCTATGGGTTGGGAGTCACTTCTCATTGATGCTCAGTGGGATACACAGATTGGTCGTGACCGTATAGCAGAACTTGCAAAGTATGGAAAGGAGAAGGGCGTATATCTCTATCTCTGGTATAACTCAAACGGTATCTGGAATGATGCTCCACAAACTCCACGCAACTGCATGAGCACAGCTTATCGTCGTCAGCAGGAGATGGAATGGATGCAGAGCATAGGAATCCGTGGTATCAAGGTTGACTTCTTCGGAGGTGACAAGCAATGCACTATGGAGCTTTACCGCGACATCCTCATGGATGCAATGAAGCATAACATTCTCGTTATCTTCCACGGCTGCACCCTACCACGCGGATGGGAATATCTCTTCCCTAACTATGTGGCAAGTGAGGCTGTACGTGCTTCTGAGAATCTGCATTTTGGTCAGAACGAGTGTGACCGTGAGGCTATGGATGCTACTTTCCTTCCATTCATCCGTAATGTAGTGGGCAGTATGGACTTCGGAGGCTCAACACTCAACTGGTACTATAACCCTAAGAACTCAAACGAGATGTGGGGCGGTCATCGTGTAACCTCTGATGTGTTCGCCCTCGCTACAGCAGTATTGTTCCAGAGCCCTGTTCAGCACTTCGCCATGGCACCAAACAACCTCAATGATGCACCTGCATGGGCTGTTGATTTCATGAAGAAGGTTCCTACTACATGGGAGGAAACCTTATTTATCGACGGTTATCCAGGTAAGTATATCGTACTTGCACGCAGGAGTCAGGAAGGTAAGTGGTATATAGTAGCCGTAAACGGACAGAAGGAACCAATTAAGGTTTCAATCCCTATGCACTTGTTTGCGTTCGGAAGCACCGTAAGCGTTTATAGTGATAGCGACAAGGGCATCAAGGGCGTAACTCCTAAAGGCTCTGTCAAGGAGATGAAGGTTACGAATACTATAATGAAGAAGGGATTCTTCCCAACGATTCCTGTGAATGGTGCTTTGGTGATAAAGTAAAAGAGAGCCCCACCCCTGAACCCCTCCCATAAAGGGAGGGGAATAGATACAACTTATCGCTATAAGGGAAAAGATATATGAAAAGTTGAAGAATTATGCATAATACATTTCGTAAAATAGCAGAATCTTTTAGCAAAAAATACTATCTACTCCCCTCCCTTTACGGGAGGGGCTTGGGGGTGGGTCTCCTTATGTGGTTCTGTTTAGGCTACTCCTATGCCGATACCCCTCTCACAATCGAGGGGACTGTCACCAAGGATATAAGCAAGCAGAACACATCTTCCTCATACGTGGTGTTCTCTACACCGCTGAATATGCTTGAGGGGTCTAACCTCATTCTCAAGACAGCTCGCTACACATATATCCAATGTCCTGTGACGGGTGAGGGGCGCATAGATATCTATTCCGGTGGTGAGCGCACATATATCGGAGATAAGGATAAGAAGAGTCCTGACTGGTCGAAGTTCAAGGGCGATGTACATATATGGCCATATAAGGATCTATCCACAACAAATGGTTTCTATGGTCTGATGTGGATGCACAACGGCAAGACTTTTAACCCAGATGCTGCCTTTAAGGATATGGCTGAGGGTAAGGCTAACAGCACGTTGGCAACAAGCAAAGTGACTCTGCATAAGGGTGCTACGCTTGCTGCAGAATCGGGAACTCGCGGTATCCGCATTGGACATCTTGACACAGAAGAAGGAAGTCAGATATACGGATACGCAAAGGCAAAGTCAGGAAACAGCTCATACTATGTACTGGGATATTCTGACGATGATGCTGTTCTTGCCGGACGTATCTCTCCTGTTGATGACAATATGGACACGCAGGTGGGTATAGTGAAGGAAGGTCTTGGCACTTACCGCATAACAGGTAACAAGAATATTATAAACGGAGGTATCAGGGTGCTGGGCGGTCGTGTGCTCATCAATAACGATGTTGCTGAGGCAAAGGCAAAGAAGCTATCTGGTGGCACTGGCACTACAAATGCCGTGGGTCTTAACATAATGAAGGATGCAATAGGTGGAGGAACAGGCAATATCTCAGCCACCACTAACGTGTATGGCATTCTTCAGCCGGGCGATGACAATATTGGTACTCTTGTCTTTGCCGACTATGCCAAGAATCAGGATGTGACGCTCATTCTCCGTCCAACAGCACGCATAGACTGCGAGATTTCGTCTGTCGAGAGCTATGACAAGGTAGAGGTGGAAGGCTCTGTGTCTTACTATAACATTAATCAGGATTTCTCTGTTTCAGAACAGATGCCTCGTCTTCGTATTCAGCTTACCAAGGATGCAGACCTTCACGAAGGGGATGAGTTCGTTCTCCTATCTGCTAAGGGCAAGACAGCTTATCAGGATGTGACATGGGATTTCAACGTCATCTACCCAAAAGCATATAGCTGGAAGGTTGAGCAACAGCTTACAGATGAAGGCTTCAAGGTAGTGGCACGTGTCACTTCGCTTGCTTATTCAGGTCAAGGCGATATAGAGGATAAGGACGAGGAACAGACTTCCGAGGATTACGTATTGCCTGATCTTGCAGAGGAAAAACAGGACGCAACATCTTTGCGTGAGTATGCCGAGAAGGAAGGCTCGTTCATCGGCACTTGCGTACCTGTATGGAAGATAAACGTGGATAACGACAGTGAGTCGCGCTCTGCCCTCATTGCTAAGGAATATAACATGGTGGTTTGCGAGAATGAGATGAAGTTTGATGCCGTTGAGCCAAGTAAGGGCAGTTTCAGCTTCAACGACGGTGATCGTCTCGTGAACTTTGCAAAGCGTCATAACATGCGTGTTCGTGGTCATACACTCGCATGGCATTCTCAGGTGCCTTCATGGCTTACCTCTGATGGTATAAAGAATACAAACAATTTTACCCGTAAACAGTTGCTTGACATTCTGCACAACCATATAAAGAACGTGGTGACGCACTGGAAGGGTAAGGTAGCGGAATGGGATGTAGCAAATGAGGTGCTATCCGACAATCAGCAGACCATATACTCCAACCCTAACGGTTATGACCTTCGTCCTTCAGTATGGGCAACAGGCATAGGCGAGGACTTCCTTGACTCCGCTTTCGTTTGGGCACATAAGTATGATCCAGATGCCATCCTAATCCTCAACGACTATGGTGTGGAGGCAAAAGGCTGGGGCAAGAGCGAGGCTCTGTATAACCTTGCCATGCGTCTGCGTAAAAGCAACATACCTATCCACGGAGTAGGATTACAAGCCCACATGGATGCTGGTTTCAACTACGCTTCTGCCATTGATGCCAACATAGCACGTTTCAAGGATGCAGGCTTTGAGTGTCGTATCACGGAGCTTGACCTTGGTATTGACGACAAGTCGGAGGAGAACCTTCAGAAACAGGCTTTAGGCTTCTATAGTATGGCACACATAGCAATGAAGCATGATAACTGCAAATCGCTCTTGATATGGGGACTCTCTGATGACCTCACATGGCGCACAGGCAGGAATCCTCTGTTATTCAACTCTAATCTCACCAAGAAACCTGCCTATTGGGGTGTTCACGCAGCGCTTAGGGAGTCGGTTGATGTTGAAGAGACAAGCATCACGCCTCAGATACTTACCCCTAATCTCTCAACGCCAACCCCATATAACCTCCTCGGACAGCGTGTCAAGGTATTAGAAAAAGGAAAGATCTATATCGTAAACGGTAAAAAATACATACATTAATTAAAATGAAGAAAGTTCTATTAGCTCTACTATTTTCAGGAGTTTTGCCTTCAGGAAAGGCAGTATTGGGCTGCTATGCCCAGCAGTATCCTTATCAGAATACATCACTCTCAGCTCATGAGCGTGCTGTGGATTTGTGTTCACGTCTCACACTTGAGGAGAAGGCATCTCTTATGCTCGATGACTCTCCTGCAATTCCACGTTTCGGCATTAAGCACTGGCAGTGGTGGAGCGAGGCTCTTCATGGCTATGCCAATATGGGAAATGTGACCAACTTCCCTGAGCCTATCGGTATGGCTGCTTCATTTAATAATGATTTGGTATATAAGGTGTTCGACGCTGTCAGCACAGAAGCACGTGCCAAGTGGAATGAGTTGCAGAAATCAGGTGATGATGTTCTGCGTTTCCATGCCCTCTCTGTCTGGACACCTAACGTAAACATATTCCGTGACCCACGTTGGGGACGCGGTCAGGAGACATATGGTGAGGATCCATACCTCAGCTCACTCATGGGTGATGCCGTTGTACGTGGCCTTCAGGGACCTGAGAATTCCAAGTATCGCAAGCTCTGGGCTTGTGCAAAGCACTATGCCGTTCACTCAGGACCAGAGTGGAGCCGTCACACAGCAGATATCAATAACATCTCTGCTCGTGACCTCTGGGAAACATATCTTCCTGCCTTCAAGTATCTTGTAGAGGAGTCAAAGGTTCGTGAGGTGATGTGTGCATACCAGCGCTATGACAATGAGCCTTGCTGCTCAAGCACACGTCTGCTTCAGGATATTCTCCGTAACGAGTGGGGCTTCAAGTATCTCGTAGTAAGTGACTGTGGAGCTGTTTCTGATATCCACGAGAATCATAAGGTGGCAAGTGATGCCGTTCACTCTTCTGCCCGTGCCACACTTGCCGGTACTGATGTAGAGTGTGGTTTCAACTATGCCTACAAGAGTATTCCAGAGGCAGTTAAGCGTGATCTTATCAAGGAATCAGAGGTTGACAAGCACGTTATCCGTCTGCTTGAAGGACGTTTCGACCTCGGTGAAATGGATGAACCTTCACTCGTAGAATGGAGCAAGATACCATCTTCTGTACTTGAGAGCAAGGAGCATCTTCAGATTGCCCTTGACATCGCTCGTCAGTCTATCGTACTTCTCCAGAACAATAACAACGTACTTCCTCTTGCTAAGAATGAGAAGGTAGCTGTCATTGGTCCTAACGCAAACGACAAGGTGATGATGTGGGGTAACTATAACGGTACTCCTACAACTACATCTACCGTTCTTGATGGTGTACGTCTCTACAACAAAAAGGCAAAGTATATGCAGGGATGCGACCTTACTGATAATAAGATTGTTACAGACGTATTCGACCAGCTTTCATTCGAGGGGAAGAAGGGTTTCAAGGGTACTTTCTGGAATAATGCAAAGCGCGAGGGTGCTCCTGTCGCAACACTCTGGCACGCTTCTCCTTTCTTCAAGACAACAGCAGGTAACTATCAGTGGGCTCCAGGTGTAAACCTAACAGACTTCAGCGCTCAGTATGAGACAGTTTTCCGTCCTAAGAAGTCAGGCGAGGTGGTTATCAACGTAGAGTCTGTTTCTGACTTTGACGTTATCGTTAATGGTGAGGTAAAGCAGAAGTTCAATACATGGCGCGTAACCCCTACCCGCACACCTATTCAGGTAGAGGCTGGCAAGGAATACAAGATTGAGATTCACTTTGCTCACGTTCCTACATGGGGTGCAAGTATCCGCGTAAATGTAGGTACAGAGTCAATCATCAACTATGATGATATCATCAAGAAGCTCGCAGGATATGACAAGATTGTCTTCGTAGGTGGTATTGCAGCTTCACTCGAAGGTGAGGAAATGCCTGTTACTATCGAAGGCTTCAAGGGTGGAGACCGCACAAACATCGAGCTTCCTGCCGTTCAGCGTAACTTCCTCAAGGCACTCAAGGCTGCCGGCAAGAAGGTTATCTATGTAAACTGCTCAGGCTCTGCAATCGGACTTCAGCCAGAGACAGAGTCATGTGACGCTATCCTACAGGCTTGGTATCCTGGCATGAAGGGCGGTGAGGCTGTGGCTGACGTGCTCTATGGCAAGGTTAATCCAAGCGGTAAGCTCCCAATCACATTCTATAAGAACTCAGAGCAGCTCGGTGATTTCGAGGACTATAACATGGCTGGTCGCACATATCGCTATATGAAGAACGACAAGCCACTCTATCCTTTCGGCTATGGACTTTCATATACCGACTTCGAGATTGGCAATGCTACTCTCTCTGCTGATAAAATAACTAAGGGACAGACCGTTACAATGACCATCCCTGTTACCAATAAGGGCAAGAAGGATGGCACAGAGGTTGTTCAGGTATATGTTAAGAACCCAAGCGACCCTAATGGTCCTATAAAGCAGTTGCGTGCCTATAAGCGTGTAGACGTAAAGGCTGGTCAGACAGTCAATGCCACTATCACCATCAACGACAAGAGCCTTGAGTGGTTTGATGAGGGTACAAACACCATACACACAAAGGAAGGCTCTTACGAGCTTGTATATGGCAACTCTTCCGATGCAATAAAGGCCATCGGAATAAAGGTAGAGTAAGTCCGTTGTGAATCCGTTGTAAGTCCGTTGTAAGTCCCATCTGACTCCAATTCAGAATAGGTGTTGGATTGGACTTACATTGGACCTGGATTGGAGCTGAATTGGACTTGCTTCCTTCTTATGACAATTTCGTTTAAAAACTACCATTAACAAAAAAGATTTACAATCATGCTTAAAACTAAAACACTATCCAAGGCAATTACAATGGCGGCTATGCTTTGCTCTACTTCAGCTTTTGCACAGCTCAATATGCCTATTATCCAGACAAAGTACACAGCTGACCCTGCACCTTACGTGCATGGCGATACCGTCTATCTCTTCACCACTCACGATGAAGATGGAGCGGGGGGCTTCATGATGAAGGACTGGCTTCTCTATACCTCTACTGATATGGTGAACTGGGAGGATCACGGAGCTGTGGCTTCTCTCAGAAACTTTGAGTGGTACAAAGGTAATAATGGCGCATGGGCAGAACAGGTCATTGAGCGTAATGGAAAATGGTACATGTATTGTCCTATTCATGGCAATGGAATAGGTGTTCTTGTTGCAGACTCACCTTTCGGTCCTTACAAAGACCCACTCGGAAAGCCACTTGTTTGGCAGAAAGAGCATTGGTACGACATTGACCCAACCGTATGGATTGATGATGACGGACAGGCATATATGTATTGGGGTAATCCAAACCTCTATATGGTTAAGCTCAACGAGGATATGATATCTTATTCTGGAGAAATTGTGGAGCATCCTAAAATCAAGGACTATCAGGAAGGACCTTGGTTCTGGAGCCGCAAGAATGCAAAGGGCGAGAAATGCTACTATATGGCATTTGCCTCAACCTGCTGTCCAGAGGGTATCGGCTATGCCATGAGCAAGAGTGCAACTGGTCCTTGGGAGTATAAGGGACATATCATGGATCATACTCCACGTACTCGTGGCAATCATCCTGGTATCATCGACTATAAGGGCAAGTCATACTGCTTTGGCTTGAACTATGACATTTTCCGTCTTGAGACAAGCCGTCATGCAGAGCAGCGTTCTGTTTCTGCTGCCGAGATGACATATAATGCAGACGGCACTATTCAGGAACTTCCATACTTCCAGGATTGCAAACTCGAACAGGTAGGCTCATTCAACCCTTTCCGTCAGGTTCAGGCAGAGACAATGGCTTGGGGATATGGTCTGAAGACAACGCGCGAGAATCCTTCCGGTCCTTGGAATCCTACACTCTTTGTTACAGATATTGATGATGGCGAGTACATCATGCTCAAGGGTGTTGACTTCGGCAAGGGCGCAAAGAAGTTCACGGCTTCTTGTTCTGCTCATCTCTATGGTGGTGAGATGGAACTTCACCTTGACGATGTTGACGGACCAATGATTGGCAAGATTTCCGTGCCTAACACCAAGTTCAAGTATCAGGAGTTTACCACAAACCTCACTAACGCAAGTGGCAAGCACGACCTCTACTTAGTGTTCAAGGGTGGAAAGATGCAGAAGCGCAATCTCTTCAACTTCGACTGGTGGAAAATGGAGTAAAAAAGTCATTTTATTTAATAACAACAATAACTCATAACCAAATGAAAACTTTTCTTTCATCAATTATTCTCATGGCTGCTTGCTTGATGCCTGCAAAGGCACAACAGCCTGGTCCTTTCGGATTTGGCGGCCAGCAGTTAAAAAACAATCGTGCTGACAGCCTTTGTAGCAAGATTTATCGTGACATCAACTATGTAGGTGATGGTGAAGAGTATCACAACCTCGACATCTACATCCCAAAGAAAGAGGGCGTGGAAAAATTCCCAGTAGTGGTACATATCTACGGTAGCGCATGGTTCAGCAATAGCTCTAAGGGTATGGCTGATATCAATACTATCTGTGCTGCTCTCCTTGAGGCTGGCTATGCTGTAGTAACACCTAACCACCGCTCAAGTATGGATGCTAAGTGGCCTGCACAGATCAACGACATCAAGGCTGTTGTGCGTTTCCTCCGCGCAAAGGCTAAGAAGTTCAAACTCGATCCATCATTCATCGCTACTTCAGGTTTCTCATCAGGTGCTCACCTTGCTTCTGTGATGGCTACATCGAATGGTGTGAAAGTGGCAAAATGCGGTACTCAGGAATATGACATCGAGGGTAAACTCGGTATCTTTACCGACTATGAGAGTAATGTGAACGCATGCTGTGAATGGTCTGGTCCTGTTGATCTCCTCCACATGGATTGTGACGGTGTAGCAAAAGATCCTAAGAGTCCAGAGGTTGCCGTAATGGGCATGGACAAGGAAGGACATACTGACAACTACGAAATGCTTTCTGCTCTTTACTATGTTGACCCACAGGATGTTCCAGTAGGAATCTTCCACGGTATCAAGGATAATGTAGTTCCTCATTGCCAAGGCTCTTTGTTCTATGACAAACTTCAGGCTAATGGCGTGAAGTCATTCCTCGTAGAGGAACCAGAAGGTGGTCACGGCTTTAACATGTACACTCCTGAGAACCTGAAGAAAATGGTTGAGTGGTTCAATTCTGCTCGTCTTGACCCTAAGTCAAGTATCCTTGAGAAGGGCGGTACAGGCGCATATCCAGCTATCATGAAGGAAGAGGCAAGTCTGAAGGCACACACAATCTTCTGCCCACAGGATTTGTCAAAGTTCAATAAGAAGAATCCTCTACCAGTACTTGTTTGGGGTAACGGAGCTTGCAACAACTCTCCTTTCGAGCATATGAACTTCCTCAACGAGATAGCATCTCACGGCTATATGGTAATAGCAACAGGCTATTATCCTGCACCAGGTGTAAATGGCTGGAAATATGAGCGTTCAGTTTCTGAGCAGCAGTTAGAGTCAATTGACTGGATTATGGCTCAGAATAGTGACAAGAACTCTCCTTATTATGGTAAGATCAACGTGAAGAAGATTTGTGTGGCAGGTATGTCATGCGGTGGTCTTCAGACTCTCTCTAACTCTGCCGATCCACGTATCTCTCTTCTCATGATTATGAATAGCGGACTTTTCAATAATAATAATGCTGGTTCTGCCGTTCCTGGTATGCCAATGCCATCAAAGGATAAGCTTAATGAGATCAAGGTGCCAATCATGTATGTACTTGGTGGTAAGGATGACATAGCATACGAGAACGGTATGGATGACTTCAAGAGAATCAAGCACGTTCCTGCTATCGCAGTTAACTATCCTGTTGGTCATGGCGGTACATACAGCCAGCCTTACGGTGGCGAGTTCTCTATTCCTGCTCTTGCATGGCTTAACTGGAATCTCAAGGGTGACAAGAATGCGGCTAAGATGTTCCTCGGTAATGATAACGGAATGTCACAGCGCAAGGATTGGACTATTGAGAAGAATGAACTTGTAGATCAGCCAAAGAAAAAATAATTAACCATATTACATTTTTATGAAAAAAACATTTCTCTCGCTTCTCGCGGCAGTTTCTATGACTGCAAATGCGCAGAACCCTTACCTCCCACTCTGGGAACATCTCCCAGATGGTGAGCCACGTGTATTCGAGGATCCTGATAACCCAGGAAAGTTGCGTGCCTATATCATAGGTTCACATGATACAAGCTATGACAAGTACTGCGGACTTGATATCCGTATGTGGTCTGCTCCTGTTGAAGACCTCTCACAATGGCGTGACGAGGGTCCTTTATTCTCACACTATGTTAATGGTCAGTGGGATATCATGTATGCTCCTGACCTCGTAGAGACAACAGACAAGGAAACAGGCAAGAAAACATACTGGCTATATCCTCATTCTCGCGGATGGCGCAGAACAGCTATGGTTTGTAAGGGTGACCGTCCAAACGGTCCTTTCACTCCTGTAAACCTTAATGCTGATGGTACAGCTTGTGTTGAGGGCAGTAAGATTGACTTCGACCCATCTGTATTCGTTGAGCCTGTAACAAACAAGAAGGATAAGGACTTCAAGAAGGGCTATCGTGCATATGTATTCTATGGTTTCCAGCACTCTACTGCCTTTGAGCTTGATCCAGATAATATGTGGGCAGTTCGTCCTGGAACAGAGATACACGACTACTTCATCCCTGCAAGCCACCGCTATGGCGAGGTTCGTGATCCGGAAGGAACACAGTATCCTTCTCTCTACAAGGGACAGAAGCCTGGCGACTTCAACTTCTTCGAGGCTTCTTCTATCCGTCAGGTAGGCAACAAGTATGTTATGGTATTCTCAGGACATAGTGGTCCTGACTACGGATTAGGTTCAAGCAACTCAACCCTCCGTTATGCTTATGGTGACTCTCCACTCGGTCCTTGGCGTTCAGGTGGTGTGCTTGTTGATTCTCGTGGTGTTGAAATCAATGCTGACGGTTCTGCACTCACCACAACAAACTCTGCTCACAACACTCACGGCTCTCTCCAGCAGATCAACGGTCAGTGGTATGTGTTCTATCATCGTCCACCACGCGGTTTCGGCAATGCTCGTCAGGCAATGGTAGCTCCTGTAAAGATTGAGTGGGACAAGAAGTCTGTTGCTCAAGGCGGTAAGGTCCGTATCACAGGATATGACCCATACGCACCAAACAACGAATGGACAGCTAAGGCATCCAACGGCAATGAATATACAGGTGCTGAGGTAACAAGTGAGGGTTTCCAAATCTTCGGCCTCAACCCATACAACTACTATTCAGCAGGTATCGCTTGCTATATGAGCGACCAGAACTGGATGCAGGATAACCATGATATGTGGAAGAACGAGATGGAGCTTCAGGGCATCAAAAACGGTGGTATTATCGGCTTTAAGTACTTCGGTTTCGGAGGTCTTGCCCAAAACACTAAAGGATGCAATGCATTTGCCGGCACAAAGGCTGGCGATGGCACAACTCTCAATCTGTTCATCACTCCACGCACAGACGAGGCATTCAAGATTCATGTAATGCTCGACGGCCCTTATGCAAACTCTGCATGGAACGGCAAGGAAATTGCAGTTATCAATGTTGACGGCAAGCAGAGAAATAAGGCTCTCAAACTCACAACAGCAGTACCAGCAGTTGAAGGCCTTCAGGGCAAGCATGCTATTTACTTCGTAGTAGAAGGTCCTGAGGTTCAGGCTCCTGCACAACGTCCTTTCCAGCGTCCGAATAACAACCGTCCTTTCGGTCTCTTCGACATGAGAGGTATGGGCTTCTCAAAGCCAGGGCTTGATTGTAATATCCCTGTAGTTCCTACAGTTGATATCTATGCTGATGGCGTTAAGCTTATTGTTCCTGAAAGTCCAATCTTCACTTCTCAGACAAACGCCTATATGGAGTGCAACCGCTATCAGGTTTATGGAAAACTGACTGATACCTCAAAGCTTGAGGTCAAGGCTTCTGATCCTTCAGTACAGGTAAAGATAGGTAAGATCAATGACGGTCGTGCAACCATCACCTGTACCTACAAAGGTGTAAATAAGATTTTCCTCATAAACTAATGCAATAATGCGTATTTTAAAGACCATTATATTATCTGTTTTTCTTGGTATTGGATTGGCAGTTTTTGCTGATCCAGTACTAAGAATAAACTTTATCACCCCTTCTATTGTACGTGTTCAGTGGAGTAATGACGGTTCATTACAGGAAAACAACACAGGGGCATGCGTTTATACTAACCAGAGTGTAAAAGTAGAAAAGACGGAAAATGGCGACGAAATCATTTTCCGAAGTTCAGAACTAACCGTAAAATATTCAAAGACAAATAACGGAATCATTTTTGAGGATAAGGATAAAAATATAATCCTTAATCAAATACCAAATTCGCTAAAAGCAGAACCTTCTGTACAGGAGAAGATTATCTACGACGAGAAATCTGCTCATGTAGAGGAAACTGCTAACGGCAAAGTGACGGTGAAGGATATCATCCGTCGAGACACTATTGGCAGAAGCACACGCTACTATGTGTCATTCTCTTCTCAAAACGAGAAGGCTCTCTATGGTCTCGGCTCTCACATGGAGGACTATCTCAACCTTGTGGGTAAGACACTCTATCTTACTCAGCACAACCTAAAGGCCATGCTGCCTATGCTATGCTCTACTAATGGCTATGGCCTGTTGTTTGATGCTGGCTGTGCCATGAAGTTCAAGAATGATGGTAGCATCACCACTATGCAACTTGAGGGTGCAAAGACACTCGACTATTACTTCATCAAAGGTGCTCGTCTTGATGATGTAGTGGCAGGCTATCGCTATCTCACAGGCGAAGTATCACTAATGCCTCGTTATTTATTTGGATATACTCAGTCAAAGGAGCGTTATGTCTCTTCTGACGATATTATAAACACATTGAAGGAGTACCGCCGTCGTCATGTGCCTATCGACATGATAGTACAGGACTGGAACTACTGGCCAGAGGGCTGGGGATATATGAAGATGAATCCTAAGTACTACCCATCTCCAAAGGCTCTTGCCGACTCTGTTCACTCTCTCAATGCGAAACTCATGGTTAGCATCTGGCCAAACCCTCAGTGGTGCCCGGAGGCTGAAGACTTCAAGAATCGCGGTATGATGCTTGAGCACGATGTATATGATGTGTTCAATCCAGAAGCTCGTAAACACTACTGGTCTTATGCCAAGAATGAGTTCTATTCTCAGGGCTTTGATGCTTGGTGGTGCGACTCAAGTGAACCTCTCGATGGCGACTGGAACCGCATTCCTTCACATTCCCTGAAGGATGAGAACAAACCCTACGGATGGGATGATCAGGAATACCGCTGGCAGTTGAATAAGGATGTGCTCAGCGAGGCTCTTGGAGTAGAGCGTAGCAGTCTGTACTCTCTATATCACTCTATGGGTATCTACGAGAATCAGCGTGCAGAACCTAACAATACAAAACGTGTGGTAAACCTCACCCGTTCTACATACGCTGGTCAGCAGAGATACGGCACGGTGGTATGGAATGGTGATACCCACGCTTCATGGAAGTCGTTCCGTCAGCAGATTCCTTCTGGTCTCAACTATATGGCAACAGGAAACCCATACTGGACTGTCGATGTTGGTTCTTTCTTCACAAGAGGCGACGGACGCAGATGGTTCTACAAGGGTGAGTTCCCTGAAGGTGTTAAGGATGAGAACTACAGGGAATACTATGTGCGTATGTTCCAATGGGGCACATTCCTTCCAATGCTCCGTAGCCACGGAAGTGATACTCCACGCGAGATATGGCGATTCGGTGAGCCTGGCACTCAGTATTATGATGCTATCCTGAAGATGATAAACCTTCGCTATGAGCATATACCTTACCTATATAGCCTCGCAGCTATGCAGTCAAAAGGCTCTTACACAATGGCTCGCCTCCTTGCCTTCGATTTCCCTGAAGACGACAATGTGCTCGACATGAAAGATGAGTATATGTTTGGCGATTTCCTCGTATGTCCTGTAACGCAGCCTATCAAGGAATCTGCTACACGCAAGGTATATCTTCCAAAGGGCGCACAATGGATTGACTATTGGACTGGCAAGACGGAAGAAGGTGGTAAGTGGATTGAATGCAAGTCTGAAATATCAACCTTGCCACTCTATGTAAAGGCTGGTTCTATCATTCCTACTACTGAGGTAGCAGAATACACCGCTGCACAGATAGGAAAACCTATCACTATCAATATCTATCCAGGTGCAGATTGTGAGTTCTCTATCTATGAGGATGAGGGCGATAACTACAACTATGAGAAAGGTGCCTCAGCGTCAAGGTTCATTTGACGGAATGCTCAATACTCGCACGTTCATTGTCAAAACTCCGAAGGGGGAAAAGACAGTAACATATAAAGGACAAAAAACAACCATAAAACTTTAACTGATTAATTATTAAAATTATGAAAAGATGCCTATTAACGACAACCGTACTCTTTGCGCTGCCTTTGTCAGCGCTTATGTCGGCTCAGACCATTGAATTCTTCACTCCACAAACCGTGCGAGTGCTCAGAGACAATGGAAATACTGCCGACCAGAAATCACTTGTCGTCATCTCTACCCCTGAAAAGGTAAAGGTGACGAAGAAAACAGTCGGCAATGCCACTATCTACAAGTCGTCTGCCCTTACCGTCACGGTAAAGGATGGCAAGGTATCGTTTGCTGATGCCAAGGGCAAAACGCTCATGACTGAGGGCGAATCAAAGTTTACGCCTATCACTTCTGGGCCTAATGCTGATGCCTTCAAGGTAAAGCAGACTTTCTCGCTCGACAAGGATGAGGAAATATATGGTGTTGGTCTTCTCCAGAACGGCAAGATGAGTCAGCGCGACGAGAACCGCCGTATGGAGCAGAGCAATCTTGAGGACTTCGCTCATTTCTACCAAAGCATTAAGGGCTACGGAATCTACTGGGATAATTACTCTCCTACCCACCTCGCTACTCCAAAGCAGGGCGAAGCTGGAGAGGTTGTTCTTGAGAGTGAGGTAGGAAAGAAATCTGACTACTACTTCATGTATGGCAAGGATGCCGATGGCGTTATCAAGGAGATGCGCCACCTCACAGGCAAGGCTCCTATGCTTCCTCTCTGGACATACGGTTTCCACCAGAGCCGTGAGCGTTACAAGACTCAGGACGAGACTATAGGAGTGGTGCGCAAGTACCGCGAACTTGGTATTCCGTTCGATGGTATCATTCAGGACTGGCAGTACTGGGGCAGTAACTATACATGGAATGCCATGGAGTTCCTCAACGAGGACTTCGGACGCGCTCAGGACCTTATCAACGAGGTTCACGAAAAGAATGCCCACATGAGCATCTCTATCTGGTCAAGTTTCGGTCCTGAGACAAAGGCTTTCAAGGAACTGAAATCTAAGAATCTGCTCTTCGACTTCGAGACATGGCCTCAAAGCGGACTCAGTTTCTGGCCTCCTCGCAAGGACTACCCATCAGGAGTTCGAGTATATGACTGCTATTCTTCAGAGGCTCGCGACATCTATTGGAAATACCTCAGCAACCTTCACAAGATGGGTATCGACGCATGGTGGATGGATTCTACCGACCCTGACCAGATGGATTTCAAGGATTCTCAGCTCGACCAGAAATGCTCTATGGGCACATACCGCTCTGTACGCAATATCTTCCCATTCATGTGCGTGAACGGAGTATATGACCATCAGCGTGAGGCTGAGAAGAATATGGATCCTTCAAAGAAGAAGCGCCCGTTCATCCTCACACGCTCTTACTTTGCAGGTCAGCAGCGTACTGGTGCGAATACATGGAGCGGTGATATCAACTCTTCATGGGATAGTTTCCGCAAACAGATTCCTATCTGTCTCAACTATACCCTCACAGCCAACCCACAGGTTAATACCGATATTGGCGGTTTCTTCGCAGGAAGCTATAACACCCAAGGCAGAAACAGCGGTGTTCGCAATCCTCAGTATCAGGAGCTCTACGTGCGCTGGATGCAGTTCGGTGCTTTCTGTCCGATGATGCGCAGCCACGGAACAGAGGTGTATCGTGAGCTCTATTACTTCGGCAAGCAGGGCGAACCTGTATATGATGCCCTTGTTGATGCCGTTAAGCTCCGTTACAAGTTCCTTCCATATATATACAGTCAGTCATGGCAGGTGTCAAAGAACGACGATTCATTCATGCGTGCCCTCTTCATGGACTTCAAGGCCGACAAGAAAACATGGACCAATAACCGCGAGTATATGTTCGGCAGAAACATCCTTGTTTGTCCTGTCATCGATCCTCTATATACTCCTGAGAAGAAAGTTGAGACAGATGCCATGACAGGTTGGGATAATAACGTGCAGCTTGAGAAGAAGAACGGCTATCTCGTTCCTGACTGGAAGGCTGAGCGTCAGTTTGAGGTTTATCTGCCAGCAGGTGCCAAGTGGTACGACTACTGGACAAACACCCTTCTCGAAGGCGGACAGAGCATCAAGGCTTCTGCTCCTCTTGCTCATTCTCCTCTCTATATCAAGGCTGGCACAATCCTTCCACAAGGTCCTGATGTGCAATACACTTCAGAGAAGAAATGGGATAATCTTGAGCTTCTCATCTACCCTGGAGCCAACGGCGAGTTCACTCTCTACGAGGACGAGGGCGACAATCTCAACTACGAGAATGGTGCCTACTCTACCATCAAGATGACATGGAACGATAAATCCAAGACCCTCACTATCGGTCAGCGTCAAGGTTCATTCGATGGAATGCTCACCACCCGTACTTTCATCGTAAAGACTCCAGGAGGAGAGAAGAAGGTGGTATATGATGGGAAGAAGAAGACCGTAACCATCTAGCGGCCTCTCCCCCCGCTTTGCACATACTCGAAGATACTCAATCTTCGACTTCCCACCGTAGGGAGGGAGCTGCCCCCTTACCCCCACAGGGGGAGTAGATACCTTTTATCGCTATCAATACATTATAAATGATAAATTGAAAATTATAATAACACTATGCTTAAGAAAATATTTTTATTAGCTATACTATCAAACATCCTTCCCTTTGGGAAGGCTTGGTTAGGCTGCCCCTCCTACGCCCAGACCGCCCTCTACCCTGACGCCTTCCCTCTTGGCGACGTCACCCTTCTCGACGGTCCTCTGAAGCATGCTCGCGACCTTAACGTCAACGTGCTCCTTCAGTATGATGTTGACCGTATCCTGGCTCCTTACCGCAAGGAGGCTGGTCTTCCTGAAAAGGCAAAGGGATTCCCTAACTGGGACGGTCTTGACGGTCACATTGGCGGTCACTATCTCACAGCCCTTGCCTTCAATGCCGCTACAGGCGACAAGAAGTGCGAAGAGCGAATGCTGTATATGATAAAGGAGCTGAAGGAGTGTGCTGCTGCCTGTGCCCAGAACCATCCTGCATGGGGCAAGGGATATGTTGGCGGTGTGCCTAACAGCGATAAGATATGGTCAACATTCAAGGAAGGTGATTTCCGTACTTTCAACGCCACATGGGTTCCTCTCTACAATATCCATAAGATGTATGCCGGTTTGCGCGACGCATGGCTCTACTGCGGCAACGAAGATGCAAAACAACTCTTCCTCGGCTTCTGCGACTGGGCTATCGACATCACATCCAAGCTCTCCGACCAACAGATGGAAAGCATGCTTGGAATGGAGCATGGCGGTATCAACGAGGTTATTGCCGATGCATACGCCATTACTGGTGATAAGAAGTACCTTGACTGCGCACGCCGTTTCTCTCATAAGTGGATTCTCACCCCAATGAAGGACCACAACGCCTTATTCCTCGACAATAAGCATGCCAATACTCAGGTGCCTAAGATTGTAGGTTTCGCACGTATAGCTGAGCTTTCTGGTGACAAGAACTACCTCGAGGCAAGCCGTTTCTTCTGGGAAGAGGTAACTCATAACCGCAGCCTCTCTGTAGGCGGAAACAGCCGTCGTGAGCACTTCCCAAGCAAGGAGGCATGTATTGACTTCACACAGGATATCGACGGACTTGAGTCATGTAACACAAACAACATGCTCAAGCTCACCGAAGACCTCCACCGCATGGATCCTGAAAATGCAGAATATGCCGATTTCATCGAGCGTGCCACCTTCAACCATATCCTCTCTACCCAGCATCCTGAGCATGGCGGATATGTATATTTCACCTCTGCACGCCCACGCCACTACCGCAACTACTCCGTGCCTAACGAGGCTATGTGGTGCTGCGTAGGTACTGGTATGGAGAACCACGGCAAGTACGGCGAGTTCATCTACACCCATTCTGACCCGAATGTTTCAACCCCTACTACCCTCTTTGTAAACCTCTATGCTGCTTCCGAGCTTAACTGGAAGGCACAGAACATAGAACTTCGTCAGGAGACCGCTTTCCCTTACGGTGAGACAAGTAAGATTACCCTCACTAAGGGAGCTGGCGATTTTGTTATGAAACTCCGCAAGCCAGCATGGTGTAATGATTTCTCAGTCAAGGTCAATGGTAAGGTTGTAGCAACCGACAAGTCTTCTGTTGCCAAGTACGTAACTCTCGACCGCAAGTGGAAGAAGGGTGATGTTGTTGAAATCTCATTCCCTATGCACAACAGCGTGGAATATATGCCTAACGTACCGCAGTATGTTGCCATTCTCCACGGTCCTATCACCCTCGGCATGAAGACAGGCACAGAGGACCTTGCCCATCTCAAGGCTGATGACAGCCGTTTCGGTCAGATGGCATCTGGCAAGAAACTCCCTATCGACAAGGCTCCTTATCTCATAGCAAAGGAGGTTGACGACATCGCCAAGAACCTCACACCTATTGAGGGCAAGCCTCTCCACTTCAAGCTCAACTGCCGTATGGAGAACAAGATTGAGGGTGAGCTTCAGCCATTCTTCGAGATTCACGACTCACGTTATATGCTCTACTGGCTCGCACTCAGCGAGAACGACTATAAGGACTATATGGACCGTCTTGCCAAGGAAGAGGCTGAGCGTCAGGCTCTCGATGCACGTACCGTGGATAAGGTACAGCCAGGAGAACAGCAGCCAGAAAGCGACCACTTCATGGAGACTGACGAGTCAAACAAGGGCGTTACCAACGATGTTCCTTTCCGCGATGCCCGCAACGGCCATTACTTCTCATACCTCATGCAGACAAAGGGCGAGAAAGACCTCAGCCTCCGCATACGCTATTGGGGACAGGATGAATGGCGCACCTGCGAGTACGACCTCTATGTAGATGACGTTCTCGTTCAGAGCATCAACAACTCAAAGAAATGGCGTTCTTCACAATGGAAGTACGAGACATACAAGATTCCTGCATCTGCCCTTGAAGGCAAGAAGCAGGTACGAGTAAAGTTCGTTGCCAAGCCACACCGTCAGGTAGGCGAACTCTACGAGGTACGACTTGTGAAGTAAATTAACGTGAGTTCGACGACTTGCTTCAGCTTGATGAGCTTCAGCGAATAATTAAAACTATGTTGTTTTAGCAGCAAGCTGCTATTGACGGAACAAAAATTTTTAGAAAATTACCAGAAAATTAAAATTTTCTGGGTTAAATTTTTTGGCCATCGTGAATAATTTTCTGTAAGATCAAGCAACAAAGTTGCGTTTATTAAAGAATTTTGAATTCGTCGAACTGACGTTAAATTATAGAACTCACCTTTATATTGGTGTCTGTTAAACTTATTTTTCAGAAAACAAGTTTAGCGGACACCAATACTTTTTTACACGCCTATGCAGCTATCTGTACCACCTCATACACCTTGCCGTTCTTGTTTCGGCGATTCATTATGCCCATTGACGAGAGATTGATGCCGAGAAGCGACTGATTCCTGCGAGTCAATTCCACTTCTGGATACCTCTGCTGTACGGCTGCAAGAATCTCAAGACTTGTCATCTGTAGTCCCTGCTCGTTCTCCTTTGGCTTGCGGAAGCAAGTGCTGATCATAGCCGTGAAGTCATCTACGGCACAGTAATCCAGATTGAGAACTTGAAGTCTCTCGTTCTCTTCCTGAGTGAGCCAATATGTCTTCTTCTCTTCACAAACCTCATGCTTTATCTGGGCATAGAGCTGGTCATAATCGATAGGAAGATTAGGAATGATAGTTCCTGCAGGAATATGAAGCACCACGAAACGACGTGTTCCCGTCTTGTCCTTCAGCGGACGAACCACATTCGTTGTAGCTACGAATGATGCCATACGTGGGCGTAAAGTGATATTTTTACCATATATCTTACGTGCATTGACCTCAGCTTTGGTGATGATATACTTCAAGGTTGCCTGCTGCTTGTCCGTGTATCTGTCAAACTCGTCAAAGTTCACAAGACCGCAGTTAGCCAGAGCCATATCCGTGTCGTGCTTATTCGTGAGGTTGATGTGGTCAAGATAATACTTCTGAAGATGTTCAGGAAGCAGATTCTTTATGAAAGAGCCCTTTCCACAGCCTTGATTGCCAATGAAAAGGAGGACGAGCTGATTGCCGAAGATTCTGTCAAGTCCATACCAATGCGCTACCATTGACCTGAACCAACGGCGCGTGAACTCCTCCTTTTCATCGTTAATGCCAGGAATGCGATGAATAAGATCGGCGACACGATCCACTCCATCCCATTTCGGAAGTCCGTTGAGATACGCTACAAACGGATTGTACTTTTCCGTGGACTTTGAGCAGATGATGCGCTTGATAAGATTAGCCACCTTGCCCTCAATGCCAGCTTTCATGGCTTCAAGGATTATGGAGTTAAGAGCCTCGTCGGTAACTGGCTCATAATCAGTATTTGCAGGAGCCTCGCCCATTTCAGGCCTAAGCACCTTGTACTCAAATGTGTCGCCCACCTCATTATGTCTGAAGGCGAAGTTTTCACTCAGGAAGTCTTCAATGAGACGTACCTGTTCTGCAAGAGAAAGTTTTCCCATAGGTTTTTAAAGTTTAAATTAAAAGTAAAAATAAAAAAGGATTAATTATAACTCTCTTCTCAACTCGATAGTGTCTGTTATCAGGCTGTCGATATTGAGGTTTGGCTCATGAAGAACCGAGGTGCAAAAGTAAGGAAAAAACATGAAATATCCAAATGAAATTTCAAAATATTTTTCGTGATTTTTTTGATTATTCCTTGACTGAAATTGCTAACTTGCTGATATCGCCGTTCGGTACGTATTTCGGCATAAAGTAAAACTTTTTTGTGCAATACTGGTGTAATAGTTGGTGTAATACTTTTTGAAAAAAGTTTTCAATGCCGAGTATTACACCTTTGATGTTTTGAGTATGCTAATTAATTATATATCAATTCGTTCACCTTGGTGTAATACCCCCGAAAGTATTACACCACTATTACATCAAATCGCCAAAAATGGTGTAATACTTTCAAGGGTATTACACCGCATCTAACACGCTGATAATCAACAAAAATATTGCGCATACCGACAAAAGGTGTAATACTCGCTCTAAAAACTTTTTATTTTTTTCAAGGCAAGAGTATTACACCAAAACAATTACACCCTCCTTGCCCAGATTATCTCCTTTAAACCATCGCTTTTTTCATCGTTCGCTCTACCTCCGTTCCAAGTCCGTTTCAGGTCCGTTGTAAATCCGTTCCTAGGAATGGGCGAAAAATGGGAGTTACATAGGAGTCACATAGGAACTACATAAGAGGCATATAAATCACATTTTTGAAGAAAAACACAAAAATAGAACATTTAAAAGAAAATAAGTCACATTAACCTAAGGTTATACAAAATATTTTTCGTAATTTTGGAGCCAATGTAAAGTATATAAAAAAGCAATATGCCAAAGAAGAAATAGATATATGAGCAGTAAATTCTTCAATAATAACACAGGCAATACCCTTTTTAATAAATTGAAGGGCATAGCTTCAGGCATGGCTAACTTCGATCGTTTCTTGGCTGTTGTCGTTTTGTTAAGCCTGATTGAGAAGAGTGATAATTATATCGCCTCTGCTATGGCGTAAATGTTAGAATAACAACAAACATTCATAAAAATTCATTATATGAATATTCAGCACCAAAAATCACCTCTGCTCATAGCAATGACCGAGCAAATGGAAATGAGGATGAAAGGTGGCATCTATCATAAAACCCAGATAGATCTAACCTATAATTCCAATCATATCGAGGGTAGCCGATTGTCGCACGAGCAGACTCGCTATATCTTTGAAACTAACACCATTGGCGTGACGCAGGAGGCTGTCAATGTGAATGATATCGTAGAGACGGTGAATCATTTTCGTTGCATAGATCTTGTCATAGAACATGCTACAGATGAACTTTCTATAGATTTCATCAAGGAATTACATAAGGTGCTTAAGACAGGAACCTCAGACAATCGTAAAGACTGGTTTGCCGTAGGTGACTATAAACGACTACCAAATGAATTTGGTGGAGAAGAAACATGCCCACCAGAACAAGTAGCCGAGCGTATGGAAGAAATGCTTGCTGACTACCTGAATAGCAAACGACAGTTTGAAGATATACTTGATCTACATGTACGCTTTGAGCGTATTCATCCATTTCAAGATGGTAATGGACGTGTGGGACGCCTCATAATGTTCAAGGAATGTCTGTGTAGTGGTATTGTTCCTTTTATCATTACTGATGAATTGAAAATGTTCTATTACAGAGGCTTGAGCGAATGGGGACATGTCAATGGCTATTTGACAGATACGTGTTTGACAGCACAGGACCAGTATAAAACATCACTTGACTATTTCCGTATTAAATATTAATACAGAAAACAACCATAACCTATATAAAAAAATAGTCTTTGACAGATGTTTCAACAACCATTCAATATGAACGAGTGTAAATAACGTGAGTTCGATGAAAAAAGTAATAGAGTTCGTTTGACTGCCAAGCAGAAAAAAGTATTAGAGTTCTGTGACGGGATGCCACATACTGCACAAGAGATTTTGGAGAAGGTTGGAGTGAAATATCAAACAAAGACAGTCCTTCAATATACCACCAAATTAGTATTGATGGGCTTACTCCGTCCTTCAACTACGGTACCGAACGACCCTAATCGAAATACATCATAGCACATGGAGAGGAATGAAAATGGAGAAATTATAGTTTTTATGTAATATGAAAGCTATTGTCTGCATAAGTCCGAATTTATGCAAGATGACGACTTCCCTACCATTCTTTGTAGCCTAATAATTAAAAAGCTAATAACAATACCGACCATGTGGCCGACCATGTAACCGACCATGTGACGAGCAATGTAGCAGGCAATGTAACGGGCAATCTAGCAGGCAATCTAGCAGGCAATGTAACTATGTATTGGAGATGAAACTATGACCCGTGACGAGATAATGCAGAAGTTAGGTTTGAAGGGTGGTGATAATTTCCAAGCAACATATCTTTATCCCGCTATTGAACAAGGTTCAAGTTGTATTCTTCTAACTATTGTAAACACCTAAAAAATGAAAAAAAAGCATTAACCGAAGGTTATTCAAAAGAATTTATATATCTTTGTAGCCAATAATCCTCATAAAGGCTAAGCCAAATAGTAAACTTAATAATTAAAACAGCAGAACTATGTATAAGATACTAACCCCAAGTCAATCAATCGCAAAAGTTTATCTCCGCGATAAACCAGAAGTGCAGAAAGTTAAGGGTTTTAAATCTGCCATGCAAGACCTTTTAGCACGTATAAATCCCTCTGAGCATGAGGAATTTAATAAGAATCTTGTTGCAGAATTCTTTAATAGTAGTCTGTATAGTGACCGTAACTATATGGTCAATACTTATCAAAGAACTGATTTGGCTATATATGCTGAAATGGGAACTCATAACGAACATCCTGTTGTCTTGTTTGAGTTTAAAGGACCGTCACGTCCAGATATGGTGACAAGAAACGACCTGAAGAAAAAGGCATTATATGAACTGATTCTCTACTATATCCGTGAGGAGGTAAAGAATCATAATACAGATATTAAGCACCTTGTCATTACAAATTGTTGGGAGTATTTCATCTTCGAGAAGAAACTATTTTATCAGTTGTTTGCTCGTAACACTCGTTTTGTGCAAAAAGTGATTAATGCAGATACTGGCGATGACAAAACGGAGTATATCTACAATAACATTATCAAGCCTGAAGTTGAAAGAATAGAACATCGCCTTGAGTTTGTGCATATTGATTTGAAGTCATTTGAACGAAATATCAAGCATGAGGAGATAATCAACAACAGAGCTTTTATTGCTGTCTATAAATTGTTTTCTCCTACGAACTTGCTTAAACTACCTTTCGTATCTGACCATAATTCGCTTAACAAGAATTTTTACGGCGAATTGCTTTATATCATGGGTGTTGAAGAAGTCGTCGATGATGGTGTTCACAAAATCAAACGTCTTAGAAACAAAAGGCAAAACTTTTCATTAGTTGAACAGGCTTATGCAAAATTAGAAGATTATTCCAGCATAACCGATGATGAAGAGCGTTTTGAGGTTGCGTTAAGTTTGGTTCTGACATGGATAAATCGTATTCTTTTCTTGAAACTGCTCGAATCGCAACTTGTAAGTTTTAACAGAGGAAGAGATGTTAAATTCTTGGATACAACTCATATCCTTGATTACGATGTGCTTCATGACCTATTCATGAAGGTAATGGCAAAACCCGTCTCTGAGAGAACAGATGAATTGAGGAGTCAATTCCCTGATGTACCATATCTGAATAGTTCTCTATTTGAACTGGCAAAAATTGAAGAAAGTTATTTCCCTATAAGTGGCATTCGTCTTGGTGAGATGGAAGTCTATGCAAAAACCGTTTTAAAGGATGGTAATGGAAAACGAGTAACAGGCAGAAAAGCCACATTGGAATATCTGTTTTCTTTTCTTGATGCTTATGACTTTGGTACAGACAAGAGCCAAGAAGGTGAGAATGTAAGAAATGAAAGTGATAAACTTATCAATGCATCGGTCTTAGGCTTGATTTTTGAGAAAATCAATGGTTATAAGGACGGTTCATTTTTTACGCCTGGCTATATCACAGAATATATCTGTAATAAGACGCTCAGACGTGCCGTAATAGACAAGTTCAACAAAGCGAAGGGATGGAAATGTCAGGACTTTGAAGAATTGAAGGAGAATATAAATTTTGGTCAAAGAGAAGAAAGAATAGAAGCCAACGAAATAATCAATTCTCTCCGTATTTGTGACCCTGCTGTAGGTAGTGGGCACTTCTTGGTATCTGCTCTTAATGAACTCATAGCTATCAAGAGTGAATTGGGCGTATTACAAGACAGACAACCACAACCTAAGCGAATAAGAGAATATGACATAAGGGTAGAATATGACGAATTGGTAGTAGCCGATGAAGACGGAGATATATTTAAATATGATCCTTCAAATCCTTCAAGCCAACGCATACAGGAAACGCTTTTTGAGGAGAAACGTACTATTATTGAGAATTGTCTTTTTGGTGTGGATTTAAACCCAAAGAGCGTTGATATATGCCAGCTTCGTCTATGGATTGAACTCTTAAAGAATGCCTATTACTACAAGACAGAAACAGGAGAGCGACTATTGCAAACATTGCCTAATATTGATATCAACATTAAATGTGGTAATTCGCTCGCTTCTGTTCATCCCGTGTGCATTGGCAGGAAAGTCGCAGAAAGTCTTGGTATGCAAAAACTGGTAAGAGATTATAAAGCTAATGTCCGCGAATATAAGAACTGCCGTAGCAAAACATTCAAGAATAGGCTTGATAAAGACATTAAAGACATAAAGCTCAAATTAGCTCCTCCTGTCCAACTAGATGTTTTTGGACAGAATAACGGACAAATTATTGATACCCAAGAGGTATTAAAGAAGTCTTTGGAATGGATGATAGAATTCCCTGAAGTCCTCAATGAGCAAGGCGTTTTTGAGGGGTTTGATGTCATTATCGGTAATCCTCCATATATCAGTTTGGAGAAACTACGCAAGGATGTATCTGTATATTCAAAAATGTATAGAGCTGATGAACAGGGAAATTTGGGACAAAAAACCTATAACACAATAGAACCACGTGGTGATATCTATTCGTTGTTTGTAGAACGTGGATTACATCTATTGCGAAAAGGAGGACATTTGTCATACATTATGCCTAACAAATGGGAGAAAGTAATGTATGGCCGTCCTCTTCGTGAACTTTTCTTGAATACAAATCTGTCACAATTGATTGATTTTGGTGATAATCAGATATTCGAAGATGCAACTACTTATACATGCATTATTCGTATGAAGAAGGAAAGACAAGATAACGAAATTCTTGTCTCTACCATCGAAAAAATAAATCCCGAAACGCTTCATGAAGATGTGGAAGAAGAAAAAGAAAAGTTTGATACCACAAGAATGAGCGATGACATTTGGGTAATATCCAGTCTTGACAACTTCAATACTGTAGAACGGTTGAAGACTCAGATGACCACATTAGGAGAATTTGTTGGTGGAGAATCTTATCGAGGAATACTTTGTGGTTTATCAAAAGCGTTTAATATTAGCAAAGAAAAAGCTGATGAATTGATTGCACAAGACGATCGTTCAAAAGAAGTATTGCGTCCATTCTTACAGGGCAGAGGATTAGTTGCTTATGGTGAAGCCGTAGCAGGATCTTATCTGATATTTACCCCAAAGGGATTTACTTTGGAAGGAATGGGAATAGAAATATCAGATGAAGAGAAAAAGAGCAATAAGAATTGGAGAACAGAACTAATGCCTTCAGAAGAAGAAGCATGGTCGTGGTTCTCTTCTAATTACTCTGCTGTTGCAGATTGGCTTTTAGCCTTTAGGAAAGCAGCTAAAGCGAGACAAGATAAAGGAGATTATTGGTGGGAATTGCGTGCTTGCTCTTACTATGACAGGTTTAAGATGCCCAAAATAATCTATCAAAAATTTCAAGTGAAGCCTTGTTTCATTTTTGATGAAAAACATTCTTTGTTTAATGACTCAATGTGGTTTCTGTCTGTGTCAGACAAAGCCTTAATGGCTCTTTTGTGTTCAAAAGTTGGGTGGTGGTTAATTACCGAGTTCTGTCCACGCATACAAAACGGAGCACAGCTAATCTGGGATAATTTCCGTCAGATACCAATCCCACAGGAATTACCGCAGACATTAAACGAGTATGCAGACAAAATGATGTCTGCAAAAAACAACGAGATAGAATTTCAACGCCTTTCTAAAGAAATAGACGAAATTGTTTCCTCGTTATATTGTTTTGCAGAATAATAGGGCAAAAGAACCCATCAGCTACCCAAAAGGAGATTGCTGCGAAAATTGGAAAATCTGAGCGAACAGTCAAATCAATCACAATTGCTTTACAGGAGAAAAATATTCTCCAAAGAGTAAATGGCAAGCGTAATGGTTATTGGAGCATTGTGGATGAGCGATTAAAGGTTCAGTATATTGTGAACCTAAAAAAAGAAACCCCTCGAATGCTGGTATCACTACCTACAGACGAGGGGAGCAAATATTTAATAACAACTAATAATCACATAAAGCTATTTCACATAGACCTTCTTCACGTCAAATCCATTTCTGCGAATGATATTGATACCATGCTGAAGAGTAGGAATCTTCTTGCCATCAAGGGTGAAGATTTCAAGACCTTCCTTGTCAATGTCCTTGAGGATGATTTCATCAATACCTGTTGGAGCTGGGTTAAGGTTCTTGATCTTGCAAGCGAGAAGCAGGAACTCTGAGAATCCAGTACCGTTATTCTGGAACTTGATGACATAGTTGCCCTCTGCTGTGATCTCGAACTCAAGGGTATGCTCTTCAGAAGATGAGAGGTCAGCCTCTGCAATTCCACTAGCATTTGGCTCAGCAAGGGCATAACCTGTTTCTGCAACTACGCTTCCTGCTGATGTGAGAATCTGTGCCTTATACTCAGGAGCTCCCTTCCATGCTGCCATTACGTAGCTGAGACGGTATTTGCCAGGAGCAAGGGTGAGTGGATATGCGCTCATCATACCATAGTCGGCAGAGTTGGTACGCCAATAGAGACCTGCGTTATAAGCACCAGAGAAGCCCTTGAAGCTGCGAGGGCCTGAGCTGTATGTGTTTGGATACTGGTGTATGCCAGTACCATCGTCGGCACGCCATCCTTCTGGCATTCCGCCATTGGCTACTTTATCAAAGCTGAGCGCGTATGCTGCTGAGTTATCTTTAAAGATTGGCTCAAGAGTAACGATATCATCAGGCATAATGAAAGAGAATGTTCCGTCCTCGTTTTCATTAAGGGTGATATTGCCGTGGATGATGTTCCAGCCGATAATAGAGCAGCCCTCGTTTGCCTGTGGTGTGAGGGTAACGGTCTCTCCCTCGGCAGCAGCTGCTACGTTAGGGATGGCAGTACCATCGGCAGTCTCGTGGATGTTGATATCAAATTTCTCTGCCTCCTGTTCAACAGGTGTGAAGATAACCTGATCGATGAACATATTGGTACCTGATGTGTTGAAGAGATAGAAGGTGTTCTCGCCCTCGTTCAAATCGAATGTAACGCCAGCCTTCTTCCACTCGTTTCTCTCAGTCTTATTGAAAGAAGCTTTAAGGGCTACATTAGAATTGATTCTAAGACGCACGTCACAATCGCGAGAGGTATTGTTATAACGCACCATAGCAGTATATTGTCCTGCCTTTGGAACACGTACCTTGCAAGTCAGAGCAGCAGATGTATTAGTTCCAGTTACGATGAAGCCGTTACCTGCCTGACCTCTAACCCATTGATAAGAAGAATAGTAAGGAGTAACCTCACAGCTTCCAACGCTACGGTAGTTCATATCCTCAGCCTCGATGATAATCTCACCTGCGTATGGTTCTGGCTGCTTTGGAATCTCAAGACGCTCACGGTTCACCATATCGGTACGGCGGTCGGTCTCGTTACCGGCACACACAATCTTGATATCAACAGGACCGTTATGGCTGACTTTCAAGGTATAAGCATTTGTCTCAGCATCCCATGAAGCCTCGGCTGTAACCTTTGCCTCTGCACGCTTTGTGAACTCGAAAGAAGGCTCGCTCTTAGCACCATTAACAACGATGATATCCTCAACATTCTTTATGGTATCTGCACGATAGTTGTTCAGATAAAGGGTGATAGAATCTGCATATTCCCTGATGAGTCCGCTGCTGAGCTTGCCGTATTTGAGGTCAAGACTCTTGCAAGTGTTGTACTGAAGAGGAATATTTGCAGAAGCAGTTATCTTCTGGTTGAGGTATGTGTAAGGAGTGTATGTTACAAGCTGATTCTTGTAGCGTGATACGAAGAGATCGCCTGTGCTAACCTCTGGATATGCCGCATCGAAGGCCTCTGTCTTCTTTGCAATAGAAGGCCATACGCTTGAACGCTGTGACTTCTTAACCTTTGTAGGGATGCCAGAAGCAATCTCGGTAATGGTAGGAGTCATAGGGATAGTGCCATAGCGACCGGTCTTCTTCAGATACCAGAAGTTATCCATCCATTGGCCATTACCACGATTGAATGGGTCTGTCTGCTTGTAGAGACCATCGTAGAGATTGCCCCATGTAGCATATTTGTCCTCGTCACTACCCTCCTTGATGTCATTAACGAGAATGATCTTCGTCTTGTCGATAACTTCCTGCTGTGTAGGGATATAGAGAGTTCCGTCGATAATCTTACGGAACATGTCAAGCCAGATATTGCGGAAGCCTGGGAAAGTACCCCAGTTGCGCTGTGTATAGCCGTTTACGTTAGTGTTGCTGAGATTCTGGAAATCCTCTGTCCAGATAAGCTCAGGACCATCCCATACGGCACCACCATTCTGGGCTGTCTGCTCCATAACAGTACCGATACCTGCGGCTACAGGATATTTCTTTCCGTGCTTCTCGCCAAGGATAGCATCAAGAGCACCATTCCATCCGCAGTTGTCATAGCGTACGCCATAGTTCTTGGTAAGGCCGGAAACGAAAGGTCCGAAGCAGACACTCTCATTGTTATAGAAGCAAGAAGAAGTTGTATATTTATAGAGCCACAAGATAGCCTCTGGATAGTCCTTAGATGCCTGCATGAGATCAGCATTACGCTTGAGCATACCAACAGGATTGAGCAGATGTGACCACACGTTTCCGCAGAAACTGATAGTTAGGAAACCACCATACTTATGGTGCATAGGCACGAGTTTGGCAAAGAGAGCTATACGTGCTGCCTGTGAACTTGAGAACAAGTCGCCAGGCTCATCAAAGCCCCAGAACTGCTCTGCATAGTTCCAGCCGAGGAAGTTAGGGAATTTCTTGAAGAAATACTCGAAGGTCTCGAGGTCGTTCTCATGAATGTGAGTATGACCGCCACTTGCAGGCTGAAGCGTGAACCACATATTGTTCTGCTGACAGATTGTAGCCCATGACTTATAAGTACGGATAGCGTTCTGAGGACGCTGGTGGATGTTAAGCTTTGTGTCATAGGCACATGACAGCGAGAGATTCAGGATAACGTATGGCTTGATGTCATCTGGAATAAGGTTTATGATCTTCTGCGGATCTGCCTGATTCCATACGTCAACGTGCACCAACCATGCAGGGTGTTTTGAATCAATAGGACGACGCTGCTGAGCATAGCTTTCCACACCCCCAAAGAGGAGTAAAAAAAGCAAGAGAAAGCCTATCAGCTTCCCAAAGGGGAATAAGCCCCCCTCTTTCTCCCCCAAAGGGAAGAGTTTTTTAGATAATGAAGACATATTTTTTTTGTTTTATGATTAGTTTTTTTTAGTTTAGTGGTTAGAGATTAGCGTTTAGTGGTAACTTAAATTATTCACTATTCACTTTTCACTATTCACTTATGAAGGGGCGAGGTTAGGGGTTGTTTATTTTCTCAAATTCTCCTCACCATACAGATACTGTCTCTTGTAACCGCCAAAGTCGATGACGATCTTTTCAAGCACGATACCTGGGTCATTTGGAGTGAAGGTGAGAGTGTGTATGCCATTTGTTGAAGATCCCAAAGGCAGGCTTACCTTCTTCTCAATTACACGACGTGCAATAGTAGGATAGTAAACGGTATAGATATTCTTTGGATCTTCATTTAGATTCTCGTTGAAGTTTACTACCTTTGCCTCTCCTCCGTCAAAGGCAACAGAATATGTCATGCCTCCTTTGTTGAGATAGTCGAGAGTTGATTTTGTTACTATATAAACGGTTGGGGTAACTCCCTCTTTCTGCTCATAGTGGAACTTATAGGTGAGGGAAGCGCCCTTTACATCGGCAGTAACAGGAAGGAGGGTAACGCCACTCAAAGTGCGACCAACGTATGGGAGTACGGTCCACTTGGCTGACTCTGCATCTGTTGAGGCATTGAAATGCTCTGCCTCCATTGAGATATAGCCTTTACCGTCTTCCTCGAAGATATTCTCAATCTTGCCTTCTGTGCGGAAAAGCTTTGGCAACATATCAGCCTTGAAGTTATCATTCCACATTCTGTAGCCGATATGCTTCTGAACCATCATGCCATCCCACTTACCACCGGCAATTTCCTTGTTATACTGAGCCATGAGCTTACCATCGCGCTTGAAGTACATCTCACACTTATCTGCCCAGTCATTCATAGCAGCATCACCTTTCTTGCTGAGAGCGTTGTTCATAGCCTGAGCATAGTACATCTGATGGAGGTTAGCCAACAACTGGATTGGGAAGAGAATGCACTGGAAATATGCATCCTTTGCCTCTGCAGGAAGGTTGACATACTGACGGAGAGCCTCTACTTCGAGAGTCTTATGCTCGTCAACCACCTTTGCCCATTCGCCTGTCTCAAGGTTATATGTCCTTGCGTCAAGCATTTCTGGAGTACATCTTCCGGCAAGTTTGCAATACATGTTAAGGATTCGTGTAGCCTCATCAGCCTCATTCTCGCCAACGATAGTAGCGCAGAAATCCTTAGTATGATCAAGAAGAGTAGAAATATTATCTATATTACTCTTTACACCTTCCTTGCTCTTTCCATAGTTCCAAGCCATATCCATGAAAAGCTGGATAGGATATTCCATTGGCTTGAGGTCGCCTACGTTAAGAATCCAGAGTTTCTGGATGCCGTTCTCGTATGCGAGAGAGAGTTGTTCCCACATATTCTGGATAGGAGTTACGTTGAGAGTTTTGGTGTTACGAGGAGCACCTACATAGTCAACGTGGTAGTAGAGTCCCCAACCGCCCTTACGCTGACGTTCCTTCATGGTAGGCACACGACGTACGTTACCCCAGTTGTCATCACAGAGGAGAATGGTTACATCATCAGGCACACGCATACCATCGTCATAGTAGTCGAGCACCTCCTTATAGAGAGCCCATACCTGTGGAACATCCTTGGCAGCCTTGCCACGAGCCTTTGCAATGAGCTTACGCTGATTGGCAACAATACTTTCCATGAGTTTCAGATTTCGGTCCTCGCTCATAGCCATGTCACCATCACCACGCATACCGATAGTGATAATATCCTCTGTATGCTTATTACGCTCTACACCACCAAACCAGAACTTGTCAAGGTTCTTCTTGTTTGTGGCATAGTTCCATTCATGATTACCTTCATCCTTGCCTTCTTTCTTGCGTGTAGCCAGATCCTGTGAATCTGCATTTGGATTATCACTATGATTATGCCACTCTTTCTGGGCGCGGCACATAGGCTCATGGTGAGAAGTACCCATCATTATGCCCATTTCATCGGCAGTTTTCATGTTGAGAGGGTCATCGGCATAGAAAGCCCATCCCCACATGGCAGGCCACATATAGTTGCCTTTCAGACGAAGAACAAGCTCGAATACCTTTTCGTAGAAACGATGATCGCCATAGTCGGTGCCAAAGGTATTCTTTACCCAAGATGTAAGACATGGAGCCTCGTCGTTAAGGAAGAGACCACGATACCTTACGGCAGGCTCACCGTCAGTATAGGTTCCATTCTTTACGTACACCTCTTTCTGTTTCTTCACAGGAACATCCATCCAGTAATACCATGGAGACACACCTATCTGACGAGAGAGCTCATAGATACCGTAAACAGTGCCACGGCGGTCACTGCCTGCTATGATTAGTTTCCCGTCAATAATACTTAATATATACTTTTCAATTTTACCATTAAGTGATTTTCCGTCAATCTTTCCATTCTTCACGAGTTCATCGATAGCTGCACTATTGCCTATGGTACCAGCAACGATGCGTGCTTCAGAAAAAGAAGAGGAGATTGTGATGTTAGCATCGCATACTTTCTGAAAGTCGGATGCAAGGTTCTTGGCTGCAAGTTTTACAGCTACATTGTCATTGTCGCTAATACAAATGGAAAATGATTCACCCGTTTGACATAGTTTCATGTCACCCTGTGTGAATGAGATAAAGTTGTCAGCTGCTAATACGTGTACTATGTTCAATAGCAATATCGCTATGATAATTAAAACGCGTTTTGGTCTGTTCATTAATTGATAGTTTTAGTCCCGAGTTTTATGGTTAATTTCTTAAATTCCGTGCAAAGATACAATATATTTGTCGTTTTTGTATGATTAATTATTTCAAAAACTTTTCATAGAATTACATATTCGACAAGAAAACCGCCTCCAGCATATGCCAGAGGCGGTCGTCCTAATACAATTACTAATTTTATCTATTTTTATTACTTAACAACCTTGCTAACCTTTACATAGCCATTTGCCCAAGTCTCAACCTTGATGGTGATACCCTGTGGGTTGAGAGTCTGCTTACCGTCAACGGTATAGTACTTAACGCTTGTTGGCTCTCCAGCAGGAGCTGCCTCTACAGACTCGATGCTTGTAGCAAGAAGCTGGTCGATAGCTGCAGCAGCCTTAGCATAGTCGAAGTTGTCTGTCTTACCTGTGATTGTAAGAGTAGCGTTATCGATTCTACCGAAACCACCGTTTACGCTTACGTGAGCACCAAGGAGGAGAGTAGCGAAGTTACCGCCATTACCATTTGCCTGAGGTGCAACATCGTTAAACTCGCGAGCTCTCTGTGTATCACGAGAGTAAGAAACCTTACCTTCTGCATCTGGCTCTTCGCCCTCATAGACATTCTTGATCTGAGCGTCGCCTTCACCAAGGTAAGCGTAAGACTCCTGACGTGGATCACCACCGCCGTCTTCACCAACGATGATAGATACATTATACTTAGCTACAGGGATGTCCTCGATAAGCTGCTTAGCATCATACTCACTTGTACCCCAAGGTGACTTAACAGCAGCATCAACAACTGGCTTGGTAGCAGAAGCAGGCTCACCACACCACTGAGCGGTTCCCCAAACAGCGGAGATGTTACCTGTTGTCTTCTCGATAGTCCAACCAGGGAAGTCTGTTTCCTTAGCAGCTACATCACCGTTATTAACGGTACCTGTGCTATAGAAGTTAGCATTCTGGATAAGGAATGAAGCTGGGATTGTTACGTCAACCTCATCGCCAGTATCAGCATCCTTTGACTTGAATGGATTCTCTGTAGCTATCTTCTTGTAGAGCTTAGATGTGTAGATATACTTCAACTTTGCAACCAAACTCTGATCGTCAGAAATTGCATTACCTGCAGCAATAACAGTCTCATTGTTTGCAGACTCTTCGTCAAGTGCTACGATTGCAGCAGCAAGGTCTGTAATCTGCTTTGTAACGAGTGGCAAGCAAGTCTTAACCATGTTAGATGTAAGGTTTGCCTTGTTGTCGAGAGCTTCAACTGCCTTTTTAAGATCTGCATCGTCAAGCTTAACGTAGTCAACATCCTTGTTGTCGTTGTAATACTTTTCAGCATCAGCAACCTCAGAGATACCAGCAAACTTTGTCTCCTTAGCATCTGCTACAGCCTTCTCCAATGCCTCAAGGCTTGATGGATACTTGTCAATGTTAGCACGACGCTCCTTAGACTGCTTTACAAGAGCCTCAAGTTCCTTAACAGCAGCATCGAACTCCTTATCGGTGTGCATCTTTGGATCATCTACACCATACTTTGCAATAGCTCCATTGAGGGCATCCTTTGTCTTACCATTGTACTTCTCTTCAGCAGCTAATGTAGCTTCTTGCTTTGCTAATTCAACAGCCTCTGCAAGGTTCTGATAGTACTTGGCAGCCTTTGAACCTGGCTTCTCAATCTTCACGTCACCCCATACGGTGTTCTGTGTACCCCAAGCCTTCAGGATGTATGTACCGCCGTCGGTTGTGAAGCTGAATGAAACCTTATCTGCCTCTACATTTGGATTATTGTTAGCACCATTCTTATAGTTGGCAGCAGTACTGTTTACATGTTCCTTGGTTAGAACTGGTTCGCCAGTGGCTGCATCAATGATCTGGAGGAATACTTTACTTGTACCGTTGGCATTACCACCCTCATCATTCCATGTTGCGGTCTTGTATGAGATCTCGTATGTGCCCTGTTTCAATTCGAGCTTAGGACCACCTTCCTGCTCACCGTATGTGATGCGCATATTTGCAGCATCGTTAGTACCACACTCACGAGCGAAGAATGCAGCTGCCATGCCACCAGTACCAAGATTAAGGATACCAGAAGTACCGCTACGGCCGCTACCAGCAGCGAGTGGGTTGTTGTTCTCATAAATAGTCCAACCAGAGCCTTCAGCAGGCATATTACCACCACAAGAAGCAAATGTCTCAGTGAGGACAACCTCGCTCTCAACCTTATCGCCTGCAGACTCCTTATATGTGAAGACCTTGAATCCACCGCAGAGCGCCTCGTGATCCACACCAGCATCTACAGTCTCAATCTTGTAGTTATACTTACCACCATTTGACTTGAAGCGGTAAATATATTCGTCAAATTTGAGTGTTCTGTTACCATTAGCATTTGCCAATGTCTCAACTTCCTTGGAAATAACCTCATTACCAGCCTCATCAGTCAATGTAATCTTGAGCTTGAAGCCAGGATTCTTCCAAGCAGCATAGTATGCACGGAATTCTACTTCACCTGCAGGAATTGTTACAGGCTCAGTAATCTCTGCAGAACCAATTTCTGAGTTACCAAAACCACTACGGAAGTACATTGCAGCAGGAACTGTTGAGCCTGTGAAGTTGAAACCACGAGGACCACTACTATAATCAGTACCATTCTCACGAATATCATTAGCACCGTTATATAGTTTCCATCCAATAGGAACTACGTTCTCACAGTCAGCAACTGTCTTATCTACAATTTCAGTATATTCAGTCTTTGCAAGACTAATCTTACCAATCTCGTATGTGAGAACGATGTCATTACATTCTACGCTATATTCACTTACGAGATTCTCAATTTTTACTGAGTATGTACCCTTTGCAAGCTCAGGACCATTGTACTCGAATGTGAGAGTCTTAGAAGTCTCGCCTGTTGTCTTCAATGTGAGAGCTGCACCTGTTGACAGAGTTGCCTTTGGAGCATCCTTAATCTCATTTTTGCCAACAAATACATTCTTGTCGAAAGTAATAGTTATGGTCTTCAGATCCTTTGTCTCGAGTGCAAATGAACCGTCAAGTGGAGTTACAGACTCAAGAGCTGGCTCTGCATATACATCAGAAACTAAATCATCAGACAAATTAGAGTTAGGATCTGCGGTCTCTGTGAACTCTGTAAGTTCAAAGCCATCGGTACACTTAATAAGACCATCAGGATTCTTGAATGTAACCTTAACCTCACCGCTATTAACAGGATCAACAAGGAATATATAAAGCTTACCATCCTTGCGAAGCTCTACAGTCAAAACCTCTACAGCCTTGCCGTTTACAGTTACTGTAGCTGTGCTATTGTCAAGCAGATAGTTGCCTGATGCCTTCTGTGATGCAAGAGATGCGGCATTTGTTGGATGACCGAGATCTACACATATAACATCACCTTTATATGAAGCTCCTGCAATAGCAGCCTCTTCGAGAGTTACCTCATCAAGGAAGAACTCACCTGGGTTATAGATATTGAAAGAAGCGAAGTACTTGTCCTTGTTAGCTGCATTGTATGCCTCCTTGCTTGCGCATTGCTTGTCGTATTCTGCATCCTGCTCAGCCTTGCTCTTGAAGTAGTAAACGTGTGAGTACTTGGTGAATTCGCTGCCAATGTTTGTGATGTCAGCCTGTGAACCTACTGGGATATCAGCATTCTCAACGCCCTGCATCAAAGAAACTCTTGCCTTCGCACTTGACACGCTACCCTTGAGATAGTAAGTAAGACGATAGCTCTTGCCCTCCTGAAGTGGGAGGTTACGGAACTTAACGGCACGACGCCATGTAGCATTGTCATTTGGAGTACCAGCGTCATTATTCAGGAAAAGAGCCTTACCCTTGAATCCGCCATCGCTGATCTTCCAGTCATCACCTTCTTCCTGATTAATAAACTCATAGAAAGCTACATCTGATGCTGCTTTTGTCTGTTCTGCATCAAAAGGCTCTTGAAAGACTTGCTGTGCCTGAGTCACCAAACCACAAGACAGCATTACACTTAAACTAAGTAGATTTTTAAATTTCATACCTTCGTTGGTTTTAGTTTATGTTTATGGTTATTGAAATATAATTCCAATCCGTGTTAGAATATCTGTGTTAGGTTAATATACATTATCTTCTGCAAGCTTTTGGCTCGCATAGGGGAGTGCGTATCAGTTTATGGCTGTACGTGTTGATTCCTAACTGCAACGTGCGTGGTTATTCGCGCGAGGCAAAAAGAAGTGTATGTTAATTCCTAAAGAGAGGTTTCGACTCTGATTTGCGTTAGTGAATTGTTTTATGGTTATTTGCTTACAGAGCGATACCTGATCCTAAATTTAATAGGGTTTGTCACTCGCAGAGTGGTACCCGATTCTAATTTCTGGGTGCAAAGTTAAACTAATTCCAGAAATAACCCCTTGTAATTTGTAACATAAAGTTTTCTCTGTGTAACATAAATGTATTCCTGACACTCTATAAAACCTTTTTTGCTAAAATTAGCATCAAAAAACGTGAGTTCGGTAGCTTGCTTTAGTTTTATGAGCATCAGCGAATAATTGATGGATATTAGCAGCAAATGGTTTTTAACTGACAATATTTTTCGTAAACTCGACAAGTTAAGTTCGTTGAATTCGCGTTAACTATGGATGATTTGCCTGTTTTCCTACGATTATTGGCTTGTTGACGCCAAACCTTGTAAACAAAAGTTTTTCTCGTGTATCAAATATTCCGAGGCTCTTCTCCTTGACACAGAAAAGAATGTATATGGAACGAGATAAATTGCATATATAAATTAAATGGAGTACCTTTGCATCAAATTCATAAATGTTAGGTTAGTAGTAATTAAACCAGAAATGATTTAGTAGTTAGTTAGTATTTGCACCCACTGTTCAATAGCGATTGATAACAGTTGGGTGCTTGTCTTTTTATCCCCATTTCTGGCTGTAATTATTGTAATTGCCTGTAATATTCTTCATTTCGATAAAGAATTTCCCCGTTTTTATTTGGTCGTATTGGATTTTTTGTTTACTTTTGCCTTTATAATGAGCAATATAAAACTTGACTAAAGATGATATTGAACAATATAAGAAGAATAGATATAAATAAAATACTATACCCGTTGGCGGAATTAAATCAACGCATGCTTAACCCTTCCTATAGGTTTCCCATTTATTAAGTTAATGTATTGCAAGATGGTGAACGAGGCTATC
>CADCHG010000019.1:3442-69897 GCA_902801155.1 uncultured Prevotellaceae bacterium | reverse complement strand
CTTGAGAACTGCATTATCTGGTCGTTCATCCTATATTGCACCTTTAGCAAGGTCACAACTTCCGGCTTATTCTCCACGATACGCTCCATAAGTGTCTTGCCAAGACCTGCCTTCAAAGCAGCAATACTCTTTACCGTTGGAGGCAACTGCTGATGATCTCCTGCAAAGATTACCCTCGACACCTTGCGGATAGGAATCCAGCAAGCAGCCTCAAGTGCCTGTGCAGCCTCATCAATAAACAAGGTGGTGAACTTCATCCCTTCAAGCACTCGGTTTGCCGCTCCTGTAAGCGTACAGGCGATTACACGAGCCTCTTGAAACAGCTCGGCATTAATACGCACTTCAAGTTCGGTAGCTCGACTTTTAAGCCTGTCCAACTGCTGATGATAGCTCTCAGAACCGCGCTTGCGCTTTGACCTCATCTCACGTATAGCCTTACGGAGCGACCATAGCTGAGGATATTCTGGATGACCTTCAAACCTGCGCTCGTAGGTGAAAGAGAGCATCTTATCGTTTACGCGAGTAGGATTACCCACACGAAGCACAGGAATGCCCCTATCCACAAGTTGCTCGCTTATCCAGTCAACCGCCATATTCGACTGGGCGCAAACAAGTACCTGACTCTCTCGTCGGAGAGTCTCATTTATGGCCTCAACCAAAGTGGTGGTCTTACCTGTTCCCGGAGGCCCATGAACCACCATCACATCCTTTGTCCATAGCACCTCATTAACGGCTTTCTCCTGAGTCTTGTTGAGCCAAGGGAAGCTCATTGGCTGGAATGAGAAATGCTCTGCCGGCTGATGCGAATAGAAGAGGTCGCGAAGGTATGCCAGACGATTGCCTCGGGCGTGCATAACACGCTCAAGGGCATCGAACATAAGGCGGTAGGAGGTTTCGTCGAAGGAGAGGGAGATGAAGAGACCCTCTAAATCCCCCTTATAGGGGGACTTTGATTCGCGAACAGAGACAGATTGTAGTTGCTGAACATAATCATCCTTTGGCAAAGAGACGACCATTCTGTCACCATCTACGAAGCTGACGGTACCTGTGACATTCAGGAACTTGACCTCAACTTTTTCCTTGCTATCTTCCTTTGGAACAGTACGGAAGAAAGCTACTGGTCTTCCGAACTCAAAGTTATGCTCTATATCCTGATCCTCCGTGCGGAAAATCTCGACACAAATCTGGTTAAGGGAGTTATAGAACGATTTCCCCACACGGATATTAGCCCATGCGTCGCCACGCTTCACCTTTCGGCGAATGCCGATAGCCTCCGTCTGCTGCTGATAAGCCTGTTTCTCTGTGTTATACTCCAGTTTCAGCAACAAATGTTGCTGCATGAGTTGTTGTAGGGCTGTTGCCATGTTATTTTAAAAGTGTAAAGTAAAAAGTGTAAAGTGTAATGTAGTTACACTCTCTACTTTCAAAACTATAGTCTTATCGTTAATGTTTCCTTATCAAAAACCACTCCCGGGCGTTCAACGAATCGGGAAATTACGCCTTTTTCTGCAAGTTCACGAGGAGTTCCTATGTGCAACTGGTTTGCTTCCATCACCCAACATGAATCTGCCATCTGAATGGCTATCTCCACATCGTGTGTTGAGAGGAAAACCGTTTTCTGCATATCATGACAGAGGCTGAGGAGAAGCTGCATAGTCTCTACCTTTGAAGGGAAATCGAGAAAGGCAGTCGGTTCGTCGAGATAGATTACAGGCGTCAGTTGCGCAAGAGCCTTGGCAATCATCACCTTCTGGCGCTCACCATCACTAAGGGTATCTACCATACGGTCAGCTAAAGCCGTGATTCCAACCTTCTCCATAGCCTCACAAACTATCCCTCGGTCATCATCATTCATACCACCCCAGAAGCCTGTGTATGGCATTCTGCCCATTGACACAAGGTCGCGAGCGTTCATATACTCCATCTTTGAGTGTTCCGTGAGCACCACTCCAATAAGACGGGCACGCTCCTGTGGCGTGAAATCGTCAAGCTTACGTCCGTCGTAAGTGATACTTCCTGCAAGGGCAGGTTGAAAGGCAGAGAGAGTGCGTAGAAGGGTTGATTTGCCAGCACCATTAGCACCAAGCAGACAAGTAAGTTGTCCGCTATTCAGTTTTGCGTTGATGCCGTCAGTCACAACTATGTTGCCATAGCCTATTGATATGTTATCGAGTGAGATGGTCATTATTTGGGTGTTGGGTGTTAGGTGATGGGTGTTGGTGGTTTACCGATGCAAAAGTACACCAAAAAAATGGAAAAAGCAAAAATAATTACCTTTTCTTTTTGAAATCTCACATATTCTAATTATCTTTGCACTCTGAAAATTAGGTGATAGGTGTTAGCCAACACCCAAAATGGGGCTTGATAGTTCAATGGATAGAACAACTCTCTCCTAAAGAGTAGATCCGGGTTCGATTCCCGGTCGGGCTACGATAAAAAAGTGTAAAGATACCTAAATAGAGACTAACAATGAAAGACTACATGGTTTACAAAGATCTTTCTCTTAAAGAGGCAAGTATCCTGAGAATATATGAAATGGCAGTTTGTTTGTGTAACGAATATGTCAAGAGTGTACGTAGTGGTGAAGGAACATCACGCGACCTTATTCATGCTGCATGGATATACCGTAAGTATATCTATTGTCTTGACAGAGCCTACTATTTTGTAAGCCAGTGTGCCTTCCTCGGCTCAAAGGGAAATCTCATCCCTGCGGATAAGGCTGTAAAACAGGTTTTCAAGGATATTCTCTCTATTGCCGGTACCAACCGCAAGACCGTTAAGAGCGTATTGAAAGGCGGATGGGCATATCAGCTCATGGATAACTCTATCGGTAGGGCTGTATGGAATGACGAGTTCAAGAAGAGTGTGGGAAAGGAAATGTATGACTTCACACATTCTGCCGACCTCCTTGATGCCGGTTACTCTCATTTCTCCACTCGTAAGGATGCGCGTGTTGATGATCGCGGACAGATAGTAGTGATAGAATTCATTGCCTACGACCACGATCCTATCATCACCTTTGCCATTGCCGATGCTATGGGCAACCTACAGTATCAGCATCCTATTGATTTTGCTACTTCTCGTCCTATCATTTTGAATGAACTTCATGATGTTCATTTCCGTTGGCATGATGCCTCTGAGGAACAGGCAGAAAAATACTGGCAAGTACGCATGACCACAGAGGAAAAAGAATAAGCATGTAACTGACACAAACCATCATCATAATATTGAGCATTCTCCAAACGAGAATGCTCTTTTTTTGTCAGATCTCTCCGCAGAGTCGGATTTGATAATAAGGATTACCAATGCAATTCCAATAAAAAAGTCCCAGACTACCGTAGTAATCCGGGACTATATATTAAAACGCTAGAAAAAACTTTTCTTACTTGAAGAGCAGTGGAGCCATTTCCTTGAGTGAACGGCGCCATGTGAGGAACTCGTGTGCTGTGCCCTCTGAAACATAGCCTGTAGCCTTGAAACCTGCTGCTGTGAGGTCATCTACAGCCTTCTTGATGCGGTCTGGTGTCTCCTTGCTACCGCAAGAGAGGAACATGTGCTTAGGAGCCTTGATGTTCTGGAGATCCTTTGGCTCGTAAACGCCACCGCTGAGCAAGCCCCAGTAACCGAATACCTCTGGGCGAGCGAGGGTTGCCATACGTGTTTCCATACCACCCATAGAAAGGCCTGCCATAGCACGATGGTCACGGTCAGCGATTGTGCGGAAGTGTGAATCTACATAAGGAACAAGCTCATCCATGAGAACCTTCTGGAATGCTGTCCAGTCGAACTCGTTCATGTGACCGAACTTAAGCTCATTGGTCATACCATAGGTCATAACGATGATGAATGGCTCGCACTTGCCCTCTGCAATGAGATTATCAAGGATAAGGTTAGCGTGGCCCTGATTGCTCCAAGCTGTCTCATCCTCACCCCAACCATGCTGGAGATAGAGAACAGGATACTTGTTTGCAACTGCCTTGCCACCCTTCTTTACAGTAGGCTTCTCATAACCTGCAGGAGTATATACGTATGCCTCGCGCTCTGTGTTTGTAGATGGAGAGTGGAAGATAATCTTCTGTACGTTACCGTGAGGAACGTTCTTGAGAGCATAGAAATCCTTATCGTGAGCAGGAATCTCGATACCTGACTCCCAACGTACTGAACCGTAGTAGTTCTTAGCACCTGGATCGTTTACTACGCCACCGTCGATAGTGAGGTGATAGTAGTGGAAACCTTCATCCATAGGGCCTTCTGTTGTGCCCCACCAGAAACCGTCCTTACCCTTGCGGAGAACAGTACCGCCTCTACCGCCAAGACCGAGGCTAACGATAACTGACTTAGCCTGTGGAGCCTCTACGCGGAAACGAGCATAGCCCTGAGAGTTAACCATTGGGTACTCCTGACCAGGCTGATTGAGCTCGCTTGGCTTGAAGTCCTCGATAGGAGAGACGTTATCCAAAGCTGGGTCGAACTTGAGAACTGCGTTGTAAGCTTCCTTCTTGTTGAGATCCTTGTCGAAAAGAAGAGGATAGTTAGATGTACCTACCCATGAATCGCGGTCAGAGAGGTTCCAGAATGTAACAACGTCAACAACGTCCTTATGCTTACGCAGGCACTTGAAGAGCTGTACGTACTGGTCTGTATGGAGTGACTTAACCCAAGGCTTGATCTCTACACCCTGACGGCTGAAATTGAGCTGACCACCCATTTCCTCATTGGCACGGATATCAAGCTCGGTGATCTGGATATGCTTAACGAGAGTAGCATACTTGTCGATGGCATTGCCGAAATCCTCCATTGATGGGTTGAAGATGTTGAGGTGTCCCTGCATACCGATACCGTCGATAGGCACACCTGCATCCTTCATCTTCTTAACCATGTCGAAGATACGCTGACTCTTGCCCTTGTCGAATGCGTTATAGTCATTATAGAAAAGGAGAGCGTTAGGATCAGCCTCACGAGCGAACTCGAATGCCTTTGCTATGAACTCGTCACCACAGAGCTTGTAGAGGTCTGACTCACGGTATGGGCTTCCTGCTGGACGATTGCCCCATGCTGGACGCTGCTGGTCAGCCATAGCCTCATTAACTACGTCCCAACAGTAAACGATGTCCTTATAACGGTTTACAACTGTGTGGATATGATCACGAAGACGCTGGTAGAATACTTCCTTCTTCACGAAGTTACCCTTCTTGTCGCGAAGCATCCAGTTAGCGAACTGGCTGTGCCAAACGAGACAGTGACCACTTCTCCCATCTCCATTCACCCTCATTTGGATGAAGCTCACCTGGTTTCATGTCGTTTTCACAGGTAACGCTGTTGTAGTTCTCGAGGATTACTTTCTGCTCAGCCTCAGAGAAGTTACGTGTGTTGAGCGCAACACCTACCTTGAAATAGTCTTTGTATGCATCCTTCAGTCCCTGAGCGTATGTGCTCTGAGAAGCCACGAGTGCAAGGCCAAAGACAACAGCCTTCATTGTTGGGTTTAGTTTCATAGATGTTTTTTAAAATAGAGGCCTTCCCTCATACCCTACAGCCCCTTTCCTGCCCTATGGGCATCCTTTCCCCATAAGGGGCAAGGAGGAAGTTAGCTTTATCGCTATAGAGGGATAGGCTTGTTAATTGTTATTTGTTGATTTTTAATTGTTCATTTAGTTTTAGCCTTCCGGCCGACACATACTCCGATGTTATCAACATCAGACTTCCCTCCCTCGGGAGGGAGCCGGAGTGCGATAGGCATGTTAATTGTTAATTATTAATTTTTAATTATCTTCTTTCCATTCCAGATGTATATCTGACCCTTCTGCGGCTCAAGGACACGTTGTCCGTTGAGGTTGTAGAAGCGGTTGTCATAAACAGGTAATTCGGAACTTGTAATTTGCAAATCCTCGATTCCTGTCGTTTCTGGTGAATAGTCGGCATTGTTGGTTACATAGATGTTCTTGATCTTTATAGGAGAGTTTCCATAATCCCAAAGTCCGAGGATATAGATATGAGAGACATCCAGTTTTACACCATTGGTTTTCTTCGCTTTCTGAAGATCTACCACAACACGCATCTTCTTATTGACACTATTCTCACAAGCGGTACTGAAATATTCGCTACTATCGAATAGGCGCAATGACCAATTATTTGACGATGGAGCTTCCGCAAGGTTTAATACAAGATACCTGAATTTTGAGAAATCTCGACCTCCCGTAAACTGGAATCCTCCAAAACCGTATTGACCTACTCTCAACGTGAATGTACCGTCTTCGTTTGTTGTTACTGAACCCTTCTCCCAGATATTCGGATCAAACTTGTCCTCATCATTTGGGTAATACCAAGGAATGCTGGCAATAGCATCCCTCACCTGCTGAATAGAATCCAGAATATGCTGCTCACGCTCCGGAGAGTATGAAGAGTAGTTCGGAATCTCTGCATACTGCTTATACCAACGGTAAATAGGACGTACACAAGCCTCTGGGTCGGTGTAGAAGGTTTTGCCGTCTGGCTTGCTGTCATCATATTTCGCAAGTTTGTCAGCATCCGTAAAGAGCATCCAACTAACGTTTCCTGTCTTATCCATGATGAATCGGAAGTTTGCACCAAAGCCTACACCTCCCTCTATGCCGGTTGTTGCCTTACCCCACGAACTGTCGTATTTCTTAGGTGCCCAGTCCATCTCCGTAACAAGGATAGGCGACTTTGCTGCCACGCCCGAGATACTGTTAGTCCAACCGTTGTTGAACTCCACATAGCCGGCTCCAGATGTTTCCACCTTCTGCTCAACAGAAGCTACCTCTGAGTCAGAGCCATACCATCCTGGATAGCAATGCACGGCATAGCCTATGCCAAGTCCATCCTCACTATCTACAACAGGATACTTCACATAGCCCTGATAGTTCTGCTGCCAGCAAAGACCCGGTACCCACAGAATGTTATTGCAACCTATGGCACGAATCTCGTCAACAATCTTCTGGAAATACTTGGTGCAGTTCTTCTGAGAACTTTCATTCCAATGAGTATATTGCCCGTCGTCACCCTTCATATTCACAGGCTCATTTGCAAGCTCGAACATAACGTATGGGTTGTTCTTCAGCTTCTCATGGTTGCAAACGTAAGTCCACACCTTTATGAGATACTCCTGATACTCATCGCCGATGGCAAGATTCTCGGGGCATACTCCAGGTGGGCGCATTACCACATAGATACCGTTCTCAATGGCATATTCAGCCATAGGAATGAATATCTGGTCAAGATATTTCTTGAAGAGATTCATGTCGAAAGCCAGGATAAGGTTCTCGCTGTAATATTTACCAGGATTAGCATTCTCCCATTGCCTGACCTTTGTCTCGTTATTGCTCCATGCAGGGTCCATGTGCAGACGCATCCAGTTCACCTTCCAACCCGCATCAAGCATCTTACTGATTTGCTCCTTATTCCATTTCACGCAGGCAGCAGCATCCTTTGTCTTGCCCCAGTTCACAGAGCCATCAGGATTCTTACACCACGCATAGCCGTTGAAATAAGGGGAATAAGTCTGTCCGAAGCCATGCAGATTGACAATACTATCATTACCGTTCATATCCTTAGCCATGAGGTAACGGCCTTTTACGAACAGTTCAGGCATACGCATTCCGCGCCACGCCATCGTTTCGTTAGAAACAGTCAAAAGGAGAGCCAATAGCGAGAGCCTCCAAGTTCCGTGTAAAATTCTAATCATTTATTCTTGTTTTAGTTATTGTTTAAGTTGAGTTTTTTATATTACAGTTAGTCAAATCAGGTGCAAATTTACTAAAATAAATTTATACAAAGTATAAAAAATTAGTTAAAATTTGTAGTTTTCGTCTGTTTTCCCACGGAATCGGATTTGTCAATAAGAATCACCTATGCGAATCCATTGCAAAGACAATAGATTTCCAATTCCCGATTGGACTTGGATTGGAGTTGGATTGGAGATGCTACTATCCTACATCGAAAAAACAGGAACAGGATATGATTTAGTGATGTGTTTTTTGAGGGGAGTTAGATGATGATAAACGAAAGGGGGTGTCAAAAAAAATTGCAAAAAACAATGCAGTTTCTTGCGAATTTGAAAAAATATAATTACCTTTGCAATCGATATACAGATTACGCAAACTATCGAAAAAATTGAGATTATAAAAAACTATCTAAACTATAAATCTATTTATTGAAGATTGCGTCATTAATAGTATAGGAAGTTGATAAAACGACATTTTTAACCTAAGTACAGACAAAAACTGATTTTATGAAGAAAACAATTATTTCTTTAGTGTTGTTGCTCATCGCTGTTTGCGGTTGGGCACAGAAAGTGTGGGAAACCCCATTGTCATTCTTTGACAGACGTTCTACTTGTAATTTGCAGGTCACGAAAGTGGATTTCTCTAACGAGGAAACAGTCGTGCATTTAACTGTGGAGACTATTCCGCACTATTGGTTCATGTTTGATAAGAAATCATATCTGATAGCTCCTGACGGCAAGCATTATCTCGTAAAAAGCGGTAAGGCAACCCATGACGGAGAATCAGATTTTTCGTTAGGTGAAAAATTTGATCCTGCGAATGCCTGTACGGATTTAGCCCTGCACTTTGAACCATTACCTGCTGATGTGGAGCGTTTTCACTTGACTGAGGGACCTGATCCTCGTGCATTCAAGATATGGAATATAACAGACTCAAAGCCAAAGGATATTACTGATCTTTTCAACTCAAACTGGCGTAATGACCAGAATGGCGACTGGCAACTTGGTCTATATGCGGATAATGCCGTGTATAACAGTAAGATATGGAAGTATGAGAGTAGAGACGAGAAGAAGGTTGTTCTGACTGACGGTCAGGAAAAAGTTACTATTGCTATCGGCAAGGAGAAGAACGGAAAGCGTCAGTTCAATATCAACGGACAGAAGCTAGCGCTTTCAAGATTCAATGGTGCTTTGCCTGACTATCCTATGGCAGACAATACTCCATACAATACGGAACTCGTAAAAGGAGAGGCAACAATTGTGGGTTGGATAAAGGATTTCCCAAAGGAGATTAAGGACAAGGATATTAATCTGCTGTTCCGTACATACAATAATGTAACAGGAATTCCATCAAACATTAACATCAAGGTTGATGAAACGGGTATGTTTACGGCTAAGATTCCTATGTTTGGAACGGCAGATGTGCTCGTTCAAGAGTCATTGGGCAATGACAAAATGTATTCTGGTCGTATGGTTCTTCAGCCAGGCAAGAGCTATACTATGATTCATGACTGGACAAGGAATGCCTGTATCTATATGGGCGAGGATGCCCGTTTGCAGAATGAGCTTATGGCTAATCCTTGTGAACTTCCTTATATTGAAGAGAATCACAACAGAATGAGTTATAAAGCTCTTAGGAAGTTCGAGAATGAATGTATGGAGAAATTTAACAAGACCAATGATAGATTTAACGAAATTATTGCTCAAAAACCTAACATCAGTAAGCGTTATCGTGACTATGTTACAGAATCCAACAGATTCAGAGTAGGTTATGCGCTATGGAGCACTTGGTATTCTGTCTCTGGCTACAACTTGCCTGATGCGTATGTTGCAAAAGCAAGTAAGTTGGGAACAATAAATCCTGACATGCCTCTTTCACTTACGAATAATTTAGGTATGTACATTTTCTTCTCTACAAGTTATGGTAATCAAAAGATGAGGAAAAACTGGAATGATTATCCTGACCTGTATTTCTCATTTGAACAGAAGGGAATGCTGAAACTGAGTGACAAGGATCGTGATATTCTTAACAAGTGGAAGGCAAGAAAAGAGGAAGAGGCAAGAAATGATACTCTCAGAGGTGAGGCATACAGGGCTTTCTATAATGCGATGAACGAGAAGTATTGTTCGTATGAGGAAATAAATCTGCTGCGTGATCGTGAGGATATGAAGGATGTATATAACAAGTGGGCTCCTTCAGAACTAAAGCAATCTATTATGGTGGTGGATTCTATCTACACAGATGAAAACCTCCGTGATTTCAACAGGGCAAGGGCATTGGCTCAGTATATCAGAAACACTAAGCAACCGCTTAGCGTAGAAGGACTGGCATTTCTCAACGATGTAAAGAATAGCGTTTATAAAGAGGCCGTTGCCGAAATGAACGAAGAGACGATTAAGGAAATGAAGGAAAAGGCTGCTAAGGCAGATAAGCGTATTTTCTCTGCGTCTATCGTTGAAGGTCTTGAGGACGGAAAGGCTATTCTCGATAAGATAGTTGGGCAATATAAGGGTAAGATTGTTTATCTTGATGTCTGGGGTGTAGGTTGTGGCGGTTGCATGACGTACTTACAGCAGGTAGCACCTTATGTAAAGTATCAGCTAAAGGATTACGACATCGTGTATCTCTATCTCGCTACAGAGACAAACGAGGAAAACTGGAAATATTATATTACGGAGTTTAATCTTATCTCTCCAAATTGCGTGCATTACAATCTGCCGAGAAAACAGTTCTATGCCGTGGAGAATTATATTGGAGAGACTGGTATTCCTGCCTTTCGTCTTTTTGACAAGGAAGGAAACATGATAAAACTTGCATTGAATCACTATGCAAATATAGAGGGATTCAAAAAGCAGATTGATGAGCTGAGCAAGAAATAAAGTTCTCTAAATGTTTCTTTCAAAAGCTCCCAATCCCCCAAGGGGGAGTTTTTATGGTTTTTGAAGGCAAAAGGAATACTGCGTCTGCAAAATCAGAAAAATCTGTTTCCCTTAAAATTTCCAATCCGCTTCTCTTGTTTTTTAACAGTAAACTGTGCCTTCTGCCTTCGCAGGTTCGCTTCCATCGATGGAGCATCAACGGACTTACAACGGACCTATAACGGACTTGAAACGGACCTGAAACGGACCTGCATGAGGAGGTACAACGAAGGCATAAAAGAGCCACAAGATTAATAATATAGAGATTACAAGTGCGATTTTTTTTAGAATTAAACGCTAAACATATACACAGAGCGAAAAATACCTGATAATGTATTGCCAATCATTTTGTTAGGTGCGTGTATATGTTTGGCGTTTAATTCTAAAAAAAATATTATGTTGGTAACAGGTAACAATAAGGATTTTAGTGTTAGCGTATCTCATTTCAGACATATTACGTATGAATATGACCTGTTGAGTGAGAATATGAACGATTCTGGTTAAATAAAAAAATGCCGCTCATGGCTGTTAATCCATAAGCGGCATTATTATCTAACAGAAGGCTTAATTAGGCCTTTACTTTGTCATAGGATCTTTCTTATCACCATAGATGACAATTACACGACCTGTCTGCTTGTCAGAACGCACGTTGTTGAGCTGATAAGAGGTCACCTCGCCGTCTTTCCATTCAAAGTCGATAGTATAGCCACCACGGCATTTAATGCCCTTTACAGAGCCTTGTGCCTTCCATGCCTCAGGAAGTGCTGGGATAAGGGTGATCATGGCTCTGTCGCGCTCTACAAGCTCACTCTGTACGAGCATCTCAACCAAACCAGCTGTTCCACCGAAGTTACCGTCAATCTGGAAAGGAGCGTGAGCATCGAGGAGGTTAGGATATGTACCGCCACCTGAGCGACGATCCTGACCCTGATAGCCATCAGGAGAAACATAGTTGAGAAGCACGCGATAGAAATGATATGCGTTCTCTGCCTCACGAAGACGAGCCTGAAGGTTCACTCTCCAACCTGTGCTCCAACCTGTGGTCTTGTCGCCCTTGATCTCAAGAGTGCGCTTGCAGGCAGCAGCAAGGTCAGGTGTACGTGTTGTGGTGATCTGATGACCAGGGTAGAGGCCGAAGAGATGACTCTGATGACGATGCTGTGGATCCTCATCATTCCAGTCATTAAACCACTCCTGAAGATTTCCGTTCTTGCCTACACGATAAGGAAGAAGGTTCTTAAGCACATTGTTTATCTTCTCAATATATTCATGATCCTCACCGAGGATAACAGCAGCGTCACGGGTGTTTGTAAGACATTCGCGAATCATAGCAATGTCGGCAAATCCACCATAGAGAGTAGCGCCTACGAAGCCTGCAGGAGTCTTGTATCTATTCTCAGGAGATGTAGAAGGAGCTGTGATGAGATAGTTGGTGTTAGGGAGCTGTACGAGCCAGTTCATACAGAAATCAGCAGCACCCTTGAGAGTGGCATAAACCTGACTGAGATATGACTTGCTCATGCTGAAAGCATAGTGATCCCAGAGGTGAGTGGAAATCCAAGCACCACCCATATTCCAGTTTGCCCACATAGGCTCGCCACTACCCTCGCCTACCGGGTTTGTCATTGCCCAGATATCAGTATTGTGACCAAGACACCAGCCTTCCTTTATTCCATAATATTCATCTGCAGTCTTTACACCGGTAATAGGCAGCTTCTGAATAAAGCTGAGCAGAGAGTTGTGCATCTCAGGAAGATTACAGATCTCAGCTGGCCAATAGTTTTCCTCTACGTTGATATTGCTTGTATAGCCAGAAGTCCAAGGTGGAAGTATTGACTCATTCCAAAGGCCCTGAAGGTTTGCAGGAACAGCATTTGTACGAGAGCAAGAGATGAGCAGATAGCGGCCATAGTTGAAGTAAAGCTCCTCAAGGTCAGGATTTACCATTGTGCTATCTGTATATTCACGAAGCTGAACGTCGGTTGGCTTTGCTGTAATAGAATCAGGAGTTGTACCAAGATCGATGCTCACACGATTATAGAACTGCTGATAGTCGTTTACGTGAGTTTCGAGCATAGTGTCGAATGACTTGATAACAGCGTTGCTGATACGTGACCTTACGATTGTCTCATAGTCAAGACCGTCAATTACAGGATCCAAATCGCTGGCGTTGAAGCTTGTAGCATTAGCAATCACGATAAGAGCCTCAGAACAGTTGCTAATCTTCAGTTCGTTGTTCTCAGCACTTACCTCGCCATCCCTATTTACAACATGGAGAATAGTACGGAAATGAATACCGCGCTTCTCGTCGTACACGAAGCTGCTGTCACCTCCTACATAGTTAGGCTTGCTTGTATAAGCGCAATAGCCATCGATAATCATCTCATTACCGACAGTAGAGACTGTATTCTTCAACTGACAGTTATAGCTCAGACGCTTGTTAAGGAGCTTACCGCCCGTTGACTTCAAGCGAATGACAATCACAGAGTCGGGAGCAGAAGCGAAATACTCTCTCTTCTCATCCAGACAATTTACTGTGACAAGTGCACGTGTAAGGTCAAGAGAGCGTGTATAATCGCCAGGAAGAACCTCGTTAAGACTCTTTATAGTCAGAGTGCCGAGAGGCTGATAGTTCTGTGAATAGTGTCCCTGAACCTTTTTCTGAAGTTCTTCTGCACCCTGATAGTCCTCTCTGAAGAGAGCCGCACGAATAGCAGTAAGTGCCTCGAAAGGCTTTGCCTTAGGCTTCTCCTGAATAGCGGCAAGAGAATCAGCCTTTGCCTTAGCTTTAGCCTCTTCCTCCTCGTCAACAAGGAAAGTCTTAAGAGCAGGAGTATCTGGCTCAATATCTTCTGGATTCTGAGTAACGAAAAGTGTAGAATCTGGTTCACCAGTCCAGAGAGTGATGTCGTTGAGAGAAATCTTATCCTCTCCTACACCGCCATAAACCATAGCACCCTGAGTGCCGTTACCAATAGGAAGAGCCTCTTCAAAATAAGTTGCCGGACTCTTGTAATGCAAGAGATTAGACTGAGCATGAAGATAGCCCCCCGTTCCCCCAAGGGGTAGCAAATTAATAAGGATTGCCCCAATAATAAACTTCTTTAGCATAGTGCTTCTAATTATAAATTACTTATTATTTTTTCTCTTTTTTATCTTCCTATCTTTTATAGCCGCCACGCTGACAGGCGACTTTATCTTTGCTGCCACAAGATCGGCAAGTTTCTGACAGCCTTTCTCGTTAGGATGCACACCGTCTCTTAGCAGATATTCCTTTTGCAGATCCTCAAGAGAGTTCATAGCGTTGTAAAGGTCGAGATATTCCAGATTCTCTTTCCTTACAAACTCCTGAATCTGCGGAATAACACCATTGACAGTCACAGAATCGCAGATATCCCATACGTTTTTGAATGATGGAATTGGAGCTGTAACGATGATACGAGGATTGGTAGGAAGCGCGCGAAGAGAATCAATCATAGTCTTCATACTTGACACGATATCGCCTTCGGCTGTCTTCCAGTTATGGGTCTTTGTATCGTTGGTGCCAAGCTTTATCACCACTACCTCTGGCTGCCACTCAAGGCATCTCTTCCAAGCCTCTTCCTTCTGATAAGGAAAATCGCCAGAGTTAGAGAGTGTACGACCACTCACACCAAAATTCTTTACTGCATAGTTCTGACCGAGGTTATTTGCCAGTCGGGCAGGATAGCCATACAGATCAGAAACGGCAATACCGTGACCATCGGTTATGCTATTGCCCACGCAAGCCACCTTTACAGAAGAATCGGTTGGCATTTTCTGTTCATTGAGCCACTGGGTAAGCTCCATAAGCATCATTTCATGATACTTGAAATTGCTTCTGAATCCCCATCCATGACCACCAGTAGGATAGCATACCATTGAGCAGTCAGCACCCGCATCACGAAGAGCAGAATAGTAAGCTACGGCATTTGTGACAGGTGGTACAACCTTATCGTCATTAGAGAAGATTAGTATGGTAGGTGGAACCAAATGGCGACGCACAGCCTTGTCGCTGCTCCATTGTTTCTGGAGAGCCTCATCATTACGCTTATCACCAAGGAATCCTACGCAAGAGCCTCTATGTGTCAGTCTCTCATTCATTGAGATAACAGGATAGAAGAGAATGGCAAAGTCAGGACGCGCACTCATAGGGGCATGGGTAGAAACAGCACTTGCCAGATGACCTCCGGCAGAGAATCCCTGAATACCCACGTTCTTTGGATTAACGTGCCATACCTTAGCACTATCCCTTACTGTGCGAATGGCATTATACGCATCAGAGAGCGGAATATTACGATCACCATTTGGCATACGATATTTCAGCACAGCATAGCCAATGCCCTGCTTGTTATAGTATTCTGCCCAGTCATGTCCTTCATGCTGTATGGCAAGATTCTGATAGCCGCCACCAGGACAATCCACAACGAAACGACCATTAGCCTTAGCCAATGCATCCTCAGAAGGAAGATATATCGTCAGTTCCGACTTGCCGTCAGCAGAATTCACGAGAGTGAACTTACGGGCGGTCTGGGCGTAAGAGGAATAGCCTAACAAAGCCTTCCCAAAGGGAAGGATGTTAGATAGTAATGCCAATAAAAGGATTCTCTTGAGCATAATTTATTTTTAAATTTACTATTTACATTTTTCTTCTCCCCATCGCGATAAAAGGTATCTACTCCCCCTGGAGGGGGTGAGGGGGGTGGAGCCTTCCCTTTGGGAAGGACGGGTTAGGCTGTAAGTCTTTTAATTCCCTACCATCAGTACATTATTGCCATACGAAGCCCTGTACTTCATCAGACTGCGACCGCCCTCGCCTTTCGCAACAATGCCGTTATTGTTAAGGTCATAAGCCCTTTCGCATTGAGGGCATTTCAGCCAAAGACCGCTATTCTCCCATTGCAAAGCCTTGAAAAGACCTGTCTTTTCACAGTTAGGACAAATACGGTCGAAAGCATATAGTTGACCATTATCCAGCGTTGAGCAACCTATTACCAAACCGTTGTTTGCACCTAAAGTACAAGGATATCTATTCTCTTTTTCAGTTGTTAATACCACATCCTCCGTCTGCCTGTTGTAAAGCTGCATCTGGATAATCCTCGGAACACTCGCCTCCTTTTTCCATACCATGCAGAACAATCCGCGAGACATAGGGTTCAGACAGCTCTGCAAAGACGTACCCGGATGTATTCCACAGTCGAAGGTGAAATAGCATTGGTGCTTCTTCTCGTACTCGAATTCATCGGTGGAACAAGAGGAGAAGAAAAGAAAGCCTAACAGCATCCCCAATAGCCCCTCACCCGTCCTACGGACACCCTCTCCCCAAGGGGCGAGGGAAAAGTTAGTATTTCTAATTATATTTTTCAAATCAAAATTTTTTTACCATATAGCGATAAAAGGTAACTTCCCCCTCGCCCTTTGGGGAGGTCGGAGATTGAGAATCTCCGAGTATGTGTCAGAGGGTGTCACTCTGTGACGGATGAGGGGCTTAGCAGTTTCTTCTCCGCCTCATCCACTTTCTCGAAGTGGAAACCGTCGAGAATGCTCTGCATAAGAGCCTGAATGCGGTCGTTACAGAGATTACCTATACTACCCTCGTGGGTGTGGTGGATATTCTTGTTTGGTGTGAACTTGCCAGCCTCGATATCAAGACCTACCTTCTTGTAGGCATCACGGAAAGGCATACCCTCAACGGCAAGTCTGTTCACCTCCTCTACTGAGAAAATTGGATCGTACATTGGGTTGTCGAGAATATCCTCACGCACCTCAATCTTGTTGATGATATAAGCTGTCATGTTCAGACAATCCTTCAGTTCATCAAATGCTGGAAGGAATACTTCCTTGATAATCTGCAAGTCACGGAAGTAACCGCAAGGCAGGTTGTTCTGAATGAGAGTAACCTGAGTAGGAAGTGACTGGAGCTTGTTGCTCTTCGCACGGATAAGCTCGAACACATCCGGGTTCTTCTTATGAGGCATGATGCTTGAACCTGTGGTACATTCCTTTGGAAGCTTCACAAACTGGAAGTTCTGTGAGTTGAACATACAAGCATCGAAAGCCAACTTGGCAAGAGTACCTGCAAGTCCGGCAATAGAGAATGCCACGTTCCTCTCCAGCTTTCCACGACCCATCTGCGCATAAACTACGTTATAGTTCATTGTGTCGAAACCCAGAAGGTCGGTGGTCATCTGACGGTTCAATGGGAAGCTTGAGCCATATCCGGCAGCTGAACCGAGAGGGTTACGGTTTGTCATCTTATAAGCTGACTGGAGGTACAGCATATCGTCTGTGAGCGATTCTGCATAAGCACCAAACCAAAGTCCGAAACTGCTTGGCATAGCAATCTGAAGATGGGTATAGCCAGGCATAAGCACGTTCTTATACTGCTCTGACTTTGCAATAAGCTCGTCGAAGAGAGTCTTTGTGCCTTCTACCACCTCACGCAAGGCTGCACGAGTGAAGAGCTTAAGGTCAACAAGCACCTGATCATTACGTGAACGACCAGAGTGAATCTTCTTACCCATATCGCCGAGAGCGCGAGTAAGCATAAGCTCAACCTGAGAGTGAACATCCTCAATGTCATCCTCAATAACAAACTCACCCTTTTCGCATATAGCGTATATCTTACGCAGTTCCTTGAGCAGAACTGGAAGTTCATCATCAGCAATAAGTCCTATGGAATTCAGCATGGTGATATGCGCCATACTACCCATTACATCATATTTTGCAAGATAGAGATCCATCTCGCGATCACGACCAACCGTGAAACGCTCAATCTCCTTGTTAATCTCAAAGCCCTTAGACCAAAGTTTCATTTTTTCTTTTTACTTTATACTAATAATATACCTATTTTTCTTGTTTTTAGGGTACAAAATTAATGATTTTTCCACAATTATCCAACAGATATAATAAAACAATTACTTTTTTTCACCTTTTTTATTCAATTATCCCGCAAATGCCTTACATTTTGCAATTTATCAGCAAAAAATAACGTGAGTTCCGATGAACTCACGTCTTATTACACAATTATGATTATCCGCAATTACGAAATAGCGCCCCGAAGGGGCAAAAGCTCATAGCCTAGGGTAACACCCTGGGGAATTAGAGGGGTAGTTAACGCCCTGCAAGGGCAAAAGCTCTAATATGAGGTAATGCTTTTGCCCATACAGGGCGAAATTACCAACCTCCATCTACCTAGGGCGGTGCCCTAGGCTATTAGCTTATTGGGCTTTCAGCCCGCCTATCTCGTAATTGCGGAAATCACCACACTATTTATTTTTCTTATCACCTTTTAAAGCCTTTATTACATTTGCTTCAGGCTGCAAGGTGTGAAGCTTAAGATTACGACAATATAAAATGGCGGCATCATAACCACCTGACTCTTCCTTTTGCGTTTCATCAAAAATATACAATGTTGTCACAATAGGAGTATAATTAAGATTTGTTCTTTTATACTTCTTATATTGACTTTTTTCCTTCTTAAAATAATCTTCCTTATTCTTAGTATTCCCGTAAGCACTTGCGATAAATCCTACTTTTTTCCCTGTAAAATCAAAATCTTTTTTACTGTCTTTGAAAATAACATTGAAATACGCACTTTCGTAACTATTTAACAATGCTGATTTATCAACACCCGTTTTATCCAGATTATCCAAGATCTCCGTTGGAATATCTTTAAAACTATTTACTTGTCCAAAAATACTCATGATGAAAAACAGCATTATTGTTATTGCTAAATACTTCTTCATCTTAATTTTTCAGGAAAAACAGTTATACATTTCTTCATGCCAATCCAAGTCCTAAGTTTGAAATAATCTGAACCTTATCGGCATTGTCATTACATTCTTGAAGTAGGAATTTACCTAAACCGTATGTCTTTGCACCATATACATAAGCCTCAGAAATTGTATCAAAGGCTTTTACTTCAAGAGATTCTGGAATGACAAGATACTTGCCATCATAGTCTTCAAGCAGGGAAGACATGTTTCTTTTGAAGAAATCATATTGTTTTTGTAATGCACACATAACTATACTTTTTATTGTTCAGTTGCAAAAGTAATCAATATTTCTGATTTCTCCAAATTTCTCAGTAGAAAAAGTCAAAATCCTTAAACCACCAAAGAAATCATGGAAAAGTTTATGTATATGGATTAAGTCATAAGTAAGTGCATAGGCTCAAGCTCCGAAGATTTTCCGTTGTAGCTCCTATGTAATTACCATATAAATACCATTAAAATACTATAAAGATACCATATAAATACCATTAACTATGGTAATATTATGGTATTATAATGGTAATATAATGGTATTATCATTGGAGGAAAAGCGGAAGAAGATGGGGGTTTCATAAACGCACGAAAAACAAAATCCCGCACCTCCGTTGATTCATAAGGAATAGGAGGTGCGGGATGTGTAGTTAACGCTTGTCAGGCAAACCGTATTCTATCCAGCGCTCTTTGGGATAGTTGTTCTTGATGATAAGCTTGCGCGCAGCATATTCATCTTTCACATTGTTGAAAAGCTTGCTCACACGATCCAATTTAGGGGCAAGTTCCGCACGAAGACGGTCACATTCCTCGCAAGCTGAAATCAAAATGTCTATGGCCTGTTCCATAGCACTTAGTTCCTGTGATGTTGCACCTGTGCCTGTCTCGTTGAGATGCTTACGCAAACCCTGAATAAGACTGCGACTCTTTTCGATCTGCATTTCGATTGTCTTTGTCATAATTATGATTTTATTTATGTTAAACAAGGCTACTATTGGGCGTAGCCAGCCCTTGTATGTTTTTATTTCGTCTGATACTACGTTTCAATAACCTTGCTCCCATTACAGGCCACGTTGGGAAACGGCGTATGCCTCTACGAATGGTTGGAATATCCCAAAGCAGAAAAGCTATAGTCAGGAATCCCGCAATATAAAGCACCCATCCGTAAAGTTGCTTGATAGTTACAGCCATCATTGATGGTATGAAACTTTCCATCCATTCTCCTATGTTGAATGGTGCAGAGGTGAATGCCGGCATATCAAGGTAAGCCGTATAGCGAAGAATATTGTCTGCCATATAGTAACGCAAGCCCCAGGAATAAAGCGCACAGCCAATAACACCTCCGATATACATGTGCATGAAATTGAATATCGAGAGTGACTGGAAGAAATGCTCAAAGGTCATAATCTCATGCAGACTCCACAAAAATGCGATGCTCAATATGGCATAACCGAAACCACGAAATACGAGTGGCAGACGCAATACTTCTATGTTTATATGATCAGCTACAAGGAAATAGAATCCTGCTGCATAGAGCGTAATGCCAAGTAGTCCGATGGCTATTAGCTTATATACGTTGAAATGCCATTTTTTTAGCCATAACCATGACAGAAGACAACCAATCCAAATGCCTGGCAATGTCCATAGGGTAAGGCTGCATGAGGTCAGCATTTCGTAATTCATCACTTCTTCGTAGAACACTTCTTCAAGCACATGCTCAGATGCAAGTAATCCCTCAACCACAGCTATGAGAAGGAGTATAGGAATAAGATTACGATACGTCCACATACGAGGCTCGAAATAAGGTTGCTGCTTTGTCCACATACGATGTAGGCAACCGCCAAGCGTTATGAGCGAAGTGCCCGTAAGAGTGCGTATTGTGGGTGAATGCCACCAATCAAGCCAGTCACCATAATTGAAGATATAGGCTATCTGTAAGCCAAGCAGACTCCAGAATGCTGCTCCCAGCCAGTCAATATTCTTTAGTGGTATTCGTTGTGGCATAGGGCACCAAGGGCGTGTAAGGAACAGTTGAATAGTGATGACAAGCATCATCAATCCTATGACAAACCAATGTGAGGCATACCAATGATAGTTATGTCCGAAGAACGCACTATACCACGCCTGAACCTCTATGCTCGTCAATAGTATGATGTGAAGACACGGAAAGAACACGCCCATATCACGTGTAGGTGTCATCCATAGCTGTATGTTCGACATATTCTCGAAAGTTCCCTGAATCTTAGCCATACCTGCTATGAAACAGAGTAGCCACATCAAGGGCAGAAACGTTGTCTGCGTGAATAGCCAGTTACAAACAGCAAGCACCAATGCAGAGGTAATAAGCAGAAAGCGATTGGAAAATCTGAACTTCATACGGAATAATATTGGGAAGTAGATAGCCATTCCTGCAAGGTTGCTGTAAAGGCACATCATTACATCCTCGCGCATTATCGCCCTACCGCCAATCATCTCGTTCAGCGCACCAAGATAAACACAACCACCCAACTGAAAACAGAAAGCCTGCACGATGTAAATCCACGGACGCAGCTTTTCAGGCACACATTCGCGAAACATCGGCATGGAAAAAGGAGGTGGTGTAGGATGTTGACTCATAATCAGTATTTTATTTCACATTCTACATTCAAGCCGGCACGCAATTTTGCCACATTTTCCGGCTTGTTGCCTTCAAGACTTATGCGAACAGGCACGCGCTGTTCTACTTTCACGAAATTACCTGTGGCATTATCCTGTGGGATTAGACTATATGCACTACCTGTAGCATCTGATATGCGTTCTACAACTCCTTCATATTCCACATCAGGTACTGCGTCAGCCTTGATCTTCACCTTTGCACCAACCTTAATGTGTGGCAGTTGTGTCTCGCGATAGTTGGCTACAATCCAAAGATCCTTGCTATCAACAATATCAACTATTGTTTGCCCTGGCTGTATAAGTTGACCTTCATGAATATTCTTGCGTCCAAGTACTCCGTCAGCGGTAGCAATAATAACGGTATATGACAGGTTCAACTGTGCCAGTTTTACTTGTGCACGTGCCACATCTATAGCAGCCTCACCTTGCTGAAGATGATGTCCTTGCTCGCTTTTTGTCAATGTCATAGAATGACGACGGCGGTTTGCAGCTTCATAGCGTGCACGAGCTGTAAGATAGGCAGTATGAATATTGTCGGCCTGCTGTTGTGTTACGCTCTGCTGTTCAAGCAGTTTCTGGAAGCGTGTGTCCTCGCGCTGTGCATTCTCCATCATTACACGTAATTCCTCAATAGAAGCATCGGCTGCCCCAATATTGCTCTGAGTAGCATCTATTCCCGTTGTTGTAGCTCTATTTCCAGCCTTGGCTTGTGCTAAGGCTGCCTCCGCCTGAGCAAGAGCCAAGCGAAATTCTGCATCCTCTATTATTGCCAGAGTATCACCTTTGTGTACTGTCTGGAATTCATTAAACCTTATTTCCTTGACAAATCCGCCAACACGGGCATTGACAGGAGTTATGTGCTGCTGTACGTGTGCGTTGTCCGTCCATTCCACATTTCCGAAGTGTGCGAAATTAAGAATAACGACGGTAGCTCCAATGATAAGTAGGACGATAACGATGACGTTGTATGTCCAGCGATAAACAATTCTCTTTTCCATTATAATGTGTTACTGATGTATTTTAGTTTGTAATAATTGTAAAGAAGGGATATTCTTGCATTTACTAATGCCATATCGGCTGATAGTTTCATACTTGAAGCATCAAGCATATCTGTAAGCAACGCAAGCTGATTCTGATAGCGGTTTTGCACCACGTCATAGTTCTGTGTAGCAAGTTCTACTTGCTTCTGCTGGGTTTCCACTTCCTTGAAGGAAGTAAGGAAGTTTACGTATCCTGCCTGAATACTGTTTTCTACCCCTTCGCGTGCCAAAGCAATCTGCTCCTGCGTCTGTTTGTAGTTGAGTTGTGCATGGCGTACTGAATGTGTATTCTTCCACAGACTGCCAAGATTATACTTCAATCCTATACCAACAAACCAAGCGTTCACATTAGCATTTACAGGAATAAGGTCGTTGGTATATGGACCGAAAAGATTATCCTCGGCAATTACAGCAAGCGAAGGAAGTGATTCTGCACGTGTTGTCTTTATCTTCTGCTCAGCCAACTGAGAAGCTATATTTGCCTGCTGTATTCCGATGTTGTTTTCAGAAGCCTTCTGCTGCCAGTTATGCTCATTGGCAATAGCGTTCATAGACTTCATTTCCCTATTAAGCATCAAGGTATCTATGGCGATAGTATTTCCGTCTGTCAAGTGCAACGTTGTGCAGAGCTGATGATTTATGATATTCTGCGCATCTTTCAGCTTTTCTTTTGTCAACTGTAATGTCATTAGCTGCAACTCATAGCGCGTAATATCATTCTTCAGTACAGTTCCTTGATTACATCGAGCCTCCATATTCTGTATAACCTTCTTGGTGAGCATGATATTCTGGTCAATGACCATCTGCTGATTCTGTAGCTTGTAGAGGTCAAGATAGTAGCCTGTTATGAGAAACCGTACTTCCTGACGGTTTTTCTCAACGTCAAGCGTAGCCATCTGTTCTCCAAGCTCTGAAATACGGATACCAGCACGAATTGCACCACCTGCATAGATTACTTGTGAAACCTGCGCAGTAAAAGAATTTCCCCAATGAGGTGATTTCTGACGGCCATTCTCTACTTTCTGAGGTCCTAGTCCTGCAAGTATTATAGATGTTGTTCCACTTGTGGAGAAACCGCGGCTCATTAGCGTGGCATCTCCAATATAGCTACCACTTGCACTTAATTCTACGTTTGGCAGCATAGCATTCTTAGAAACCATAACGGCTTCTGATGCGGCACTAAGACCTGTCTGACTGACCGTAATCTGCTGATTATGCTGGTCAGCCAAGTCATAGAGTTGTTGAAGAGACTGAGCTTCAGCCTGACTGAAAAAAGAAGAGAAATAAAAAAGTGAAAATACAATCTTTTTTTCTGTTTCATGTTAATTAAAATGTTATCTTTTGACTTTTTCCATGTTTATAGTACATAAAATCCCTATATGTGCCGTTTGTAAAAATGACACACTACACCTGGCTATGCCCCCACGAGACAAGCCTACAATAAATAATCTGAAGAAAATGATTTAAATAATTGGATAGAAAGGATATCTACTCCCCCATAGATAAGTTTTTGGAGATGGTGTAATAGTATGTAATAAAATATCTTTCATATCCTTGTCTTGCTATCCGAAGCTATGGGGTTGGTCTTCTCAAAACAACATGAAAAGCATGATTATTTTGCTCTTTTTCTTATAAACCTAATCCCAAGTCAACTACAAAATTACAAATATTTTTTGAAATAGCAATTATATACAACCTCGACATTTAATGTTTTTTAAGACAAAAATATCGTCTTACGAATATATTTTGCTATGTTCACATTACAAAAATTCTTGTTGTCTGCAATATTAAATATTAGTATAGATAAAGTAAGGATATGTTTATTTTCACTCTATAATAAGTAGATGTACATAATTATTAAAAATTATTCTCATAATAATAAAAAAAACGAAAGAATTTGAAGAGGGGGGTGCACTTTTGCCTATTTTATCGCTTTTATATACTGATTTTCAGCTTTTTACGAAGCGTGCACCCCCCCTCATAAAAATGCATTATTATATGTTCACTTCAGGAGAGGGGTGCACGCTTCGTTATTCCTTTATTTTCAATATTTTATACCCATAAATGGGCAAAAGTGCACCCCCCCCTTGAAAAACTCTCACGAAAAAAATATTCAGAACTTGAAAGAAACCATTTTTTCCGTTCATTTTGTGTTTTCCGTGTTCAAATATACTCTTCCCTCTCAGGTCCGTTCCAGGTCCGTTTCAGGTCCGTTCCAAGTCCGTTCCTATGAATGGGAGGTAAATGGGACTTACAACGGATTTACAACGGACTTACTTGGGAGGTACATATAAATGAATTATGAAATGTGTGTTTTCTTTTTCATCTGACAAATGAAAAAAAATTGCTAAAGTTATACGATTATCACTTATTTGCTGTAACTTTGCCGACAGTTTTAAAAATATACAACATGAGAGACTTCGTGAAAATCATCTTCGTTTTATGTGCTGTTACTATGACAGTTGCATGTACCCGACCTAATCGTAATAATAATACGACGGAAGATCCGTTACCCGTGAAATACGAGAATGAGCTCTTCTCTGTAGCCATGCCAAGCGGATGGGAGGTAGATGATTCCCATTGGTTGGGACTGGATTCTATGCAAAACGAGGTAGAACTGTATTCTAAAAATTCACCTGTATGGTTCCACATAGTCAAGACATTCATGCCTATTCAATGGAAAAATGTTTATGAGGCAACGGAAATGGCAATAGCAGCAAGGGCTATGAGTGGTGCCAATGTAGAGCTTATTAAAAGGACTGACAGCGTAGAGGTTGGAGGCTACCCCACTTCTATCCTATATTTTGCCAATGTTGTGGATAAAGACACAATCATTCAGAAACAATATGTGACATATCTTGAAGACTCGCATATTGTCATCTATTTCAACGAGAACTTCTATTCAAATCAATGGGATGAAGCTCAGAAATATGGTGAAAAGATAATAGGTTCAGTTAAACTGAAGAAGGTTGTTAATCCTCTTGAAAAGGATAGCGTGATGAAAGAGGCCATACAAAAGGCAATGGATGGTAATAAGATTCAAAAAGAATATATAGAAAAAGGAAAGAAAGTAGTCAAGGAGACTAAATAAGTCTTATATAAAACAAGATAAATCCCGCTCTCGGCAAGCATGATAAATGCGCTGAAAGCGGGATTAATTTTTATATATACTTATCTGTGTTTGAAAAAACCAGATTAAGCCTTTCTCATCTTGATAGAGTACTCGCGTGGAGTGCAGCCCATCTTCTCCTTGAAGATACGACGGAATGTGTACTCGCTGCTGAAACCTACGAGGAATGCAATCTCACTTGCACGCTTTGTGCCCTTCTCAAGAAGTGGCATAGCCTCCTGAAGACGGAGATCGTTAACGTATGCTGTGAAAGAAGTACCCCTTTCCTTATGGAGATATGCACTGAGATATGTGCGGTTACTATTCATGTCACGTGCCAGAGTTTCGATGTAAACATCTGGATTAAGATAGAATTTCTCAGCCTCATACTTCTTGAGAAGTGCGGCAAAATTCTTTGGTTTAGAATTTCTCATTTTTAATTTTACTAAATGTTATTTTGTTATCCGTTTATTAATTTTCATGTTTATTTTCTCCGCAAGGATTAAAGGCTAAAGACTTTTGCCTTTTGCCATTTAAGACTTCACGAAATGGTCTATTTCCTTTTTACAAAAGTAGATTCTTATCGCTACCCTGAAGAGGACTTACAGAATAATACCTTTATGACTTTGGTAGTTCTTCAACGAACCCGATTGCTCGAGTATAAACGTTTAACCATATTCAGTCAAAATATTTGGAGACCCTCATCATGGGTGAATAAAAATGCCATATTAACCCAAGAGAACTCCATTTTTCCGTTGCAAAAGTACAAAAAAAAATCGATTTTGAGCGCGTTTTTTTCAAAAAAAGATAAAAATTGTTAAGTTTTTAACAATTCAGAATAAAAATTTGCACACACAAACAAATTGTGCGTGCAAATTACTCATTTTTAAGATTTCTTTTAAAGAAAAACTCTTATTTTACTTCCCAAATGTCATTGGTTTCAAGAAGCTCTGCGAAATTATGATACTTCTTAGCTGCCTTAACCTCTTCGATCTGTGCTGTAACGCAGTCATCATAAGTTGGAGCATCAACATCACGGATAACACCGAGTGCTACTGGGAAGCCGTCGCCGTTGCCCATAAGAGCAAGCTTGAGCTGGAGGGTGTTGTCCTCACAGTGAGCATCGTGAACAAGGATATCCTTCTCTGTGATGCCGTTCTCGCCAATCTTTACAATCTTAAGACCGAAACCTTCCTGAACAAGTCCGAACTCACGATCCTTACCGAAGATCAATGGCTTGCCATGCTCTACATAGATAGCATTTTCTGCACGACCTGCTGAGTTATACACAGCAGCGTGAGTACCGTCGTTGAAGATAACACAGTTCTGGAGAACCTCAGTTACAGAAGCGCCCTTGTGCGCATTTGCAGCCTTGAGAACCTCAACGGTGTGCTTGCCATCGGTAGCAACTGTACGTGCAAAGAAGTGGCCACGAGCGCCGAAACAAAGCTCTGCTGGGCGGAATGGATCCTCTACTGTACCATAAGGTGAAGACTTGCTGACGAAGCCACGTGGAGAGGTTGGAGAGTACTGACCCTTTGTAAGACCGTAGATACGGTTGTTGAGAAGGATCATGTTGAGGTTGATGTTACGACGGTTAGCGTGGATGAAGTGGTTACCACCGATAGCGAGACCATCACCATCACCTGAAATCTGCCAAATGCTAAGATTAGGATTAGCAATCTTTGCACCTGTAGCGATAGCTGCTGCACGACCATGGATAGTGTTCATGCCGTAAGTAGCCATATAGTGAGGCAGACGTGAAGAACATCCGATACCTGATATAACTGCTATGTTCCAAGGGTCAATGCCGATTTCTGCCATTGCCTTGTGGAGTGATGCGAGGAAGAAGTGGTCACCGCATCCAGGACACCAACGTGGCTGTCCTTTCTTATAATCGTTAGCTGTATATGCCATTTTGTTATGCTTTTTTTGTGGTTTCTTTTTATCCTAGACTTTCTAGTATTTCCAGAGTTGCTAGTTTATATTAACCTATGATCTTGTTAAATGCAGCGACAAGCTCATTAACCTTGAATGGCTGTCCCTTAACCTCATTATACTGTGCAGGTACGAAGTTATCAACCTTCATACGCAACCAAGCAGCGAGCTGACCCATGTTCTGCTCAGCCACAACTACCTTTGGATACTTCTTGAGTACCTCAGCAGTATTCTTTGGAAGTGGATTGATGAACTTGAAGTGTGCAAGGGCAACCTTCTTGCCAGCAGCACGCATCTCGTCCATTGCAGCGTGGAGATGTCCGTATGTACCACCGAAACCTACGATAAGGAGCTGTGCATCATCAACATCACCTACAACCTCAAGGTCTGGAACCTGAATATTGTTGATCTTAGCCTGACGCTTGCGGGTCATGAGGTCGTGGTTCTCTGGGTTTGTAGAGATAGCACCTGTCTTGTCGTCCTTCTCAAGACCACCGAGGATATGCTCGAAGCCCTGACGACCAGGAACAGCCCAGTAGCGTGTACCTTTCTCAGCACGCATGTAAGGAGTCCACTTACCCTTCAATTCCTCTGGAACGTATGGAGGGTTGATAGCGTCCATCTTAGAGAGGTCAGGAAGCTTGAATGCACCAGAACCGTTAGCTACGTATGCGTCTGTGAGGAGACATACAGGAGTCATGTGCTCGAGGGCAATCTTTGAAGCCTGGAAAGCAGCATCGAAGCAGTCTGTTGGGCTTGTAGCAGCGAGTACTGGCATTGGAGACTCACCATTACGGCCGAAGAGAACCTGAAGGAGGTCAGTCTGCTCAGACTTTGTTGGAAGACCAGTAGCAGGACCACCACGCTGTACGTCGAGAACAACAATAGGAAGCTCCATGATAACTGCAAGGTTCATAGCCTCAGACTTAAGACAGATACCAGGACCTGATGTGCTTGTTACAGCGAGAGCACCTGCAAAGGCTGCACCAAGAGAAGAAGCACAACCTGCAATCTCATCCTCACACTGAACAGTAGTCACACCAAGAGACTTGTGCTTTGAGAGCTCATGAAGAACGTCTGTAGCAGGAGTGATAGGGTAAGAACCAAGATAGAGCTTGAGTCCAGCCTTCTCAGCAGCAGCGATGAAACCATAGGCTGTTGCTTTGTTACCTGTGATATCCATATAGCGGCCAGGAGTCTTCTCCTTTGATTCTATACGGTAAACGTTAGTTGCTGAAGAATGTGTGTTGTGACCGTAGTCATAACCAGCCTGAATAACCTTGATGTTAGCCTCAGCGATTGCAGGCTTCTTAGCGAACTTCTCGCGGAGGAAGTTAGCAACGAGGTCGAGGTCACGGCTGAAGAGCCAGCATACAAGACCAAGGGCGAACATATTACGGCACTTGAGCATAGCCTTGTTATCCATGCCTGTGTCAGCAAGAGCCTCCTTCACGATTGTTGTGATAGGGCACTGGATAACACGGTCTGGGTCGATACCCATCTCACCGAGGTAGTCCTGAGTCTCGAAAGCAGCCTTCTTGAGGTCGCTCTCACCAAATGAATCAGTATCGATGATGATAGTTGCGTTTGGCTTAGCATAACGGTACTGAGTCTTGAGAGCAGCAGCATTCATGGCTACAAGAACATCACACTCATCACCAGGGGTATATACTTTGCTTGCACCGATGTGTACCTGGAAACCTGATACACCAGTGAGCGAGCCTTGTGGGGCGCGGATATCAGCGGGATAGTCTGGAAATGTTGAGATACTGTTACCTACGGTAGCAGATACTGTAGAGAAAATGTTACCTGCAAGTTGCATTCCATCACCGGAATCACCTGAAAAGCGGACAACAACCTGGTCCAACTCCTTAACTTCTAATTGTTCTGCCATAAATGCTTTTGTTATATTTATGAGTTATAATTTTCTTCTTTTTTCCTGTCGTTTATTACAATCTGTTGCAAAAGTACATATTTTTATTGACAAAAACAAATTTTTATTCACAAATCTTTACTTTTTGTTAGTAAATTGCTGTATTCTGCACGATTATATTATATTTTAGCCTTAAGTAATGCTAAAGTTCTACTCTTTCCACTTTTACGTCTTCGTGGAGGAACATAGCCGCACATTCCTTGAATCTCTCAGGATTTTCTGTTGTATAATATGATATTTCTCCGTTCTTAGAACATCTTTCATCAATCTCCTTATGACGGTTCAGATAGTCTTCAAGACTTGCTGCCACATATTCTCCCTGTGAAACTATTTTTATTCCTTCCGGTACTGATTTCCGCAATGCGTTCAAAAGCAGAGGATAGTGGGTACAGCCTAATAATATGGTGTCAATCTCGCTGTCTTTTTCAAGGAGCTGATTTATTCTCTTCCTTACAAAGTATTCCGCACCTTCTGTATCTGCCTCTCCAGCCTCAACAATAGCAGCCCATAGAGGACAAGCCTGCCCTGTTACTTTGATATCTGGAAAGAACTTCTTTATTTCGAGTGTATAGCTCTCACTACGAACAGTTCCTTCGGTGGCTACAAGGCCAACGTGACGAGTCTTGGTTATATTGCCTATAACCTCTACTGTAGGGCGTATTACACCGAGCACACGCCTTTCAGGATCAACAAAAGGAATATCATTTTGTTGAATAGTACGAAGTGCTTTTGCAGAAGCTGTATTACAACCAAGGATTACGAGTTTACATCCCATGTCGAAGAGTTTCAGTACGGCTTCTCTTGTGAACTGATACACTACATCGAATGAGCGCGGTCCATAAGGTGCTCTGGCATTATCCCCTAAATACAGAAAATCATACTGCGGTAGTCGTTTACGCAACTGCTGCAGTATGGTCAGTCCACCATAACCGGAATCAAATACTCCTATAGGTCCAGGGGTTTTATCTCCTTTTATCATCTAATTCTATCGATTAGTAAATCTGTCACATCCTCTCCTATCATAGGATTTATATATGGAACAGCATTATTATCGGTATTGAGGATAACAATAAAATTATTCTCACTGCCTAAAGCTTTGATAGCATTATCAAGTTTATTACGAAGTGGAGCCAATGCCTCTTCCTCTGCCTTTGCAAGAAGTCTCTCTGATTCCTGCTTGAAAGCTATGTTACGCTCTAATATACTCTGCAGTTCACTCTGACGCTTCTCACGGATAGCGGATGCCATACCATTAATATTCTCAATGAAGTTCTCATATTTTTCATTGAAGTCCTTCTCTGCAAACTGTATCTCAGAATCATATTGCTTTCTCAAGTTCTCTATGCTTGCCTGAGCACTTACATAGTCAGGTGTAGCCTTGAGCACAGCATCATAACTGAAATACCCTATTCTCATCTGCTGTGCGCTGATAGGAAGCATTACGAATAATATAAATAAAAGGAGTAGATATTTTTTCATGATCACTAAACTCTAAACACTAATCTCTAAACAAAAACAAAAAAGGGCAGGTCTTCAGTCTTTCGGCTGAAGTGACCTGCCCTGTATGTCGTATGTCGTTTACTTAAGCTTGTTAAGTTCAGCCTTTACCTCAGCTGTAACATCCTTTGAGCCTGCACCAACATAAAGGGCAGCACTCTGATCGAAGATGTAAGTATATTGACCAGCCTTACCTACGTTCTGGATAGCTGTCTGTACCTTCTGATATACAGGAGCCATCTTTTCCTGCTGCTGCTTCTGGAGTTCCTGCTGATTCTGAGCGTATGTCTGCCGAATCTTTTCATTCATTTCCATAAGAGAAGCTTCTGTTTCCTTCTGAGTTGTAGCGTTCATTGTAGCTTTTGCCTTCTCGTATTCATCTGCCTTGCGCTGAAGCTCGTCATTCATAGACTTGAGTTCGTTCTCAAACTGCTGGGCAGTAGCCTGAAGCTCACCATTGATCTTTGCAATCTCAGGGAGAGTAGTCATGATGCTCTGTGAATCAACATGTCCAAACTTCTGTGCCATCACAGCCATTGGAGCAAAGAGCATCATCATAATGATAAGTTTTTTCATTTTTCTTTGTCGTTTTATTATTGTTATTTTTATTCGTTATTATTATCTCCGGATAATCAGGACTTTCCGGAAAAATATGGTTTTACTTTACAAAACCGGCTACAAAGTTAGTATAAAAGCGCGAAACATCAAAATTTATTCGCCATTATCAGCAAAATATTGTGAATTATTAATAATCCAACGCACTATTGAACGTTATATCCAAGTTTTTCAAGCACTTCTCTACTGATATCAATCTTTGGTGAAGCATATATCATACCATTGTCTGAAGCACGGTCTATTACCATTGAATATCCTCTCAATTCTGATATACTCTTTACAGCATTATATATCTCCTCCTGAATTGGTGACATCAGGGATTCACGCTTCTTGAAGAGCTCACCCTCAGGACCAAAATACTTTTTCTTGAGCTCAGAGGCTTCCTTTTCTTTTTGCATTATAGCCTCCTGCTTTGCCTTCTTCTGTTCCTGAGAAAGGAATACTACTTCGTTCTGGTAATTCTTATACATTGTGGATGCTTCAAGATTGAGAGCCTCAACCTCTGCCTGCCATTTCTTTGAAACCTGGTTCAACTGTTCGTTAGCACGCTCGTATGCTGGAATATTCTTAAGGATATATTCCATATCAAGAAGAGCAAATTTCTGGGCTTTACATGAGTTACTTACACCAAATGAAAGTATTCCTAAAAGCAATGTTATTATTAGAACTCTTGATTTCATAATTGTTGTTTTTTAGATAACTGGCAATATTACCGATTGCAAAATTATTCAGTTTTTGTTTTTAAACAAAAGAAATTTCCCTATAAGATATAGAGAAATTCCCTATGTTTAGTTTAGAACTCTTGACCAAGGATGAAGTGGAACTGACTTCCACCCCTCTGTTGAATATTTTGATTAGTATATACTTTGTCAAATCCGTATGCCCAGTCTATACCCATCAGACCAACCATTGGCAGATAGATACGTACACCTACACCAGCACTTTTCTTCATACTGAATGGATTGAAATACTTGACATCGCTCCATGCATTACCTGCCTCTGCAAATGTAAGACCATAGATAGTAGTGTTACCAAGCATGAACGGATAGCGGAGTTCAAGTGAGAAACGGTCGTAAGCGTACGAGCTATATACCGATCTAACTGATGAGTTATACCCTGCTGAACCATCCTTCGATATTCTTTCGTAATTTGATGACATTGACAGAGAACCATTATCATAACCACGAAGACCGATAGTTTCTGAACCATAACCGGTAGAATAGCCTGACATACCATCACCACCCATATAGAATGTTTCGAATGGGGACAGAAGATCCTTGTTGTATGAACCAAGAATACCCAACTCGATACGTGTCATGAGAACGAAACACTTTGCACCACTTGTAAGAGCTGTATAAGTCTTGCTCTTGAATTTCCACTTATGATACTCTATCCAGCGATATTTCTCTTGCTGTTCTTGATGATAGTTTTTTGATTCCCTATCTAAAGCAAGGTTCTTATAATCCTTATTGTTAAATGCTGACCAAGGTGGAGTTAATGATACTGAAAGATTAAACTCAGAACCACGACGTGGGAAGAGTTGGTTATCTGTTGAAACACGTGACAAATCAACACCCAAACTTAGGTTATTACAGTTACCTGTTTCCACAAGGAAATAGTCAAATTTACTCAACATATATCGTGTATATGAAAGCGACATTGATAACATGAAATAGTCATCAGGCCAACGAAGACGCTTACCGATACCAGCACTTGCTCCGAATAGCTTCATATACTTATCAGAATCTAAAGATCTATTAATTAGATTACTATTCTCACCATAATACCAGCTACTCATTATATTATCACTATAGTAAGAGGAGTTCACGCTTGTCTGCTTTGAATAGAAAGCGTTTACAGAGAACTGAAGTGGACGTTTACCACCAAGCCAACCAGTAGAATATCCTGCGTTATACGACTGATAGTATGTACCATTGGTCTGTGCACCTATAGAAAGCGTCTCACCATCACCAATAGGCATGAGACCTCTATGCTCTCTGTTCTTATTGAAGAGATTAGCCATAGAGAAGTTGTTAAGCTTCAAACCAATCTTACCAATTACACCTGTCTGACCCCAACCAAGAGAGAACTCTATCTGGTCGTTTGACTTCTGTTCAAGATCCCAGTTGATATCCACAGTACCATTTTCACCATCAGGCTTTATGTCTGGATTTACCTTTTCCGGATCAAAGTGACCCATTGATGCAAGCTCACGTGCAGAACGCTGAAGTGCTTCCTTAGAGAAAAGGTCACCTGGCTTAGTACGAAGCTCACGGCGCACAACATTCTCATACAAACGGTTGTTACCATTAATACGCACATGTGATATATGAGCCTGTGGACCTTCTATAATACGCATCTCAAGATCAATACTGTCACCAACGATATTTATTTCCGTAGGTTCAAGACGATAGAAGAGATAACCATTGTTCCAATACTCATTACCAACAGCATCCTCATCCTCTGAAAGACGCTTACTGAGCAGTTTCTGATTATATACATCACCCTTCTGCATACCAAGTATTCTACCAAGATAATCAGACGGATAAACAGTATTACCTACCCATGTAATATTACGAATATAGTATTTCTGACCTTCCTCTACCTTAAGATATACATTTACATGACGGTCATCGTATGTACTAACGCTATCCTTGAGGATAGTAGCATCACGAAAACCAAGTTCGTTATACTTCTCTATAAGACCATTCTTAGCCTCAGTGAATCGCTCAGGAGTGAATTTCTTTGACTTGAACAAAGAGTAGAACTTACCAGCCTCATTGATTTTCTTCAATGCTCCCTTAGAGAAAATACCGCCCTTGATTTTCTTGTCAGTGAGATATTGATTACCATCAATAGTAATACTGTGAACTTTCGTCTTCTCCTTCTTGTCAACTTCAACATCGAGGATGACATAATTCTTCTGACTAACATCATCACGCTGACGGATAAAAATATCAGCATTCTTGAAACCCTTGTCATCAAAATACCTCTTTGCAAGAATCTTTGCACGGTCTATCATGTTAGGAGTAATCTGTGAACCTTTCAACAGACCAAGTTTTTCCTCCATATCGGTTTTCTCTGTCTTTTTCAAACCAATGTAGTTGATAGAAGAAACACGAGGAAGAGTCCTGAGATAGATGTGCAGGTATATGTCATCACCAACAATAGAGTCAGCGGCTATCTTTACCTCTGAAAAGAGTCCATGACGCCAATAACGCTTCACAGCCTCTGTAATCTCATTACCAGGAACGGCTATTTTCTGGTCTATTGACAGACCAGAGATGCTTGTAAGCATATAATCCTCATAGTCATCTACACCGCTCACGGCAATACCCTTGATAGTACACTCGCGTGCCTGTCCCGCATAATTTATATCAGGATTAACAATCTTATCCTGTGCGAAACATGTTAAAAATGAGAAATTAAAAGTGAAGACAACTAATAGAAATCTCCGCTTGAATAGTTCACGCATTTTATCTTTAATTATCAATTTTCAATTATCTATTTTCAATTTTTTTCTTCAACCTGTGCCTCTGTCTTACCAAATCTTCTCTGGCGTGACTGATAGTCCTCAATAGCCTTATGAAGATCCTCTTCCATAAAGTCTGGCCAATATGTATCACAGAAATACAATTCTGAATATGCTATCTGCCAAAGCAGATAATTACTTATTCTCAACTCGCCTCCAGTACGAATAAGAAGCTCAGGATCAGGCATGAAGTTTGTTGCCAAATGCTCGGTAACGGTCTGCTCTGTTATATCCTTAACATTGAGCTTTCCATCCTTCACCTCTTGTGCAACATCAGCCATAGCCTTTGTTATCTCCCAACGTGAAGAATAGCTGAGAGCCACAACCATAGTCATAGCATCATTCTTTGCCGTATGTTCCTCTGTCTCAGCAAGCTTTTTTCTTACCTCGTCAGGAATACGACTCAAATCACCTATTACACGGAAACGCACGTTGTTCTTCATGAAAATCTCATCCTCAAGACTCGTGAGGACAAGTCCCATGAGTGCGGCTACCTCATCAGCCGGACGGTTCCAGTTTTCTGTAGAGAAGGTATAAAGAGTAAGATACTTCACACCAAGTCGAGTACATTCAGATGTGATTCTGCGAACAGTATCTACACCTGCCTGATGACCGTATGCTCGAGGCTTACCCTTTTCCGTAGCCCAGCGTCCGTTACCATCCATAGTGATGGCTATATGTTGCGGAATTCTTGTCTTATCTAACATATAATTATATATTAAGACCCCCATATCCCCCCAAGGGGGAATTTTTTGGATAGTAATTATCCTTATGGGGCATATTTATTATTTCTGATCTTTCATTTACTATATAAGAACTCCCCCTTGGGGGGCTGGGGGGTTAATCCTTAAAGCACGTCCTACATTTCTCCCAGAAACTATATGTGAGGGATATCTGTAAATTGCTGTAGCAATCCGTGTTCTTGAATATTCCCGTACTTGAAATATGATACGGATCCTTAACACCGTCGAGCTTATCTGAAAGCGTGAAATGCATCATCCATTCCAAACCAAGATTAACCCTATCTGCAACCTTGTATTTCACACCGAATGCTATTGGCAAATTAGCAGTAAACATACCACTACTTCCTGTCATTTCAGGTGAGCCGAAAAGGTCTGATGAACTCTTCACTATTCTAGCAGGTACAGCCGACATGTCTATCGTGCCATTCTTGCAGTTCACGTATGTAAAACCAAGTCCTACTCCAATGAATGGTGTAAGTCTCTTTGCTCCACGATAGTCTCTTCCTGTTCCATATGGAAAGAAATTATACTCATAGAGCGCATTAAAATCAACGAGGGTGTTCTTAAACTCGTATGGCTCTCTTGCCGATTCAGCATATTTCTCCGTGTTGAAATCAGGATAATAAGTCGAGATATTCTTCGAAGAACCTTTTATTGAGCCTAATCCGAGTGCGAAACGAAGTGCCGAACGTGGATTCATCACCCTTCTGAGCATTATAGAGCCTGACGGTGATGTATTTTTTCCCGATAGAATAGCTCCATTGAAATCTCCTTCGTATGTTGTAAGTCCTAAGCCAGCTCCAAACTCCATACGATATTCTGGGTCGTCCTGCGCCATAATTCCAGAGCAGGAAAACAATATCGTTGTTGTTATAAGTGACCTAAGTTTCATTATTCTTACAGACCGTTATTTTTTATTATCCCAACCCATTTTGTTGAGACGACCTTTCCATACCTGACCGCTACCTGTACATACAATCCAGATAAAGTAGTCATCATCTACTGCTATTGATGCAGTAGTTGCAGTAAATTCTTTTGGAAGTTTAAAAATATTATTTTCCTTCCAGCATATTCCACAATCTTCTGAATAGTACAGCTTATTGCATTCACCACCAATGGCAAACAAATTGCCATCGTATGCTGCAACGCTGAGGTTTCTAAGTCTTGGAAGATAATAATTATTACTTTCGTTGAATTTCTGATACATCCAAGACAGGTCTTTCTCTGTATTATCCTCTACAATCTTGCTCCAAACCTCTGCTTTTTTACTATTAGCAGAAGAATTGCCTATCACGAATGCACGCTTTACATCAGCATTGCTCTCCGTTACAGAAGATACGAAGTTAATGTCTGAAGAAGGAATATACCTTGCATCATCGTCAATATCGTCATTTTTCCATGAAACGCCGTTATTAAGAGACATCATCAGCTTATTGGCATTCGAAATAGCAAACATCTCCTTGCCACATACACCTAAAACTGACTTCACGTCTGCTGATACTGTATTCCAGTTTTTTGCATCTGATGAAGAATATATTACACCACCGTCAGTAACATAAATAGTATTACCGTCAGTTGCCATTGTAGCATTTGCGCTGAAAGACCTTGTCTTTTTCAAACTGCCGTCAACAAGAGTCCTAAGCTCAGTACCACTGGCAGTCTTACCAAGTACTACAAGATTATTTTTACATATTCCTGCTTTTACGCTGGTATAGTTCTTTATATCGTTATCAATATAAAGTTTACTCCACGTCATTGAGTCAGCATACTCCTTATGAGCTACAATATCGACTTTATATTTTTTTGAAAATTGTCCAGAAGAAGAAGATACATATAATTCTCTTGGCTGAGAAAAATCAAGAGAATCTGTCTTACTAAAAAATATTTTTGAATCACTTGTAAGACTCTTCCAAAACACATTATTACTACTATTATTAAGAGCACTTACTGATTCAAACACTATTTTCTTCAAGTTTGTACCAATAGGCAATGAATCAGGAGCATTGGTTATAGTCCCAGCATACTGATCAATATGTAAAACATAACTACTTCCTGTTAAGGTTACTATTGTATCTTTTCCAGAACTCGTTTTCGTATGGCATTTTAGAGTTCCGAGAGTCAATCCAGTAATAGCTGCATCATCATACGTAACAATCTCCGTGTCATCTTTATCACCAAGACACGAAGACATCATACACACCGTAACAAAAGACAGTGCGAAAAAAGATATTTTTGATTTCATTTTATCCTAATTTCGAAATTTCGAGTGCAAAAGTACTTAGAATTTCTCAAAAAAATGAATAAAATCTATGTTTATTAGTAAATTATATCTTAAAATTCGATTATTTAAGGTTAATTGACAAAAAAATAGAGGAAAATTAAGCAAAAGCAGCCTCTCACCTGCCTTGGTGAGAGGCTTTCTCCTTTCTCGTTTTCCTACGCAGCCTTTTATTTCCTGTCAAGGGGATGCATTTTTTTTTAGAATTAAACGCCAAACATATACACGCCCCCTAAAAACGCTTCTATTTATACTGAAAATCAATAATTTAAAAGCGTGTATATGTTTGCCAAACACATACACAACATATACACGGGTCGTCACGCCTTGAATATTTACAAAAATGAGCAATAATACCCTGTAATCTGATTATATTAGCAAAAAGCGTGTATATGGTGTGTATGACTTGTGTATATGTTAGGCAAACATATACACGCCCCTAAACGCTTTGATACACAACACTTTATCATGCATTTTTCACCCCCGTGTATATGTTTGGCGTTTAATTCTAAAAAAAATTCGCATTTGCTCTGTTTTTGCCATAACAGTAGGTCCGTTATAAGTCCGTTTCAGGTCCGTTGTAAGTCCGTTCCTTAGAATGGGAGGAAAATGGGACTTACATAGGATTTACAAGGGACTTACATGGGAGTTGATAATGCTTTTGCCAAAGGCTCTATCTGTGCAAATAAATCCTCTATTTTAGAAACTATGCGATGTTGCTCAGCGAGAGGAGGGAGGGGGATGAGAATTGAATTCATATTTTATTGATTCATTTTGGGCTGAGCAGTTCCTGTTACATAGTCAGCCAAAGATATCCCATTGATACGCATTGCAATATAGTCAAGAATTATATCATCTTCAATATAGGAATCAATAACGTGAACATGATTATTAACCCAATATTTTCCTTCTGCAAAAAAAGCATTGGGTTTTGTTTTTTTTCGATAATTCGAGGATTCGAAAATTCGAAAATTCGGGAGGTCGATAATTCGAGGATTCGAGAGTTATAGGCGCTGCCGCAGGTCCTTAATGCCGAGAATCTGCTCTATCTTGCTGAGCGTCTTATCAATCTTTGCATCGAGGGCAATAGGCTTTCCGTTATGACAGAGCAGATAATCAGCTTTTTTGCCTTCTGCAACGGAATGCTGACTACCCGCAACAAGTACACGACCATCCGTAAAGTAGTATTCTTCACGCATATTTTTCATAACCTCCCATCCTTTCGCTTTCAAGGCAGGAGTAATGAACATGGTGCGGATTTCTTGTTCCTTCAGTTCCTTCTTGTTGACGTTCATCATAGATTATTATTGTTAAAGGTCAGACATTCTGTGATAATGATTTGGAATTGTTCCAAGGATTGCCATCGGGGCTGGCGCACGGTCGTAGAACCATCGAATACAAAGGTAGTGATTTATTTCGAAATTGCCAAAAGGTTTTATGAAAATAGTTATGAACTATTTCAACAATGGTACGTTAAATGGCTTTTAACTCTAACATCACATAACATATTCAGCCCTCGCTACTATTTGGTAACGAGGGCTGAGATTTTATTATACGAATGATGTGATTCGTTACTTAGGCTGCTTGCCTATATATGCAAGGATACCTCCATCTACATAGAGAATATGACCGTTTACGGCATCTGAAGCCTTTGAGGCAAGGAAAACGGCAGGACCGCCAAGTTCCTCTGGATCAAGCCAACGGCCAGCAGGAGTCTTTGCACAGATAAATGTGTCGAATGGATGACGACTGCCATCTGCCTGACGCTCACGAAGTGGAGCTGTCTGTGGAGTTGCAATATAGCCAGGACCTATGCCGTTACATTGGATATTATACTCACCATATTCTGAGCATATATTACGGGTAAGCATCTTCAAACCACCCTTTGCAGCTGCGTATGCAGAAACAGTCTCACGACCAAGCTCTGACATCATAGAGCAGACATTTATAATCTTACCTTCCCTACGCTCCATCATCTCAGGAAGAACGGCTGCAGAACAGATATAAGGCGCAACAAGGTCGATGTCGATAACCTCCTGGAACTCAGAACGCTTCATCTCGTGCATAGGAATACGTTTGATAATACCCGCATTATTTACGAGAATATCAATTTGACCAACCTCCTTATGAATTTTCTCAACGAGAGCCTTTACTGCAACCTCGTCAGTAACATCACACACATAGCCACGCACATTCTCAATGCCAGCAGCCTTATATGCAGCGAGAGCCTTCTGAACAGCCTCTTCACTACGAACATTAAAAACGATATTCTTAATACCTGCGTTTACAAAAGCCTCAGCAATACTAAAGCCAATGCCATAGGCAGCACCAGTTATCCACGCATTTTTTCCTTCAAGAGAGAAATCCTTTAAGCCTGTCATAGTTTGGTCTTATGATTTAAGTTTATTAATTGTATGATTATACTTCGAATGCAAAAGTACAAAAAAAATTTTATTTATCCCTTTGTTTTATGATATTTTTTCAAAAATAGCAAATTTAGGATAACCATTAAGCAAATTTCAAAATTATTATCTCCTATAGAATAATTATAAAAAAAAAATTATTTCTACATTATCATGTAGTTTTTCCATTATCTTTGCGTTTCTATAAGTAGAAAGTTAAAAATTTCAACAATATATGAAAGAACAAGAAGAAAAATTCACCCAACTCGTCCGCGAGTACAAGAATACCATATATACTGTCTGTATGATGTTTGCAGAATCGCCAGATGAGACTGATGATATGGTACAAGAGGCCTTGATAAACCTCTGGCGAGGTTTTCAGAAGGCAGATGATATATGCAAATCGTGGGTTTGGCGAGTGACAATGAACTCGTGCATAACAATTGACCGTAAGAAGAGGAAACGCTCGTCAGAATGCCCTTTAACGGCTGATATTGAGGATATGCTGCATAGTGATGAAAACAATAGGAATACAAATGTGAAGATTCTCTATGACCGCATTCATCAGCTAAACCCGTTTGATCGCGCAATAATAATGTTGTGGCTTGACGGAATGCCATACGATGAGATTGGCGAGATTATAGGCATCACTACAAAGAATGTCTCTGTGAGATTAATTAGAATTAAGGAACAATTAAAAAAGATGAACAATGGAAAAGAACAATGTTAGTTTGGAACTTGAGGAGATGCGCCTCCAGATGGCTGCTCTCCAGAAGCAACTTAATGAGCGACTGAAGCTTGATGAACAACAGCTTCAGAATAGCACTATGAAAAAGATTAATGCTATCAATAGATATGGATATTTTGAGTTGATAGGCCTTATTGTTGCTATTATATGTTATTCAATAGTACAATACAGATTTCATATATCATTTGAATTTATCGCCTGCACTCTCCCTATTCTTGTGTTATCTTCATTATTCGGTTTCTGGTTAGCCAATAGGATAAAGAATACTGATCTTTCAAAAAAGAGTACAAAGGAAATTATACGTACGCTTATCAGCATGAAGAAACAATATCAAATATATAATATTATTGGTTTCATCATAGGTTTCTTCATTATACTTCCATGGATGTTATATGAAATTTACGTGCATAGTTTTTCTCATTTCATGTTCGCTGAAGGTTTCCCTACATGCCGTTTCATCTGTGCCAATGCCACCATTATGATTTCAGGTTTTACTATCGGAATTATATTTTGCATTAAGATGTATAAGAAGCAGCTGCGCAACATTACTGAGATGATTGAAATACTGAAAGATCAGGAATAGCATATAGAACGCTCTCGCAATTTTTGCTGGGGCGTTTTTTTCCAATGTCCCATTGTCCCATTTCTCTGTTTACAAGTTTTAACAATCAGGGCGGGGCGAACGAAAAATCGCGAATTATTTGCCCACGGATTTTACTCTGATTTTACGAACGCAAAGACACAGAGGCGCAGAGTTTTTATCAGGATCTGTAGAGAAACAGCTTTGCGTCTTAGAATCTTTGCGTTCAAATATTACGTTTTACAGTCATCGGTATATCGCAAGGTGCTTCTGAATGCTCCCAGAAGCCTTTTTATTCAAGTTTCGGGAGTTTGGAATTGCCTGGAAGGCAATACTATTAGTAACCCCGTACATACGAGTGAAACGAGAATGTGCGGGGATTAAACACATAATCCTTCTACTGCCTGGAGGGCAGTACATTGCGAAATAATGTGTAAAAGTCAATCAGGTACAGCCTTCCAGGCTGGAAAAGGGTAGAGGATGTTTTCTGTCCGAGGGCATCCTCTCCTTCGTCGAGTATGCACCTCGGTTACTAATAGTATTGCCTTCTAGGCAATTCCAAACTCCATAAACTTTATTTTTTTGATTTTTTAATGAAAAAAAATGCCAAAAACCTTGACAACCCGCTTACGCATTTTGTATCTTTGCACTCAGAAAATAAATGAAAAATGAACAATGAAAAATTATAAAATACAAGTCAGTATTTTTCATTTTTAATTTTTCACTTTTCATTTAAAAGTCCAGAGTGGTTCCACTATGGCTCCACCCTGGTTCCACTAATTAAGTTATTAAAAAGAGTATGTATGAAAGAAAAATTAGTATCCCATTCGGGAGGTGTCAATGGCTTTAGCCTTCCTTGCCTTATAGTTGCCAATCTTGTATATCACATTGAGAGAATATGTTTGATATGACTGCCACATACGCATAGAGAAGTTCTGACCGCCCAGACTTGAATTAAGGCAGAAACAACTGTTAGTGATGTTATCACCAGCCAATTCAGCAACCCACCTGCCATTATCTGAAGTCCATCGTAATGAAGCATCAATCGATAGTTTGTTATCTGCATCATAAAGGCCTTGGATGAAATCATTCATAAAGAATGGGGTTATGTTGAATCGCAAGTTAGGTCGCTCGCTTATCAGCCACGAAGCGTTACCCGAAAGAATGAAACTCATCTTTGTCCTGTCAATCTGAAGGTCGAAGAAGTTGTCTGCCTTATCCATAAGATAATAGCCTGTAGCCGAAACACTTCCGCTGAACCTTTTGCCCGAGATAAGATGTGCAGAAGCCATAACACCCAGCATATCACGATAGTTGAAGTTTATGCTCTTGAATATCACAGCCACCCTGTCAGAAGGCTGATAAGCCTGTTGCATGGCATTATCCACCTTTATGTCAGCAAAGAGCGAAACGCTATATCTCTGCTTGTGTCGCCACATGAGGTTGAACTTGTAGATAGACGCAGACTTGAGTTCTGGATTGCCCCAAAGCTCGCTATACGAAGACATATAGTAGATGCTGCTCATAGTGCTCCAATAGCTTGGATATTTCGCATTAGAATTGAAACTGAGGTTGAGCATGTTGTCCTTGTTGATATTCCACATAGCATTGAATGATGGATATACGCGCCACTCGTTCCATCTGAGGGAATTATAGTTCTCCACTGTTACGGAAGCATCTAAGCTCAGTTTCTTGCCAAACTGCTTCGAGATACCTACATACGGACTATAAATACGCTCAAGATAATCCACGCTACTTGTAGCATCAGGCAATGGAGTTCCGTAAAGATCCGTGGTTGTCTGGTAACTACGATTATCAGTAAACTGCATCATCATTCCATAGAAAAGTTCCCAGTCATTATTGAATTCGTGAACCTGATCGGCAGAAAACAGCCACTTGTTGATATTCTGCTTACTATCTGTGATAAGATCCCTATGCGTTTGGTAAGCCTCGCCATCAAGCTGCTGAGAACGAGGATTCTGATAACCGAGATAAGAGAGGCTGAGATCCAATCCGAAAGGCAATGAATAGTTGATATCAGCATTGTGGATATAGTAGTGCAGCTTACTGTCGAGAACAGAAGCACAACTACCCACAGATACATACTTATCGTCATCACTCTCCCATTCACTATTATAGTTAACAGAGAGCTTGCTATCCTCAGAAATGGCATAATCCAACCCAATGCCGTATTTATGCTGAATCAAGTCAGACCTGTTCTCTGAAACCTCATTATAATGAATGTTCTCGTTCTGGATATTATGGTACGCATCATATTCCTGCTTCACATATTCACTACCCTTTCTCAACGAATAGTTGGCTGACAAAGTGAGTTTTCCACTATTTATCAACACATTCGCCTTACCCTTTCCAGCCCAGTATTTGCTATACTCGCCAATACCCTCTATCTGAGCAGAAATCTGGTTGGTATCAGTAAAATCTTTGGTAACAACATTGATGGCAAGTCCACGCACATGATATCTTGAAGGAGCTGACATCATTATCTCTGCTTTCTGAAGCTGCATAGCAGGCATATTCTTCAGTTTCTCCACAATCTGCTGCATAGAGAGCGTTGTAGGTTTTCCGTTGATAATGAGTGTAGCCTCCTGTCCGCCATAGTTTATAGAGCCATCGTTATCGTATAGCCCTGGAATCTTGCTCAGCGCATCATACGCATTGTCAGCAGGCATTTGTTCAAGCAACAGAGGCATATTGTAGGTAATCTTACCCTTCTCAGTACTTACAATAGGCAGAACGCCCTTCACCTTCACATTACTGAGCTTGATATTATCCACCTTCATCCTGATAGTTCCCAGATTGCCATTAGAACAACGGCATAGCTGCGTTTTATATCCAATGAACGAAACCCTTGCAAGCACTTCCTTCTGACCGCATGGAATGACTATATCACCGTTGTCGTTACTCACTCCACCATTGATATAGCTACTGTCTGCAACAGATAGCAGGGTAACATTGGCAAATGCCATAGGATTGTTTTTCTCGTCAAGAATCCTACCCTTCACCTTTACAGCTTCCTTCTGTACGCACTCCAAAGAGTAGATTTTTCCATTCCTTGACACACGGATAGGATAGAAACCAACGATACTCTGGAGAGCCTCATAGACAGGCTTGTTGCGAATGGATTGCGTTACGGTGAAATCCTCAAGTTCGTTGTATATGAAATTGATACGTACATCCTTACATTGTCGCTCTATGGTAAGCAAAGCCTCCGTCATGCTTGTGTTATAGAAATTAGCCGTTACACGTTGTGCGGAAACCTCCATAAAAGTAAGACATACAAGTATCACTATTAATATCTTCCTCATAAACTATTCTACTTCCAGTTTTTCGTTATTATGCCTTACCTTTATCTTCTCAAACATATTGAGAGCCTTAACTACATCCTCCAGACTGTCAGACGTGTTGTATTTAAAATGTAGTCTGATAGCTTTCTGTTCCTTGTTATTAAACTCCACATTTATGTTATAGTTATTGCTGATGCTGGTCATTATATCCGCAAGACTGGAATCATCAAAAGTTATATCTCCTTTCTCAACAATGACAGTATCAGAAGGCATGATGATAAGCTCATTATTCCTTGCAACCGACGTTTTTGTTGGCTACAGAGGCGGCAATCTTACGCATTGGAGGAAATATACGTCTGCCATGCTTTTCCTTTACCAGAGTGAGTTCCTGCTCAATATCAGGCATACCTATATCCTTGTCTGATTTCTCTGATGTGAAAGCCTCCATCAGCTCAAACTCAATATTATCATTTTGCTTCATTGTTTTGTTTACTTTTAATTGTTAGATGTGGCTGTATTGAAGTGCTCTCTCAGTTTGCGCAAAGCCTGTGAGATATGCTTATTAACAGCCTGTACACTTATACCCAGTTCAGATGCCACTTCCTTATACTTACGCTTCTCGTCATAGCACATACGAAGCACGGTGCGAGTTTGCGGAGTAAGTTCTGTGTCGATATAGGTAAGCACCTCCTTCAGATGTTCCTCATGCTCCACGTCAGGCATTGCCTGAATCCTGTTTTCCAAAATCATCTGTTGTCGGGCTTCATCTTCCACCTTACGATGGCGTAGTAGGTCAATACATCGACTTCTAACCATAGAATAGAGGTATGCCTCCGTAATGTCTGAACTAAGCTTGTATTTATCGAGCAAGTCGGCAAATACCCCACTCACAATATCCCTACTATCTTCCTGATCATGCAGTAGTGAATAGGCAAGTCGGTATAGTCGGGCATACGAGTTTCGGAAGAGATCATCAAACTCCTCTTCCGTCATCTGCCTTTTATGTGTAAATAGTGATATCATTATTTTTTTCTTGCTTTATTATTATAACGATTGAAGTCAGGAATCAATTACCCCCATGAAAAATTTTTTTCACTCCCCCACCCTTCTTCTTTTCTCTTTTTTATTTTTATATAGAATTAAATTTTTAAGGAAAAATAAAAAAGAAATAATAATAAGATGGTGTGGAAATGTGGATATTGTATGTTTGACACTCATAGTCAATAAGATGGAAAAATAATAAGTGTACGGATAACACGTTTATATCAATTTTATAACCTGTGGATTATCCACTACAGGCCTTGTGGATATATGAGGGGTGTGTATAAGTGACAAGTTATTAAATTTCTATCAACGTTGTTTCCACTACCTTTACACGTAATTTCAACATGTTATAAACAGGTTTTACATATACTTATCCATATAGTTTATCCACAAATTGTGGAAAACTGTTGGAAAACAAGGAAAAAATAAAGCCGCTTGAAGAATTATCCTCAAACGGCTTTTATTTCTACTTTACCTTTTAAACTATAACATTCTCCACGTGCTCAAATACGCTCTCAGGGGTTATATCATTTAGACATTTGTAATTACCATACTGACAAGGAATATTGCCATAGATAGAGCAAGGACGGCATTTCATGTCAAGTTCCACAACGTTTTCCACACTTTGATTCCAACCAAGGAAACCTGCATAGCGATGGGTAGCTCCCCATATGCTTACAACAGGACAAGCAACAAGTGATGCAAGATGCATATTGCCTGAGTCCATTGAGATCATCACATTGAGATGCGACATGAGGATAAGTTCTTGACTGATATCCTTTAGAGTAGAAGTAGCAGATGTAACCTGTGGATATTTTTCCTGCCATTCCTTCATCTTTTGAGCCTCTTCCCCTTTTCCGTGGAAAAGGAAGATGCGACAGCTTGGATGTGCCTTGATAATCATCTGGACTACCTGTTCCATTTTGTCAATAGGATAAATCTTACCCTTATGTGCAGCAAATGGAGCTATGCCTATCCATTTGGTGAATGATTTCTTTTCACCTATTGTTTCTGAAAGAAGTCTGAGGTTTCCCCTACCCTCTCCGAATATGCTTCGGAAGTCAGGAGTTATAAAATAACCGAGTTTTTCAAGTACATCGGCATAATTGCGGAAAGATGTGGATAACTGGTGGAAATTACTCTTATCATCATTTACGAGAGCACGCTTTTCCTTACGATGCTTGTCTATATGTGCTACTTTATAGTTAGATAGTACAAAGCGAAGACGGAGATAATGAGAGCGCAAAACTCCGTGCATATCAGCTATGTGTGTGAAATGTTTGGCTTGAAGTCTGCGATAGAGTGCATTAAGTCCGGAAATACCTTTGTATTCATCTTTCAAGTCTGCACCCATGAAACCTACATTATCAGCAAGATTCTCGAAGAAAGGACGTGCAAATGGGCGAGACAATACCGTAATGCGAATGTTAGGGTATTGTTTTGCCAATGAACTGACTACTGGTACGAGCATTGCAACATCACCAATAGCGGAGAATCTTATTATGAGAATGTGTGTTGTCTTCATAGAAGCCTAACCAAGCCTTCTCAAAGGGAAGGATGTTTTATATACTTAGAGCGTATATGCCTTTCTTTTATGAAGGCTTGGTTATATATTTAAAATATTTAGAGTTTAGTTATTATCTAATATTCTTCCTTTTAGGAATACTTTATTAGGCTTTCTTTCCGTATAGCACAGGATTAGTATCTGCATCATTGTACATCTTCATTTGGCGATATACCTTCATGTATTTCTTGCCAGCTGCAATGTCGGCAAGAAGTTGGTCGATAGCTGTTGAGAGGTCAACCTGTTGCTCAAGAAGAATGTCAAGTTTTGCCTTACACTTTGCAATATGTTCAGCACTTGCATCTGTGCGCTCTACCTGCTCTTTCATGTGATATATTTTGAGAGCAAGGATAGAAAGACGGTCAATAGCCCATGCAGGTGATTCTGTATTGATGGTAGCATTATCCTGTATCTTAACATCCTTGTAATGATCACGGAAGTAAGAATCTATATTCTCTACCATATCAGTACGATCCTGGTTTGATTTATCAATTCTGCGCTTCAAAACAAGTGCTGCAGCAGGGTCGATGTTAGGATCGCGTATAATATCCTCAAAATGCCATTGTACTGTGTCAATCCAGCATTTATGATAGAGGATATTGTTGATTGTATCCTCTGGAAATGGATTCTTTATAGGTGTGTCAACATTATCGTTGATATGATAATCAGCGATTGCGTGACGGAATATTTCATTGCTTGTTGATGTAAACGACATATTTATTAGATACCAAAAATTGAAATAGAATAATGATTTCCAAATGCAAAAATAGTGTAATTATTTGAGAAATGCAAATTTTTCTTACTATTTTTTGTTTGAATTGAGGAACTCCACAAGTTTTTCCACCGCTCTTCCACGATGTGAAATACTGTTTTTCTCTTCAGAGGTCATTTCAGCGAATGTCTTTTCATAACCTTCTGGCTGGAAGATAGGATCATAGCCAAAGCCTGTTGTACCTCGCTTTTCTTCCGTTATAGTTCCCTTTACAGTACCATTGAAAAGATGTACTTCTCCGTGGTAGATAAGTGCTATGGATGTACGGAATTGAGCTTTACGCTCTTCTCCTACCCTACCCTTCAGCTTGTATATCAGCTTTCGCATATTAGCCTCTGAGTCATGATCTTTTGTAATATCCATTTCAGGGTCGCTATAGTTAGGGTCTTCAAGGTTGGCATAGCGTGCGGAATATACTCCTGGGGCACCGTCAAGAGCTTTTACCTCAAGACCTGTATCATCGGCAAAGCAGTCAAAACCATAGAACTTACTTATATATTGTGCTTTCTCAAGAGAGTTTTCCTCAAGAGTGGCGTGTGTTTCAGGAAGTTCGTCAAAGCATCCTATCTCCTTCAATGAACGAACCTCAAAACGGTCACTCAGAATCTCGCGAACCTCGCGAAGCTTATTCTCATTATTTGTAGCAAAAACGATAATTGGTTTCATACCTTTTACTTTTGTTTTCATCTTATCAAATCCTTCTCCATATACGTTAGAAGCATTTGATACTGTTACGAATGCCGTTGGATCTACCTTTTTCACAGCCTCGAAAACCTCATGTGAGTAGTGTTTGGTACATACGCACATAAGTACCTTACGCTCAGTCTTTGTGTACCAGCCTTCGCCGTCAAGTACTGTAAGTCCGAAACCTGCCTTGTTGATAGCATCAGCAATGACAGAATAGTTTCGGGAGAAAATATACACCACCAGACATTGGTTGAATCTTCGAGTGAAGAAATCAAGTGTTATGGCTGAAAGAACAAGCAGAACATAGCCGAATATCACCTTTTTAGGATCGTGAAACAGGAAATATGAACTTGACACAATGATGATATCGACGTACATAAGAACCTGTCCGAGAGAGATATCACGATATTTGTTAACTACCGCTGCTATTATGTCAGTACCACCCGTAGAACCATTATAATGAAAGCACAATGCAAGTGCAAAGCCTTCTATGAGAGCACAGAGGATACAAGCCATGAACATATCACTTTCGCCTAATACACAAGGCAACTGATGTGTCATAGGATCTTCCATTAGCCTTTGGCATAGCCATAGCCAGAAAGAAATAAGTCCGAATCCCCAGATAGTTTTTAAGCTGAATCTAAGTCCGAGAATCTTTCCTCCTAAAGCCAAAAGTACCACATTAATAGCAGCATACGGAATCTCTACTCCAATTCCGGATGAGTAGTATATTAATGCTGCAATACCTGAGACACCACCTGTAGCAAGCTCGTAAGGCAACAAGAAGACTGTGAGACCTATGGCATATATGAAGGTAGCTATTGCCACCATCATATAGTCGCGTATCTCAAGTAATAATTCGTGTCGGGTAAACATATTTTAGCCCCTCACTCCCCACGGGGGAGTTATTAAATTACACTTTTTCCATCAAAGCGTTTCTTTGAGGATTTTTACTATATAAAAAGCTCCCCCCTTGGGGGCAGAGGGGCTTTTTTTTTTATTTCACCACAATATTGATAATCCTTCCAGGCACAACGATTGTCTTAACAATCTGTTTGCCTTCAGTATATTTTGCTGTTCGTTCATCGGAAAGTACTGTTTTCTCAGCATCTTCCTTAGTTACATCGGCAGGAAGCTGGATTGTGAAGCGAGTCTTACCACAGAACTGAACAGGCATTGTGATCTCAGAGTCCTTCATCTTTGACTCGTCGAATACAGGCCATTGTGCATCACATACACTACCCTTCTCTCCAAGTGTATGCCAGAGTTCCTCGGCAATAAATGGAGCAAAAGGTGCTATGAGGATTGTAAGCTGCTTGAGAACAGACTTACTATGGCACTTCTGAAGCTCACCAACAGCAATCATGAATGCTGCAATAGATGTGTTGTAAGAGAAGTTCTCAATGTCCTGAGTAACCTTCTTAATAAGTTTATGAAGTGACTTTTCCTGATCAGCTGTTGGCTGCTCATCATTAACCTGATACTCGCCCATACGGTCATAGAACAAGCCCCAGAACTTCTTCAAGAAGCGATGACAGCCGTCAATACCGTTAGTGTCCCAAGGCTTTGACTGTTCAACAGGACCAAGGAACATTTCGTACATGCGGAGAGTATCTGCACCGTACTTCTCAACAATCATATCAGGATTAACTACGTTGAACATAGACTTTGACATCTTCTCAACTGCCCATCCGCATACATACTGTCCGTTGTCATTGAGAATGAACTCAGCATTGTTATATTCAGGACGCCAAGCCTTAAATGCCTCTACATCAAGAATATCTGCGCTTACGATATTCACATCAACGTGAATAGGAGTAACATCATACTCGTCCTTCTTATCAAATGAAACGAATGTGTTAGTGTCCTTGATACGATAAACGAAGTTTGAGCGACCCTGAATCATACCCTGGTTAACGAGTTTCTGGAATGGCTCTTCCTTCTTTGATATACCAAGGTCGAAGAGGAACTTATTCCAGAAGCGAGAGTAGATAAGGTGACCTGTTGCGTGCTCTGAACCACCTACATAGAGGTCCACATTCTGCCAGTATTCAGCTGCTTTCTCGGAGAGAAGAGCCTCATTGTTGTGTGGATCCATATAACGGAGGTAGTATGCAGAAGAACCTGCAAAACCAGGCATTGTATAGAGCTCGATAGGGAAGACGGTCTTATTGTCGATAAGAGCCTTGTCAACAATCTTCTTGTTTGCTTCATCCCAAGCCCATATCTGAGCATTACCCAATGGAGGTTCACCTGTCTCGGTAGGGAGGAACTTATCCACCTGTGGAAGTTCGATAGGCAGACATTCCTCTGGAATCATTGTAGGGATGCCGTTCTTGTAATATACAGGGAATGGCTCACCCCAGTAACGCTGACGAGAGAAGATAGCATCGCGAAGACGATAGTTTACCTTCACACGACCAATACCATGTTTCTCAACAAATACCTTTGTTGCCTTGATAGCTTCCTTAACGGTCATGCCATTGAGAACGAGGCTCTCTCCGTCATATTCAATAGCTGTCTTGCCTGGAGCAGGAGAGTTGCTAACAATACCTTCCTTAGCATCGTATGACTCCTCGCTGATATCAGCACCCTCTATAAGTGGGATGATAGGGAGGTTGAAATGCTTTGCAAAGGCATAGTCGCGAGAGTCATGAGCAGGAACTGCCATGATTGCGCCTGTACCATAGCCTGCAAGAACATATTCTGAAATATAGATAGGGCACTTGTCGCCTGTTATTGGATTAATGCCGTAAGCACCTGAGAACACACCTGTTACGGTATGGTCAATCATACGCTCACGCTCTGTACGGCCCTTAACGTACTTAACATATTCATCAACAGCCTGTCGCTGGTCAGCAGTTGTAACAAGGTCAACAAGCTCACTCTCAGGAGCAAGTACGAAGAAGGTAACGCCGAACATTGTATCTGCACGGGTTGTGAAGATTGTAAAGTCAACATCAGAGTCAGCTACCTTGATCTGAACCTCAGTACCCTCTGAACGACCAATCCAGTTCTTCTGTGTCTCCTTGATAGACTCGCTCCACTCTATGGTCTCAAGTCCGTCGAGAAGACGCTGTGAGTAAGCACTTACACGAAGACACCATTGGCGCATTTTCTTCTGCTCAACAGGGAAACCGCCACGAACAGAAACACCATCAACAACCTCGTCATTGGCAAGAACAGTACCAAGACCTGCACACCAGTTCACCATTGTCTCGCCCATGAAGGCAATACGATAGTTCATAAGTACATCGGACTTCTTCTTCTCGTCCCAACTATTCCATTCCTCAGCTGTGAAATGAAGTTCCTCGCTTTCTGCTATATCCCAAGTGCCTCTACCTTCTTTCTCAAAGTGTTCAATAAGCTTTTCAATAGGCATAGCCTTCTGGAACTTGTTACAGAAGAAGCTGTTGAACATTTTCTGGAATGCCCATTGTGTCCACTTGTAGTAGCCAGGAGCACATGTGCGAACCTCGCGATCCCAGTCGAAACAGAAACCAATCTTATCCAACTGCTCACGATAGCGGTCAATATTCTGGAATGTTGTCTTCTCTGGATGCTGACCTGTCTGAATGGCATACTGCTCAGCAGGAAGACCGTAAGCGTCATAACCCATTGGGTTTAGGACATTGAAACCTTGAAGACGCTTATAGCGTGCATATATATCACTTGCGATGTAACCAAGTGGGTGACCAACATGAAGACCTGCACCAGAAGGGTAGGGGAACATGTTCAGTACATAGAATTTCTTCTTATTCTCATCCTCACTAACATGGTAAGTACCATTCTCTTTCCAGTACTCAAACCATTTCTTCTCAATTTCTCTGAAATTATATTCCATTTTCTTTTAGTTGTTTTTTCTTGATTTGGATGCAAAGTTTTATCTTCGCACGAAGAAAATAGGGCTTGTCACTTGTAAAGTGGTGCCCGTTTTTTAATTTTCGAGTGCAAAGTTACTTAAATTAATGAAGAATGAAGAATGAAGAATGAAGAAATTGAAAAAAAATCATTAAATTTGCAGCCAAAAATATAATAAACAATTAATAATTAACAATTAATATGCCTTTCACAGCGAAAAAAGGTAACTTTTCCCTCGCCCTTTGGGGAGAGGGTGTCCGAAGGACAGGTGAGGGGCCGTATATATAAAAATGGCAAAGAAAGACGGCGAACTAACGCCAATGATGAAGCAGTTCTACGAGTTCAAGTCTCAGCATCCTGATGCCTTGCTCTTGTTCCGCTGTGGAGACTTCTACGAGACATATTGTGATGATGCTGTGGATGCAGCACGTATCCTTGGCATTACTCTGACAAGAAGAAACAATGGTGCTAGTCAGGGTGATGCTATGGCTGGTTTTCCGCATCATGCTCTCGACACCTATATCCCTAAGCTTATAAGGGCGGGTAGGAGAGTGGCTATATGTGATCAGTTGGAAGATCCTAAGCTTACAAAGAAACTCGTGAAACGCGGCATTACCGAACTTGTCACTCCTGGTGTTGCTATGAATGATAACGTGCTTGACTGCAAGCGCAATAACTTTCTTTGTGCCATACATTTCGGAAAGTCCTCATGTGGTATTTCTTTGCTCGATATTAGTACCGGTGAGTTCCTTGTTGATGAGGGTACTTTCGAGTACTTGGAAAAGATGCTGAGCAGTTTCCAGCCAAAGGAGATTCTCATAGATAATGGCAAGCGTCGCCTCTTTGAAGATTCATTTGGTAGGATTGGCGGTATTTCTGATGGAAGTCTTGTTTATGACAAGATGGAGGACTGGGTATTTACTGAGCAGACAGCACGTCAGAAACTCAATGCACATTTCAAGGTTAGGTCAATGAAGGGTTTTGGTGTGGATAATCTTACCAACGGGCTTATTGCCGCAGGTGCCATACTCCAGTATCTTGAGCGTACACAGCATACCCATATAGGACATATTATCCGTATTAAACGTATTGATGCAGAGCGTTTTGTAAGACTTGATAACTTTACAATTCGCAATCTCGAACTGCTCGATTCTATGCATTCTGATGGAGCAAATCTTGTATCTGTAATTGATAAGACAGTATCTCCTATGGGTGCCCGTCAGTTGAGAAGATGGATAGTCTTCCCTCTGCGTGAGAAGAAGAAGATAGAGGATCGACTTGACATTGTTGACTATATGTTCAAGTACCCTGATTTCAGATGCGAAATAGACGAAAACATACAGGCAATAGGCGACCTTGAGCGCATTTCTTCAAAGATAGCTACACGTAGGGTTTCTCCTCGTGAACTTATTCAGCTGAAGAATGCTCTTTCTGCCCTTATTCCTATAAAGCAACTTTGTCAGGATTCTGAGATTGATATCCTCAAAAGAGTAGGGGAGAGGATAGAACCTCTTACCGAACTTAGAGACAGAATTGAGCGTGAAATAATGCCAGAGCCACCACAGTTGGTTAACAAGGGTAACGTAATTCGTGATGGCGTAAATGAAGAACTTGACGATCTTCGTAGTATCTCAACCTCTGGCAAGGATTATCTCTTGAAGATACAGCGTGAAGAGGCTGAGCGTACAGGTATTTCTTCGCTCAAAATAGGATATAACAACGTATTCGGCTATTATCTTGAGGTTAGAAATACATTCAAGGATAGCGTACCACCTGAGTGGATTCGTAAGCAGACTCTTGCTCAGGCAGAGCGTTATATCACTCAGGAACTCAAGGAATACGAAGAAAAGATTCTTGGTGCTGAGGATAGGATTCTGGCTCTTGAAACAGCTCTCTACAATCAGCTTGTAGAGTCTATGCAGATCTACATAGAGTCTATGCAGATTGATGCCCAGATTGTCGGAAATCTTGATTGTATGCTCTCTTTCTCAAAGGTGGCTGTGGAGAATCATTATGTGCGTCCTGTTATTGAGGAGAGCAAGGAACTCGTCATAAAGGGTGGCCGTCACCCTGTTATTGAGAAGAACCTGCCTATTGGTGAGAGCTACATTCCAAATGATGTCTCTCTTTCAGGTGGTGATTCCAACCACCAACACCCATCACCTAACACCCAACACCCTCAGATCATCATCATTACCGGTCCTAATATGGCTGGTAAATCGGCTCTGCTGCGTCAAACCGCCTTGATAGTATTAATGGCCCAGATAGGATGCTATGTGCCGGCAGAGAGCGCGAAAATAGGTATTGTGGATAAGATATTCACCCGTGTAGGAGCTTCGGATAACCTTGCCGTTGGTGAATCTACCTTTATGGTTGAGATGACTGAGGCTGCTAATATCCTCAATAATGCCACAGATAACTCCCTCGTGCTTTTTGATGAGCTTGGCCGAGGTACTTCCACATACGATGGTATCTCTATTGCCTGGGCTATCGTGGAATATCTTCACGAGCATAGTGGGGTAGGGGCTCGTACTCTCTTTGCTACTCACTATCACGAGCTTAATGAGATGGAGAAGCATTTCTCACGTATCAAAAACTTCAACGTATCTGTTAAGGAGATTAACGGAAAGGTTATTTTCCTTCGCAAACTTGTGGAAGGTGGTTCAGAGCACTCATTCGGTATTCACGTTGCTCAGCTTGCCGGTATGCCATCAGCCATAGTTAAGCGTGCCAATGTCATTCTAAAGGCTCTTGAAGAGGAAGGTAATCAGGTAGGAGCGGCTGGCAAGCCTGATATGTCGGCAGTATCAGCCAAGGCAAATGCCCAGACACAACTCTCTTTCTTCCAGTTGGATGATCCTGTGCTTTGTCAGGTAAGAGATGAGATTCTCGGTCTTGACGTGAACAACCTCACTCCGCTTGAAGCACTAAATAAACTCAATGAGATTAAGAAAATAGTGGCGCAGTAAACAAGAAAATTTCAATTATTACAATAATTTCAATTTATTTTGAGCACACACTATGTATTACGACTTGTCGTGATATGCGTGCATGTTTTTTATTGAAATTATTGTAATAATTGAAATTTTATATGAAGAACCTTTGTAAGTCCTAAACAATTCCCTTGCAAATCCCTTCTAAGTCCCATTTTTCGCCTATTCTAAGGAACGGTATTATAACGGACTTACAACGGCTTTACAACGGAGGTATAAGCTATTACCCTATCATTATTTTTCTTTTGCCCCAAGCTTAACGAGCCAAGAACCGCCTATTGTGCAGGCAATACCTATGATAATGAACGGAATTGAGAGAATCTGACCCATATCTATTGGCATAGATGCCTCAAATGCCTCCTGTATCTCCTTAGTGTATTCAATAAAGAAGCGGAAGGTGAAGATAAGGGCAAGGTCTAAGCCGAAGAAGAATCCTGTGCCTACGTAGTTTGGCTTTTTCTTCCAGAAATACCACATTACGAAGAAGAAACAGGCGTATGCTATTGCCTCGTAGAGCTGTCCCGGATGACGAGGCTGCATATCCACTCTTTCAAAAATAAAAGCCCAAGGCACATCAGTTGGCTTGCCTATTATCTCAGAATTCATCAGGTTGCCAAGTCGGATGCAACAAGCCGTGGTAGGTACGGCGATAGAGATATTATCCAGTACGGTCCATGTGTTCATCTTCAAGTTACGGCAATAGAGTAGGAGAGCGATGATGATACCAATAGTACCACCATGTGATGCAAGTCCTTCATAGCCAGTAAAATGCCATGATCCGTCCATACCATATCGCATAGGCAATATCATCTCAAGCATGTGAGTTCCTGAAGAAAGGAAATACTCAGGCTCATAGAAGAGACAATGACCGAGACGTGCTCCTATGAGAATGCCACAGAAGCAATAAATGAATAATGGATCAAACTTTGCATCCTCTATCTTCTGCACCTTATACAGATGCCTTACGATAAGATAAGCAAATAGTAATCCTATTATCCAAAGCGTTGAATACCAACGTATTACTATAGGTCCGAGATGGCAGATAACCAAGTCGGGGTTCCAGTTGATGTATAGGGGAAGAGCAGCCCACCCAGGCCCTCCCAAAGGGAGGGATGCTAGATACATTTTTTCGCTAAGAGGAATAATGTTAGATAGTAAGGTAAACATTATTTTTTATTTATAATAACCAAACTTTTTTGATTGAAAAATACTATAAAACATCCTTCCCTTTGGGAAGGCTTGGTTAGGCTTTTACACATTAAACCTGAAGTGCATGATATCTCCATCCTGCACAACATATTCTTTACCCTCAATACCGAGTTTACCAGCTTCCTTTATGGCAGCCTCAGACTTGTATTCAATATAGTCCTCGTATTTGATAACCTCTGCACGGATAAAGCCTTTCTCAAAGTCGGTATGGATAACGCCGGCACATTGTGGAGCCTTCCAACCCTTCTTGAAGGTCCAAGCCTTTACTTCCATTTCACCAGCTGTGATGAATGTCTGGAGATTGAGAAGAGCGTATGCCTTCTTGATAAGACGGTTTACACCTGATTCCTCAAGACCTAATTCCTCAAGGAACATCTGCTTGTCCTCGTAGTTCTCAAAACCGGCAATATCCTCCTCTGTCTTTGCTGCTACGATCATTGACTCAGCACCTTCCTCAGCAGCAAGAGCCTCAACCTTCTTTGTCCATTCATTACCATTAGCTGCTGATGCTTCGTCAACGTTGCAGACATAGAGAACAGGCTTTGAGGTGAGCAAAAAAAGATTCTTTGCAGCCTCCTGTTCTTCCTTTGATTCAAACTCTACTGTACGGGCATTCTTTCCGCTCTCAAGACACTCCTTGTAAGCCTGAAGAACAGCAAATTCTATCTTTGCATCCTTATTGCCGGTAGAAGCCACTTTCTGAGTCTTTGCGTAACGGCTCTCGATAGTCTCAAGATCCTTCAACTGAAGCTCAGTATCAATGATTTCCTTATCGCGGATAGGGTCAATAGAACCGTCAACGTGAGTGATGTTATCATCATCGAAACAACGGAGAACGTGGATGATAGCATCTGTCTCGCGGATGTTTCCAAGGAACTTATTACCAAGACCTTCACCCTTGCTTGCGCCCTTCACAAGACCTGCGATATCCACGATTTCGCAAGTTGCAGGAACGATACGTCCAGGGTGAACTATCTCAGCCAGTTTTGTAAGACGCTCATCAGGAACGGTGATAACGCCTACGTTTGGTTCAATTGTACAGAAAGGAAAGTTTGCTGCCTGTGCCTTAGCACTTGAAAGACAGTTGAAAAGTGTTGACTTACCAACATTTGGAAGACCAACAATACCACATTTTAATGCCATGTTATTAAAGAACAGCCCCTCACCTGCCCTGTGGGCATCCTCTCCCCAAGGGGCGAGGAGAAAGTTACACTTTTCAGGAAAAGGGATATTTTAATTGTTAATTATTAATTGTTTACTTTGTTTGAGAATTATTACTAACTATTTCCCTCGCCCCTTGGGGAGAGGGTGTCCGTAGGACGGGTGAGGGGCCATAGTTCCTCTACTATCTGCTTCACCTGCTCTGTCTTTGTCATTGTGTAGAAATGAAGTATAGGGAAACCTGCCTTGAGTAATGCCTCGCCTTGCTTTATAGCCCATTCCACACCTACTTTCTTCACATCATTATTATTCTTGCAGAGCATAACCTTCTCTACAAGTTCCTGTGGAAGATCCACGGCAAAGGTGTGAGGAAGAACGGTGAGCTGAGTCTTTGTTGCGAAAGGCTTCAGACCTGGCAATATCTCTGCGTTGATTCCTGCCTTTGCACAGTCATCACGGAACTTGATGATGGTATCAGCATCAAAGCACATCTGTGTTACGATATACTCAGCACCAGCATCTACTTTCTGCTTCAGATAACCGAGGTCTGTGAGACGATTAGGAGACTCTACATGCTTCTCTGGATAGCCGGCCACACCAATACAGAAATCAGTATTATGCTGAGTGTCAGGCTCTCCGTCGATAAACTTACCATCGTTCATCTCCATTACAAGTTTCACGAGTTCATCAGCATGTTCATAGCCCTCGTCATGCGCAGAGAAACGCGAATCGCCGTGCATAGCATCACCACGCAAGGCAAGAATGTTCTGAATACCGAGGAAGTCAAGGTCTATGAGTGAGTCCTCTATGTCATAGCGTGACTGTCCACCGCAGATAACGTGAGGCACTACCTCCACGCCATATTTTCGCATGATGGCAGCACTAACACCAACCGTTCCCGGGCGACGGCGCACTATGTGCTTCTCTATCAGTCCGTCAGGACGCTCGGTGTATTTCATCTCCTCACGATGGCAGGTGATGTTTATAAACGCTGGATTATATGGCATGAGCGAGTCAATAGCGCCATATATCTTTTCTATTCCGTCACCCTTGAGAGGAGGAAGTAGCTCGAAGGAGAAGCGTGACTTTCCACTCTCCTTGGCTTGCTTTATTATGTCTATTACTTTCATAATGATTGGCCTCTCCCCCCGCCCTCCCCCGTAGGGAGGGAGCCGGAGCGCGAAAGGCATGTATATATTTGTAATTAATCTTTTTAGCGAAAAAAGCTATAAAACATCCTTCCCTTTGGGAAGGCTTGGTTAGGCTTCTTACACATTAAAATACTTCAGCGGGGTATTAGCGAAGATGAGTCCGCAGATACTCTCGCCCGGGTTTATCATATTGCTCTCTGTGAGCGAAATGTCGATAGTCTTGTCTGCCTTTAGCATATCAAGCACAGGAACCTTTAGCGCATGGTCAGGACAAGCTCCATAGCCGAATGCCATTCTTATGCCGTCTGTGCCCCAGAAAAGGCGTTTCTGCATATAGTCCTGTATATACTCCGCAAATGCTTCTGCAAGACGGTCACAGAGCAGTTTTGCCATTATAGCGTGATACTCGTCACCTTCCTTACGATAGTTCTCCTGAAGCTCGCTGAGCCCTACACCTGCAGTTACCACAAACGGACAGATGAAATCCGTAGCGTGCTGTCCTTGGCAACAAGGGCAGTTGGTCAGTTTCCTTGCCCTATATCCTCTCATGATATGGTCGGCAAGACAGTTTGTCTGCTCCTCATCTTTCAGAGAGCGAGGGAAGGGTAGGGTATAGTCCTTGCCATCACAAGAGACTATTATCTCATCATTATCAGTAGAGTAGGCAGGAAGAATGCGGGCCGTTCCCTGAAGAGTGATAAGATTCTTCTCTTTCATCTCCTTTAGAAGAGCCTCGGCATCACTACGCAGTTTCTGACCTTCCTCACCTGTACGGATATCGCCTTTCAAGCCCCATGCCTGATAGAAGAAAGTCCAGTTGATACGGTCTTCCAATTCGCTTATCCTTATGTTCTGGAAATTCGTCGTACCGTTTTCCTTTGGCTGAGAATAGAGCACCACCTGCTCCGTACTTCTCGGAACAGCTACAAGTTCCTGAGTCTTCACAAACCTGCGCTTTCTGCTTTCCTCAACCGTGAGAAGCGACTTGTCAGCCTCCCTACGGTTATAGTTGTCGCGGATAATCTTTTGCTGAGCCTTCAGTTCGGCTATATACTCCTTTCCATCCTCTGCGAGAAGTCGGCGGATGATACCCGGATTATCGGCTGCCGCATGAGCGCAAATCACTATTCCGTGAGGATATTCAGGTGCTATCTTAACGGCTGTATGAAGTGCCGAGGTTGTAGCTCCACCAATGATGACAGGCGTTGTCATGCCCTTGCTTTCAAGCAGCTTCACCACGTTTATCATCTCTGTAAGGGATGGGGTGATAAGTCCAGAGAGACCTATGACATCAGCATTACATTTCTGTGCCTCTTCCACTATCGTTTCCGGCTCTACCATCACACCGAGATCCTTCACGTTGAAGCCGTTACATTGGGTTACCACGCCAACTATGTTCTTGCCAATATCGTGAACATCACCCTTCACAGTTGCCATAACCACAGTTCCAGCCCCCTGAGGTGTTGAGTTTGCAGTTGCCTCATAAGCGTCATTACTGTCTAAAGTCTCCTCCCCTCGGGGAGGCTGGGAGGGGGTCTTCATATACGGCTCAAGAACGGCAACTGCCTTCTTCATCACACGGGCCGACTTTACTACCTGCGGAAGGAACATCTTACCCTCTCCGAATAACTTGCCTACCTGTTCCATAGCCGGCATCAGATACTCGTCAATAACGCCAAGCGGAGTACCAGCCTTTTCGTATGCCTCAAGCGTATCTGCATCAATAGAATCTGTTATGCCTTTCAGCATAGCAAAGGCGATACGTTCCTTGAGCGTGGTAGGCATCTCAATCTTCTTCTCAGGAGCCTTACCGCCGTTAGCCTCTTTCTTTGCGTCAAGTTCTTCCTTGAGCTTTGTGGCAAACTCGATGAGTCTTTCAGGAGCGTTGCTGTCACGGTTGAGAATAACATCCTCCACGTATGTCCTCATAGGCTTTTCTATCTCGTCGTAGATAGTGAGCATGGCAGGGTTCACGATACTCATATCAAGTCCTGCCTTTATGGCGTGATAGAGGAACACCGAGTGCATAGCCTGACGAACTGGGTTATTGCCTCGGAAAGAGAAGCTCAGGTTACTTATACCGCCCGACATGTGCACCTCTGGCATCTCCTCGTGAATGGTGCGACAAGCCTCTATGAATGCTCGTCCGTAGTCATCATGCTCTGGCATACCAGTTGCCACAGCAAGCACGTTAGGGTCGAAAATGATATCCTCGCCCGGGAAATCTATATCGCGAAGCAGCTTATATGCCCTGCGTGCCACTTCCACCTTTCTCTCATATGTGTCTGCCTGTCCTTTCTCGTCAAAGAGCATAACGACGGTAGCAGCACCCATAGAGTGGATATATCGGGCTTTCTTCAGGAACTTCTCCTCACCCTCTTTCAGCGAGATAGAGTTTATGATGCTCTTACCTTGAACACATTGCAGTCCTGCCTCGAGAATCTCCCATTTTGAGGAGTCTATCATGATAGGCACCTTGGCAATCTCAGGCTCTGATGCTATGAGGTTGAGGAAGGTGGTCATAGCCTTCACGCCCTCAATCAAACCATCGTCCATACACACGTCTATGACCTGTGCGCCGGCATCTACCTGAGCTCGGGCTATTGAAAGAGCCTCTTCGTAGTTCTCTGCCTGAATAAGTTTCTTGAACTTTGCCGAACCAGCCACATTCGTACGCTCTCCGATATTCACAAAGCCTGTGTTCTCGTCAAGGAGAAGAGGCTCAAGGCCTGAGAGGGTGCAGCGGGGGAGGGTAGAGGTTAGAGTTTCCCCTTCATCCTTCGACTTTTGACCTTTGTCCTTTGACCTTTGACCTATCTCCCTTGGCTTAAACTCCTTTGCTACCTCGGCTATCGCCTTGATATGTGCCGGGGTTGTTCCGCAGCATCCGCCATAGATATTGATAAGCCCCTCGCTCATAAACTCCCTTGCAGAGTCAGCAAATGTCTCAGGAGTCTCGTCATAGCCACCCATCACGTTTGGCAGACCTGCATTTGGGTGCACGCTTACAGGACATGGAGCTACTTCTGCCAGTCGCTTTAGCCAAGGCTTCAACTGACGGGCACCAAAGGCACAGTTCAGACCTATGCTTATCAGATTGCCATGTGTGAGAGAAGCCACGTATGCCTCTACCGTCTGACCAGAGAGCGTTCTTCCTGAAGCATCGGCAAGAGTACCGCTCGCCATGATAGGAACATCGATACCTCGCTCTTCTTCCACATTCATCACAGCCTTGATAGCAGCCTTGGCATTAAGGGTATCAAAGATAGTCTCAACAAGGATGACGTCCGCACCTCCGTCAAGAAGTCCGCGAACACAATCCGTATAGGTCTCAACAAGGTCTTGGAAAGTAACCTCTCGGGCAGCAGGATTATTTACATCTGCCGACATTGAGGCTGTCTTGTTCGTAGGGCCCATAGAGCCAGCCACGATAATATCCCGATCCGACCTTTGACCTTTGTCCTTTGACCTTTGACTTTCAAGTTTACACTTTGCAGCTACCTCTGCAGCTGCCTTCGCAATGTCATACACCCTGTCCTCCAATCCATAGTCGGCAAGCGAGTAGCGATTACAGTTGAAGGAGTTTGTCTCGATGATATCAGCACCGGCATTTATATAGTCTCGATGCATCTGCTTGATAGCCTCCGGTTTCGTTATGCACAGCACATCATTACACCCCTTCAAAGGTTGGGGGTGATTGCTGAATACCGTGCCACGAAAATCATCCTCTGTAAGCCCTAATTGCTGAAGATAAGTACCAGTTGCACCATCGAGAATAAGGATGCGCTCACGCATCTTCTCAAGTATATCTTTGCGAGTATATGTCATCAAGGTGCAAAATTACTCAATTTTCTTGTTATGTGCAAATTATTTGTAGAAAATACCATGTTTTAGTGAAAATTAAGGTAAGGCGTTTATATCCGTTAGTAATCTTTCTATGAAAGATATTCTTTCATTTCTGTTAATGCCTGTTTCAAAGGCTGCAATTCTTTTATCTCATCTGTTAATGTCCAAATCTTACTGTTTTCTTCCAATAATATTCAAGTTTATGTTAACGTGAGTTCGACGAATTGCTTCGTGATCAGCTTTGCGAAGAACTTGCTGATACAGCCTGCAAGGCTAACAAGCTAATAGCCTAGGGCATCGCCCTAGGTACATTGAAGTTGTCAATTTCGCCCTGTAAGGGCAAAAGCATTAAATTCATGTTAGGGCTTTTGCCCTTTCAGGGCGTAGTTTCCCTATTGAACCAATACCACAGGGCGTTGCCCTGGGCTAAGAGCAAACCTTGCCCTTTCAGGGCGCAAGCCAACAAAACAATTTTTCGCAAAGCTCACCAAGCTATGCAAGTTCTTCGCAAGGCTCATCAAGCTGAAACGAGTCGGCGAACTCACGTTAATTAAAAATATTTTTCTATGAAAGTTAGCATAATAACAAATATTTTTTCTATCTTTGCACTCAGAAATCTAAATTCTAAACAATAAAAATACTATGTACGATAAAGAACGGGGACTATACATAGCCCATTGCGCCAATGGAGCGCTCTCTATTACAGGTAAGATGGCAAACCGCCACGGACTTATTGCCGGTGCTACCGGTACTGGTAAAACCGTTACGCTTCAAGTGATGGCTGAAACCTTCTGTCAGGCTGGTGTGCCTTGCTTCATGGCTGATATGAAGGGCGACCTATCTGGTATTTCTCAGGTAGGAAAGATGAGCGGATTCATAGAGAAACGTATGCCGGAATTCGGTATTGAGAATCCTGATTTCCAAAGCTGTCCTGTCCATTTCTTCGATGTCTTTGGCGAACAGGGACATCCTATGCGTGCTACTATCTCGCAGATGGGACCACAGCTGCTCAGCCGCCTTATGCAGCTCAACGAGACACAGGATGGTGTGCTGAATATCGTGTTCCGTATTGCCGACGAGCGCGGACTTCTCCTTATTGACCTAAAGGACCTTCGTTCTATGCTCGACTGGGTATCTCAGCACGCCAAGGAATATACTACGAAATATGGCAATATCTCAACACCTACTATCGGTGCTATCCAGCGTGCCCTCTTGCAACTTGAGAACCAGGGTGCTGATAAGTTCTTTGGAGAGCCTTCTTTTGATATCAATGACCTTATGCAGACCGAGGACGGAAAGGGAGTTATGAACGTATTGGCTGCCGACAAACTGATGATGCAGCCAAAGCTCTATTCTACCTTCCTTTTGTGGCTCTTGAGCGAGCTCTACTCAACCCTTCCAGAAGTTGGCGACCAGCCTCTGCCAAAACTCGTATTCTTCTTCGACGAGGCTCACATGCTCTTCGACGGCACCTCAAAGGCTCTCTTGGATAAGATTGAGCAGGTTATCCGACTCATTCGTTCTAAGGGCGTGGGAATATACTTCATCACACAGAGTCCTACGGATATTCCAGAAAACATTCTTGGTCAGCTTGGCAACCGCGTACAGCATGCTTTGCGTGCCTATACCCCTAAGGATCAGAAGGCTGTGAAGACTGCTGCCGATACCTTCCGCGCTAATCCTGACTTCAAGACCGATGAGGCTATCATGAATCTCGAAACTGGTGAGGCTTTGGTTTCTTTCCTCGACGAGAAGGGTGCTCCAAACATGGTGGAGAGAGCAAAGATCTTGTTCCCGCTTTCACAGATTGGTGCTGTAACAGAAGGCCAGCGTCTTGACATCATCAAGATGAGCCGCATCTATGGCAAATACGACAAGCCGATAGACCGTGAGAGTGCCTTCGAGGTGCTTATGGCTGAGGCTGAACAGCAGTTAGCCGAGCAGCAGGAAGAGGCGGCTGCTAATGAGGAGGCTAAAACAGCCGGAAAAACCGCCAAGGAAGAGAAGAAAAAGCCTGGCATGATGTCTAAGGTGCTCAAGGCTGTTTTAACGGCTATAACCTCTACTTTTGCCGCTATTCTCGGCACTTACGTTAGCGACAAGGTGACGGGCAAGAAAACCAAGTCGAGAACCTCTACAACTGGTCGTGTAGCCAAGAACGCCACAAGTGCTGCTACCCGCACCATTACTAAGGAGCTCACCCGCGATATCTTAGGCAACCTTGTCAAGTAATTATCCCGAGGTTTTTATCCCGAATTTTATTTTTTATCCCGAATTTTTCGAATTGTTCGAATTATTCGGGATAAATTATTATTGGTGTCCTGTAAAAACAAAAACCAGAAAAATCCGTTTCCCTTTTTCAAACGCAAAGCCGCTAAGTCGCAAAGTTTTTTATCTGAACACAGATTAAAGGGATTATCTCGCTTACGCTCGTGATTAATATCTGTGAGATCCCTAATATCTGTGGTTTTTTCTCGAACACAGATTACACAGATTAAAGGGATTATCTCGCTTACGCTCGTGATTTAACGTCAGTTCGATGACTTGCTTCAGCTTGATGAGCCTTAGCGAATAAAATAAAACGCTTGCGCTTTGCTTTGCCACATTAATTAAGACGTGCATTAAAACATTAATTAGGACAAAAATTTATGAGGATTTAAGCCGTAAGGCTCATTAATGTCACAATTTATGTTTGATTAATGTCCAAATTAATGTTATGCGACAGCTAAAAGTGATTTGTTCGCTCTGGCTCACCAAGCTAAAGTAAGTCGTCGAACTCACGTTGATTTACATCTGTGAGATCCCTTATATCTGTGGTTTTTTCTCGAACACAGATTACACAGATTAAAGGGATTATCTCGCTTACGCTCGTGATTAATATCCCTAAAATCCTGAAAATCTGTGGTTAATATTTTTCAGACTTGCGTAGCTTGTTGAGCTTTGCGACTGTCTTGCTGATGAGCTTAGCGAATAAAAAATCCTTTCGTTCATTCCGTATTTTCCGTGTTCAATAAAAAATAATCTCCGCGTCTCTGCGTCTCTGCGTTTATTTCATAAATCCGTTTCCTTTTTTTCATCGAAATCACGTTAAATATGTGCCTCCGTTGTAAGTCCGTTGTAGGTCCGTTGTAAGTCCGTTGTAAGTCCGTTTCAGGTCCGTTTCAGGTCCGTTCCTTAGAATGGGAGGAAAATGGGACTTACATAGGAATCACAAGGGAATCACATAGGAGACAGGAGGGAAGAGAAAAATAAGATCAAAATACTTTATCATATTCCGAGCCTTTTGGCTTGATACTTTCATTCATTCAGTTAATTAAAAGATAAAAATACTTCTTTATGTCTTCC
>CADCHG010000019.1:0-3431 GCA_902801155.1 uncultured Prevotellaceae bacterium | reverse complement strand
TGTGTGCTTGTTTCCTTGTGAGCCTTTAGGGCTCTCAGAAAACAATCCCACCAGCCTACTGGAAGACATCAAGAAGACAAAATATAATTCAAAATAGCTTCCTGCGGTCGTAAAAAAACATGCAGATAAAGGGAGTCTCCCACAGATTACCCGAATAAATACAGATAAATCCATTTGGGATAGGGGTAACGTGCCAGCCATTTTTTACGACCGCAGGGAGCTATTTTGTCCCCGTATTTTGTCTTTCCGTAGTGGCTCCTGCTGGGTGGGGGCTCATTTTCTTGGGAAACCCTCAAGGTTTACCAGAGAAAAGGAGAACTCGCATCAGCAGGGATTTGCCACAAGCAAAGCCCATAAAAGGGAGACACAAGGATAGCATTTTGATCTCTTTAACATTGAGTCCTTGCGAATAATTATTGTCAGTTAAGAGCTGCTTGCTGCCATATAATAATTTCCGTGTTCTTTCGTGTTTTCCGTGTTAAGAGTTTTTTTCGCGAGAGATTTGCGAGGGGGGGGTGCACTTTTGCCTTTTTTTAGGTGTAACATACTGAAAATCAAATAATAATGATGAGTGTACCCCCCCCTTAAAAAGGAGGTGTTTTTTAGGGGGGGGTGCACGCTTTGTAAAATATTGATAATCAATACATAAAAGCTGAAAAATCGCAAAAGTGCACCCCCCCCTCTACAAACTCTTTGAATTTTTTTATTCTCGCGGATTTTTCTCTTCTCTAACCCCCTATTGCCATATAGCGAAAGGGCAAAAAAAAATCTCCCTACCCGATAAACGAGTAGGGAGAGAATGTTTTATATATTTGGAATCTGTCTAAATATCTCAATTCCTCTATTCTTTACAATTGGGCGAATATTCTTTCCGCACCAACGTCTGTCTCGCCAAGCAGCAGCACTACCACCACCAAAATCATGTGAATCGATACTGCCGTCATAAAAATCAAGGGTATGTGCGTAATTAGAATCATCCATATACAAAGATCTACTCCAATAATTACACTTACTACCAGCATTTTGAGCGCCTTGTTGGAACCCTGAATTTGTAAGATTTCCACCAGCAGGAAGCCACAAATACCTGCCATTAGCAGCCGTAACCATCACGCCATTATAGTTACTATTATATTTTGTATTACCAAAATAGTATGTAACAGTACCTTTAGTATATAATTCATCTATCTGCGTATAGGTAGGCATACAATAAGCACCACCCTCTATTTGATGTGCTGCGTCATACTGGTTCTTCAGGATTGCAAGGTTTTTTCCAGAAGTAGTAGTACCGGTCTTATAAGTATATGACTGATATATATCATTACCCAAAGTATAATTACTACTACTATAATTATTACTTCTCTGAGAGGTTTCACCCCAAGCATAATAGTCGCCATTGTCATACATGCTACTAACAAACGTTGTTGGGGTACTTCCACCACCCTGAATATTCTTTGTACACCATATTGTACCTGTTGGCAGGTCAAGGTCAACCACATCATCCATAAACGGAAGTTCATTAACATTATACTCACCAAGATCATAAATCTTGGAATACTCTAACGTTCTACTACTTTTATTTACACGCTGGTATATTTTCTGACTGCCATTCTTAAATTCACCTTCAAGAAGAAGAGTAAAGCCAGCATTAAGAACCGCAGAAGGACGTGCAACAACATAATAGTCAACAGGATCATCATCCTTGCTTGCTGGTATTTCCAATTGAACATAACTCACATCTTTTCGATCTGTTTGATCTGGAGCAGTGATTGATAATTGATCATTAAAGAACGTATTCTTCACTTTAAATTTACCAGACAAATACCGTGCCTCATTATTTGACATTAATTTGATATACTTCACCGTGCCATTCTTATTACCACTTATAGTAACCTTAATAAGGGCACAGACATTCTTGAATTTAAATTGCTTTGTATCTTTTGGGGCATACGCCATCATCATCATGGCATTTTTGTCAAAAGTATAGCCATCGGTTACCTCCTGTTCTGTTGGCACTTCCGCCACAACATAATAATCTTTATTCTCGAATGTACAGTTTGCACTATGAGGATAGAATGCGAAATAGTAGTTAGCACCAGAACCAAGAGTAGGCAACGTGTTACTTGTGAAATATCCTATAGTGCTATTAGCCGACGCTGGATTAAGAGTGAATTCTGTACCAGTAACAGTACCCGATGTACCAGAGGAACCTATAGGAGCAAATACAGTTATCTTATCACCTGTCTCCCAATGCATTCTATTGTCAGTTGTATTAAGAGCGGCACGTGTAACCTCATTATCCTCAATAGTTGCAGAGAAAACATATTCCCCTGTAGGTGTATTCTCATTATTATCTGCCTTTTCCTCAATATCACTATCAGAAGAGCACGAAGCGAATAGAGCCAACGAAACCACGAAAGCTGTGTTGGCAAAGTATCTTAATGTTTTCATTTCGTGTTAAGTTTTAGTTAATTAATCCAACCACCATCATTACTCAAATCTACATTTTCATAATAATCACCTCTGCCCTGACCATCATTGGATGGGTTGGTGTTATTATTATTCATACCATTAGTGACACCTGCAGGAGACCCGTCAAGTATCTGTCCGCTTTTCAACTGATGAAACTTCATCGTTGGTTCTTCATACTTTTTCATAAGTGCAAAATTTTTAAGTGTTTATTTTTTGATTTATTATATTCAGGGTATTAAAACTCGTTTTGGGGAAACGGTTTTTCGGGTGTAAAGTTATATATTTTTGTATATATATACAAGAAAATGCACGAAAATTTGCTTTTTTGGTGTGTATTTATGACAATTATCTATGTATTTTGGCTGTTTTTCTTATAAAATAGCACTAATTTCTTAGTTTTTTTACGTTTTTTCTTTGAATACTGAAGGGGGGGAGAAACGGAAATGCTCGCTTGCGCGAGGGTGAGCTTTAGAAAGTAAATTGGAAATAAATTAACTCAATAAATTATTTTATTTGACCACGGAAAACGCGGAAAAACACGGAAATGCTCGCTTGCGCGAGAGTGAGTATTCGGAAAGTAAATTAGCAATAAATTTTATCAGGATTCAGCTTGCGCCTGAGCTTTGCGAAGAAATTTTTTATTTTAACGACCACAGATAGCACAGATTTTACGGATAGGCTCGCTTACGCTCGTGATTTGCATCTGTGAGATCCTGAATATCTGTGGTTATTTATTTCGAACACAGATAACACAGATTTAAGGGATTGTCTCGCTTACGCTCGTGATTTGCATCTGTGAGATCCTGAATATCTGTGGTCAATATAAACATGAACACGGAAAACACAGAATAATCGAAGGCCTTCGTTTCTTTACTTCCCCGTGGTCAGTGGGTCTGCGACAAATCTCGTGCATTCTGTGTTCGAAAAGAAAAAAGAAACGGATTTATCAGATTTATCTGAAA
>CADCHG010000018.1 GCA_902801155.1 uncultured Prevotellaceae bacterium | reverse complement strand
AGTCGCATTCATCTTTAGCGGGATGTCTGCAGGGATGTATACGATGTTTCTGTCCAGCGCCCCCTCGGAAGAGGACGTAATTCGTAAATCAGCACCGGGTTTTCCCGGAGAAAGATGAGGTTAAGGAATGGAAACATTAAAGGCAAATGTCAGAGACATGACAAAGAAGGCAAAGAGACTCAGAAGAGAGGGTTTCATTACCGGATCAATCTGCGGCAGAGACATGAAGGAATCGCTCAGCATTCAGATTCCGGAAAATGATGTGCTTCAGTTCATGAAGTCCCACAATGTCGGCTGCAAGATGACGCTTGATGTCGATGGCAAGAGCTGCGTTGGTATGCTTAAGAATGTCGATTATGACTCCCTTACGAGCCATTACATCAACATGGATTTCCAGCAGCTGGAGGCTGACGAGAAGGTCAAGGGCACAGCAGAAGTCATTCTTGAAAATGAAGACCGCTGCGCAGGCTTCGTCACATCGAACTGCACGGAGCTTGAATATGAAGCATATCCGAAGGATATCTTCGACCGCATCGTCATCGATGTCACGAAGTATCCGATTAACACAGAGCTGAAGGTCCGCGATCTGGATGTCGCGAAGAACAAGGACATCACGATCCTGACACCGCTCGATACATCTGTTCTTCACATTGCGGAGCATCGCCATATGAAGGCAGAGGAGCTTGCGGAGATCGCAGCGGAAGAGGCTGAGGCTGCTGCAAACGGCACAAAATAAAGACTCTGAAAAGAGAACGAAGAGTACGGAACGGGGCTGTAAAAGGCGTGAGAGCGCTTTTTACAGCCCTGTTTTTGTTTATTCAGCACCACTTGGAAAAATAATGAAATCCGGACGGAGAGCTTGCTCGCCAGGCGGTTTCAGCAGACTGCGTACTTGCCTGTGCGGCTGAGCTGCCGTATACTGATTTATAGATTAGTGATTTATAAATTAGTGATTTATAAATCAGTAAATACCGAATATCACGAGATGGGGAAGGAGGCCGCCGTATGGCATTTATAGGCAGGGAGAGGGAACTGGCCGTTCTGAACAGAATGTACCGGACGAATGGTTTTCAGATGCTGGTTCTCTACGGCCGCAGAAGAATCGGAAAAACAACGCTGCTGAATGAATTTGCAAGAGACAAGGATCCGATTTTTTATACAGGCATTGAGAGTAAAGATGATGAGAATCTGAGGGAACTTGGAAATGCGGTGTTCTCTCATTTTTCAAATGGGACAGGAGCTGTTCAGTTCCGGTCGTACAGTGATCTTTTGGCTTATATGACAGCCTGCGTAAAGGCATCTGATCAGGCAGAGCGGCATCTGATTATCCTTGATGAGTATCCATACCTGGCTGAAAATGCGCCGGAGCTTGCGTCTGTTCTACAGAGGGAGATCGATCATGAATGGAGCAGGCTGAACATCATGCTGATCCTGTGCGGTTCGTCCATTACGTTTATGGAAGAGGAAGTGCTTGGCGAAAAATCGCCGCTCTATGGGCGCAGAACCGGTCAGATGGATCTGCTGCCGTTTGATTATCTTACTTCTGCAAGATTTGTTCCGGATTACACGGAGGAGGAAAAGGCAGTTGTCTACGGGATTACAGGCGGTGTTCCCAAATATCTGGCTGTCCTTGATCCTGCCCGTACGCTGAAGGAGAATATAGAGGACAATTTCTTCTCAACAGCAGGCTATTTTTATGAGGAACCGAAAAATCTGCTTCGGCAGGAATTCCGGGATATCTCACTTTATATCGCGATCCTGAACGCAATTGGAAATGGAAGTACGCAGGTCGGAGAGATTTCGGGAAAAACCGGATTTGACACGTCCAAGGTGTCGCAGGCGCTGAGAAAGCTGGAAGCAGTCCGCGTGATTGAACGGGAGATTCCGATCCTCAATGAGAAGAAAAAGAAGCTGTGGCAGTATGTCCTGCGCGATGGAATGTTCCGGTTCTGGTTTCGTTTTGTACAGGGAGGAACGGCTGCGATTGAGAGAGGCTACGGAGCGCAGTATGCACGAAATATGGTGTTTCCTCATTTGCACGAATATATGGGGCCTGTTTTTGAGAAAATCTGCCAGGAATATACATTCCGCATTGGAATGGAAGGGCACTTTGGGGTGATGCTGACAAGAGTCGGCAAGTGGAGAGGGAACGATCCGGTCAAAAGGTGCCCTGCGGACATTGATGTCGTCGGCATAGTCGTCAGTTCCCTGTCGAGAACTATATACGTTATATGGTGCTCCAGACCATTGTGCATTATATCTCGCTCCCTCAAGACAACGTGGTAAGCCACTCACAGAACCACCACGCTCCACATTTCCCATACCACCGCCAAAACGAACGGCATCTGTGGTAACAACGCCCTTCATATTCGAAACATTGTCAACAGTAACGTAATTGTCGTCACCACAGCCGAAATCAAAAGTTCCGAGATATACCCAGGTACTGCCACCCATTGTCTGGTTGACCGTAAAATGCGTCTTCACTCCTTTGTGGACTACAGTATAATGAGCATCTGGGATACTATTCTGCAAAGTTTGATAAGAGACATACACAGCATACTTACCCGGCATAGGCAGATAAGGTGAATATTTAGCTATAGAAGAAGCCTTTTTCCTCCTTACCTTCGACCATCGGGCAGTACCCTTTATGAAAGGCGCATCACCTTCCTGTATCACATCGGCTGGCATACCGAAGCCTGGTTCAGAAGATTTCATCCACTTACCCTGCTCCTTATATCCTGGCAACGTCTGGTCATTATCCACAACAGTCTCTATATTCTGCCAGTCACGCTCACGTGGCGTCCACACCACGGCACCAGCATTCTCAAGCATTGGAATGATATAGGGAATTACAAAAGTCTGGGAAAAAAGGTCCTCGTTAGTTCCGAAGAGATTCACTCTCTGCCATTTCCAATTTCCCTGTGCAGGATTGTAAACCCTTCCGTGACTTGCCCATATAGACAAATGCCTTCCATCAAGACCGTTCTCAATGCTGTTTGGCCTTGATACATTCTTCACCCATGGCAATCCGTAATAGTCAGAATCATCAAAGACACTCTGAGCATTCACATTGCCATATGCAAAAAACGTCAATAGTCCACAGACCATTGGCATGACACGTTTACTATTCCAATATTTTCTGTTGAGAAATCCCACAATCTATAATACAAACTGTTCCGGCTTCTTACCCTTGAAATCCTTAAAATATGATTTTATTTCCTGCATATCTGTCTCAATATTCCCAGAAGGAATGAAAGAACGGGTGCAGCATATCAGTTTCCTTTCATAATCCAGTCCATAGAGCAGCACAGGTATTCGTGCATTCAAGGCAATGTAGTAGAATCCCTTCTTCCATTCCGAATTTGCCTTTCGAGTACCCTCAGGAGTAATAGCCAGACGGAACTTCTCTTCTTTCTTTGCTATCTCTGCAAGAGACTCTGTCATGGACATCTTTTCCTGTCGGAAAACAGGAATTCCTCCCATTTTCCGGAATATTGCACCAAGCGGCCAGAAGAACCATTCCTTCTTCATCAGGAAATTAGAAGAAAGTCCCTCGGCCTGATTATACAGTTGTCCATAGAAAAAATCCCAATTGCTCGTATGGGGTGCGAGACATATAATATATTTGTCAGGATGTTCAACCGTAACCTCCTTCTTCCATCCAAGACGACGGTAGAGCAGCCAACCAAAGAATTCTTTAAGCATTTATCTTTTATTAGAGCATATTTCCAATCTCATCAACCACATTGTTGATATCCTTATTGAAGGAATCAACAAGAACACGGTAGTATTTCTTAGCATTCATACCCGGCTCTGGGTGAGAGACACGCATTATGTAATCCGAGTGCAACCTAAGTATGCTTTTCAGAAGTGCATTCACATTGTCCCCAGAATCAGGACGCTTGGTATAGGTAGAAACAGCTATGCATTCAGCGAACAACTCGCTACATACAAAATTTATTTCTTTTTTAAGGTTTCTCTTGTTTGCCATAATTATATAAGATTAAGGATTTGATGTTCAAAGGTAACAAATTTATGCGAAAAACAAGAAAAACGCCAAAGAAAATAAAAAAAAAATCGAAAAAAAATGGAATTATTAGCATTTTTCACTAAAAATTCGTATTTTTGCACTAATTTTTATAGTAGAGTATCGATATTTTTCAACCAAAATTATATCATTCAAAGAAAATTATGGAAAAAAGTGCATTACAGATTGCACGTGCAGCCTACCAGCCAAAGCTTCCTAAGGCTTTGCGTGGCGCACTCAAGGTAGTAGAGGGTGAACCTACTCAGTCAGTTGCAGATCAGGAAGAAGTACAGAATCTCTTCCCTAACACTTACGGTATGCCATACATCAAGTTCGAACCTACAGAAGGCAAGATGGCTACTGCTGCAATAAACGTAGGTGTAATCCTTTCAGGCGGTCAGGCTCCTGGCGGTCATAACGTGATCTCTGGTCTTTTCGACGGTATCAAGAAGCTCAACCCAGCCAACAAGCTCTATGGCTTCATCCTCGGTCCTGGTGGTCTCGTTGACCACAACTATATGGAACTTACTTCTGAGATTATCGACGAGTACCGCAACACTGGTGGTTTTGACATCATAGGTTCTGGCCGTACAAAGCTCGAGAAGAAGGAGCAGTTCGACAAGGGTCTTGAGATTCTTCAGGCTCTCGATATCAAGGCACTCGTAATCATCGGTGGTGACGACTCTAACACCAACGCTTGCGTACTCGCAGAGTACTATTCTGCAATCAAGGCAGGCGTACAGGTAATCGGCTGTCCTAAGACTATCGACGGTGACCTTAAGAACGAGGCTATCGAGGCTTCATTCGGTTTTGATACAGCTACAAAGGTTTACTCTGAGGTTATCGGTAACATCATGCGTGACTGTAACTCTGCTAAGAAGTACTGGCACTTCATCAAGCTGATGGGCCGTTCTGCTTCTCACGTAACTCTCGAGTGCGCTCTTCAGACTCACCCTAACATCACTCTCATTGGTGAGGAGGTAGAGGCTAAGAACCAGACTCTCGACGATATCGTAACATACATTGCAGAGGTTGTAACCGATCGTGCAAACCTCGGTCTCAACTATGGTGTTGTACTCGTACCAGAAGGTCTTATCGAGTTCATCCCTGCAATCAAGAAGCTCATCGCTGAGCTCAACGATATGCTCGCTGCTAATCAGGCAGACTTCGACATGGTTGCTGACGACAAGAAGATTGACTACGTTCTCAAGCACCTCTCTGACGAGAATGCTGCTATCTTCAAGTCACTTCCTCTCTCAGTTTCTCGTCAGCTTGCTCTTGAGCGTGACCCACACGGAAACGTACAGGTATCTCTCATCGAGACTGAGCAGCTCCTCGCTGAAATGGTTTCTAAGAAGCTCGCAGAGTGGAAGAAGGACGGTATCTTCACAGGTAAGTTCGCTACACAGCACCACTTCTTCGGTTACGAGGGACGTTGTGCAGCTCCATCTAACTGGGATGCAGACTACTGCTACTCACTCGGTTTCAACGCTTCTATGCTGATTGCTGCTGGCAAGACAGGATACATGTCTTCTATCAAGAACACATTCAAGCCTGCTGACAAGTGGATTGCAGGTGGTATTCCAATCACAGCAATGATGAACATGGAGAAGCGTTCTGGTGAGATGAAGCCAGTTATCAGAAAGGCTCTCGTAGAGCTCTCTGGCAAGCCTTACAAGTACTTCGTACGTCATCGTACAGAGTGGGCTCGCAATACCAGTTTCGTTTACCCTGGTCCAATCCAGTACTTCGGCCCAGCAGAGGTTTGTGACCGTCCTACATTGACTCTCACACTCGAGCAGGAATAATCCGAAATAATTTGAATTGAGTGAAAAGTGAAGAGTTCGAGAGTGCTGCAATGGTTTTCTCGCTCTACACTTTTCACTTTTTCTTTTTGTAATAACCAGAGATACTAGTAATACTAGAATCACTAATACAACTAGAACACCTAGCAGAATGGCAAGAAAAAACTCCAAGAAGACTCCAAGAAAGGCTCTCCCACGCAAGTTGTGGTGGGGAATCGGTTCAGTAGTCACTCTTGTATATATTGCCATTTTCTACTATTTCTTCGTAGGTCCGACAGGTTTCAGATGGCGTGCCCTATATGGCGATGCACAATATCCGGAAGGCTACGAAATACAAGGTATCGACATATCCCACTATCAAGGCGACATTGACTGGGCAAAACTCCAGAAAGCCATAATCAATAAATGTCCTGTGCGTTTCGTGATAGTGAAGTCAACAGAAGGCCGTTCCATCATTGACGAGAATTTCGCCTATAACTTCGATCAGGCACGCGAATATGGCTTTATACGCGGAGCCTACCATTTCTGGAGCATAAAGTCAAATGCCCGTGATCAAGCTTATTTCTTTCTAAATAAGGTAAAGCTTGAACCAGGAGACCTTCCGCCAGTATTAGACGTGGAGCTAAAGCGTAAGGACCAATCTGTAGAGGATTTCCAACGCGACATACTCACATGGCTTCATATCGTAGAAGACCACTACCATGTCAAGCCAATAATATACACAAGCTATAAGTTCAAGATGACTAATCTCGCCGACAAGCGCTTTGACGATTATCCATACTGGATTTCTCACTACTACGTTGACAAGATGCAGTATAAGGGAAAATGGAAGTTCTGGCAGCATACTGATGTCGGCTCACTCCCCGGTATTGACGGATATGTAGATCTCAACATCTACAACGGATCGTTCTACGATTTAAAGCAGCTGTGCATTCAAGAAGAATAGCACACAACCAACCATATAACACGACAATAATCCCCAAATGTCGAACTTCAAGAAATGGGTTGCCTGCTGGGGCAACGCAACATCCATAACAGATCGTAAGGAATCAACATACGCAAAGGACATCACCCTTCGCTACCCTATTCGTATATGCTTCAACGGCAACAAGATACGTCTTCGCTTCTCAAATCTTACTGGAACGGAGAACGTAACACTGACACGTGTCCTTGTTGCAATCAAAGACAAGGAAAAATATGAACCTGTAAACGTGCTATTCGGTGGAAAAGAGAGCGTAACGATAGCTCCGGGAAAAGAAACTGAGAGTGACGATATTGATATTAACATCACAGCAGGTGATACTGTTGATGTCAGCATATACCTCGGTGATTATACCCAAATGAATGCCGGTACTCTCATCACAGGTCCGTTATCCAAAGGTCAATATAGCTATGGGGATTTCTCTACAACCAAGACTCTCCCACTCGACCTCACACGCAACACAAACTGGTTCTATTTCCTCAATACAATTGATATCCTCACAGAAGAAAAGAACCACGCCCTCGTTTGCTATGGTGACTCTATCACCGCACAGAGCTGGCCTGATCACCTTGCTATACGAGCATGGAATGAGGGTTTCCGTAACGTGTCTATAATCCGTCGCGCTGTCAGCGGTACCCGCATTCTTCGTCAATACGATTGTATCACATACGCCGCCTACGGTCTTAAAGGTGCCACCCGTTTCCCTATAGAGATGAATGTATCAGGTGCCACAGATGTTATCATCCAACATGGAATAAACGATATCATACATCCTGTCGGAACAGACGTTAATCCCTTCCGCCCCTGGAGCGATATGCCAACGCTCGATGATATGATAAAAGGTACGGAAGATATCTATGTCTCTCATGCCCACAAACTCGGTCTCAAGGTTTATAGCGGTACTCTACTGCCTATCTATGGCTGGCGAACATACAACGAGGAACGTGATGCTTTCCGTGAGAAATTCAACGAATGGCTTCGCACAAGTCCCGCCTTTGATGCTTGTATAGACTTTGACAAAGCCGTACGCGATCCCAATCATCCGGCAGCCTTTGCCCCGGGTTTTGATTCTGGCGATCATCTGCACCCAAGCGAAAAGGCCTATGAAGCTATGGCATATGCCGTACCAGAGGAATTGCTAAAGTAGAAAAAAAATATGCGTATGAAAAATATATTCAAAAGAATCCTAAAAGTGCTGGGCATCGCTATTCTATATTTGCCTGCACTTATATTTTCATCCATATACATTGCTTACATAATATCTGGATTTATAGATGAATGGGGAACGAAACCAGAATTACGCGATATACTAGGAGGATGTCTCTTGGTATGCTTTATATATATTGGTATTCCGCTCATCATTGCATTCATTTCTCTTTGTTATGCCTTCGGAAAGAAAAAAACTTGGGCAAGAATACTGAAATACCTCCATATCGGAAATATCACTATTTTTATAATAATATACATACTTGCGCCAAACAACCAGCCAACAACAGCCCAAGAGATGGAAGACAACTATCTCCTGCATAAAAATGATATGGAGGCTCTTATAAGGTATGTCAATTCTTCGGCAAAGCCACGCACAGAAATAAAATATATCAGAAAAGAAATCACCAACACTGACGACAAGAATCTTCAAACCATCAAACGAATGATGGAAAAGGCTAACGTACAAGAAATAAACATGAAAACGGTAAATGCCGATTCATTTCTGATACGTAGCGAACTTGTCTACAAGTATTACCCAGGCAGGAATGGAGGATCAAACTATTATTACAATATAAGTCTAAATACCGACAAGATTGTCGACCCTAAAGAATGTAACTTAATAAGTATAGCTTCCATAGGATATAACGATAGTGTTAGTTTTGCTGATTATAAGGCCTTTTTAGGGGGATGTCATTTCCCTGACAAAGACGAGTTTGAGAAAAAACTTGCAACACGCAAGAAGAAGGAAGAAAAGCAGATACAATAATTATACGGAATCAGCAAAAAACTACATTTGCTTCCTCTCTTCCTCCTAACCAAACTCGATGAAGCTCTTATTCTATAGCGGACATAGAACGGAGGTTCATCGAGTTTGGTTAGGAAGAGAAGCGGAGTTATATGGGACTTACTACGGATTTATATCGGATTTGGAGATTATTGTTTATAACCAACCCTTTCATAAATTTTATCCCGAATAATTCGAACATTCGAATATTCGGGATAAAAGAAGATATCATGAAAATATTACTGATGCTGTTCACGCAACAGGTCATTCACGGTCTTTACAGGATTGAAAGTGCCGAGTGGAACTTCTACGAAAACGGTGTTCCAATCGCTCATAGCACCATTCCAGAGACCAGGGAGCTCAAGAGCCTTGAGTTCCTTACCGTTCTTAGACTTGCTTGAAATGAAACCTGTGGTGCGATCTACATAATCAGGAAGGTTGAAGGCATTACCTTTATAGTCCTTAACCGCACAGACGAGGTCAACAGGATTGAAATGAGTACCCTCTGTGAAGTATTTCATATAAGTCTCGTTGTTCTTGTCAATCTGTGAAGACTCAAGAATCTGCAAAGAATAAGTGCCATCCTGATTATATGCAAGGAAAGGACCGCCACCAGGTTCTCCTACATTCTTCACAACACCAGCAACTCGCATTGGACGGTTCAGTTTCTTCTTCAAATAGATAACAAGTTCTGCATCCTCAAGATCTTTCAAATCTGACTTTACGCAACAAAGCTCACGCTTAACGAAACGTGCAATATCGACAAGCTGTTCGTGAGTATATTTGCCAGAATCGAGAAGTTCAAGATATTCAAACACCTTCTTCTGCAAAGAGATGAGCACACCAGCGATAACCTGCTTCCACTCAACGGTTTCCGATTTCAGACGATCAGGCACCACATTATCAATATTCTTGACGAAAATGATATCAGCAGATATTTCGTTAAGGTTTTCAATCAAAGCACCATGACCACCAGGACGGAACAGCAGACTTCCATCTGAATTACGGAATGGAGTATTATCAGGATTGGCCGCAACTGTATCTGTACTTGGCTTCTGCTCAGAGAAAGAAATGTCGAATTTCACACCGAACTTCTTCTCGTAGCCTTCAGCCTTCTCAGCCACCTTCTGCTTGAAATAGCCCATGTGCTCATGAGAAACGGTGAAATGAACATTTGCCTTTCCTGCAGAAGCTGCATACATAGCGCCCTCTACAAGATGCTCCTCCATAGGAGTACGAGAACCATCCACATACTTATGAAACAATAGCATGCCCTTTGGCAACTGCCCATAATTCAAGCCGTCAGCATCAAGCATACCCTTTGCCACAGCCTTGTAATCACCATCGGCAATAAGTTCCTTAACACCCTTACCCATTTTCTGTCGGAGAAGAGCGTCAAGCGAATCATAGAATGCAAACTTCTCGATATTATCGAAATATTTCTTCTCGAAATCAGTTGTAGGAACATCATAGTCAGCATCAACAAATGCGAACATATCCTTAAACATACGTGATGCAGCACCAGAGGCAGGCACGAACTTTACAATCTTTCGTCCCTCAGCCTTGTAATCGTTCCATATCTGAACATATTTCTTTACCTCCTCGGTTGTAGGAGCTAAAATACCTTTACCAATAGCAGCCGGACCTTCAAGTTTAAGAAATGGAAAACCGGTTTTGAACTCATTAAGCTGTTGTTCGAGTTTTTCTGCAGTGATGCCCTTGGCAGCCAACTGCTTCAGATCTTTTTCTGTCAACATAGATATATCTTAGGTTTTGTATTATACAGGATATTATCGCCACAAAGGTAATGTTTTTATTTGTTTTTTGCAAGATTATCTTCCAACTTTTTTGCCAAACAGTTAAATAAAGTTAATATCACAATAAATAGCGAAATGTTTGATTTGTATTTGGACAAAAAAATGTAACTTTGTAATCAAAATAATAACAAAGACGTTAGGCTTATGACTAAAAATATAATCTCCATAGCGTTTGCAGCACTTGCAATATTCGGCTCTGCTAATACAGCGGATGCAGCTCCTCTTATGGAACTTATTGAGGTTGAACAGCAGAGCGCACAGATTTCGCTGACCGATAATAATGTTCTCCATATCACAGGTGGAGCTGGTCAGGTACTTGAGATCTACAATGTAGCAGGTGTAAGACTTTCAACCACGAAGATTGACAGTCAGGAAAAGCGCGTAGAGCTTAATCTCACAAAAGGCTGCTATATAGTCAAAGTGGGAAAGACCGTACGCAAAATTTCATTAAGATAATCTATCAAATTGACAAGATAAAAGTCCTATGACCAGTGGTATCAGGAAATGGTGCTATCTGGTCTTTTTTTTGAAACGTCAGAATAACAGAGCTTTATCGTATTAGAACAAAATGAGGAAACACTTATTAATGCTTTATTCTCTCAGCCTAATGTTCATGATCCTGTCATGTGCAAAGGAAAAGGTCGTAGAGCATCCGTATGCAGGACTTTCCTCTGAATACTACGAATCATTCTCTGACAGGACCATGAAGGCCAACTCACAGGAGATAATGGAATATATCCTGAATATTGTAGGAGCAGACCATGAAAGCTTGAAAGCTGACCGCTATACGCGAGCCCACTACAAATTCTTCTCCACTTCACCGGCCGCCTTCCTTTGGATTAACCGACAAGGCGTCTCTCCACAGGCAGAAACTCTTCTTGCCTGTCTCGATTCATGCGAGCGCGACGGATTTGAGGAACGGCAGTTCGGCGTGGAATATATACGCAATGATATCGAGACATTAAGGAACCTGTCATTTGAAGCAGGAGGAAAGAACAGCGTCAACAGAGTGTTAGCCCGACTGGAATACAACCTGACCAAGGCATTCCTGCGCTATGCTGTCGGCCAGAGATACGGCTTTACTGACCCATACGACCTGTTTAACCGTCTGGATGTACACGATTCTACTCCAAAACGAGTAACATACCGTCAGCTCTTCGACGACTCCACACACGTATGCGGACGACAGACTTTCTATGGCGCTATAAACGCGATAAAGCACGACAGCGTAGGCATTTATCTCGCCAAGGCTATGGACCATTCGCCTATCTACAACAAGATAAAGGCATGTCTGAAGAATGATTCCATCAACCGCGAGTTGATTCTCGTAAACCTTGAGCGTGCCCGGTGGAAATCTACAGATGCGCCTTATCTTCATGATGAATATCTGATTGTAAACATCCCTGCCTTTCACCTATGGGCGATGCGCGACAACCGCCTTGCCATTGACATGAAGATTGGATGCGGACAGAAGAAGACAAAGACCCCTCTGCTTCACAGCAAGATAAAGCGCATGGAACTCAACCCACAATGGACAATACCCTGGAGCATCCGAAAGAAGGAAATCAACGGACAGGGTGGAAATGCGGACTATTTCAATCGCAACAAATACTTCGCCCGGAACAAGAAGACGGGAGAAAATCTTAGAGGGGCAGATATAACAAACAGGATTATAATGTCCCCCGACTGGTCTATAGTTCAGGAGGGAGGAGAAGGCAACTCGCTCGGACGTATCATCTTCCGCTTCGACAATAACTTCTCCATCTTCGTACACGACACATCGTCACGTGGAGTCTTCAACCGACAGACACGAAGCGTATCACACGGATGCATAAGAGTAGAAAAGCCATACGAGCTTGCCTGCTATATGCTTCGCGACAAAGACCCCGAAATGGCTGAGAAGATACAATACTCCATGGAGGTTGACATGTCAGACCCCAAACGTGACAGAAGAAAAATTGTAGGGTTCAAGAAGGTTGACCCGCAAGTACCTATATTCATCGTTTATTACACACTGTTCCCCGTACCGGAAGGAGACATCAAGAGTTTTCCTGACGTTTACGAATACGACAGTATTATAGCTAAAGCCCTCAGATCTATATGACAGAGAAAGAAGTCAGATTCTCCAAGATAGTGAACCAGTATAGTGAACAGCTATACTGGAAGGCGCGTCAGATTGTAATCCGACATGAGGATGCAGACGATGTCGTACAAAACGCATTCCTCAAGGCATGGTCACGCTTCGACGATTTCCGAGGTGATGCCAATATATATACATGGATATACCGAATTACCGTCAATGAAGCTATAGATTTTCTCAGGAGAAAACGCGAACAAGTGTCGCCTGACGGTGAGATGAGGATTGCCGACAATCAGTTTGCCGATGATTATTTCGATGGAAACGAGACACAGAAACTGCTTTACGAGGCAATGGAAACTCTTCCAGAAGCACAACGCGCAACATTCTCCTTGCGCTATTTCGATGATATGCCCTACTCTGAGATTTCAAAGATACTAGGAACGACAGAAGGCGGTCTTAAAGCGAATTATCACCTCGCAGTAAAGAAAATTAAAGATTTTTTTCAACGAAAGAATTAAACTTTTGCAATTATCATTCGTCAAAACATTAGAAAGGAAAAAATATTATGAATAACGACTTTAACGACATATTCGACAAGGAGCAACTAAAGCAGAATCCGTTCAAGGTTCCTGCAGGATATTTTGATTCGCTTAACACGCGCATCATGGAAAACGTTGCAAGGCAGGCATCAGCCCAGAAGAGCGAAAAGCCAGCCCAGACAAAGAATGTCCGCATGCATGTGCTCCGTTGGGCTGCAGCATGTGCTTGTGTGCTCGTAATCGGAGTAAGTGCCGTATTATTCACATTCAAGGACACAGACACTTCAGAAGTGCCTGCAACCGCACAACAAAGTTTTTTCACAAGTGATGATGCCTTCAATCAGGCAGCAGACTATACAATGCTCGATAATCACGACATGTATCAGATGCTGGCAGAAGAATAGGACAATCACCCCTTAAATCATAAGAAATGAAATATATAATTACACTTATCTTAGCTCTTGTGATGGTTCTTCCATTGCCCGCACAGAATAATGATTCAAGGCAAGATGAACGCACGGAAGGTCGCAGGGATGAGCAAAAGAAATTTGACCCGGAACGCTATCAACGTGAACTAGAGGCCTGCATCATCCGCGAGGCTTGTCTCACGAAGCAGGAGGCGCAAAGATTCTTTCCACTCTACCGTGAGATGCTTAAGAAGCAGCGTGCTATATATATGAAGAAGAACGTATTCGACAAAGCTGCATACAATGACAACAAGGCTGCGGAAGCTGTCATTCTCGCATACGATGAGCGTGAATTGTCAATAAAAAAACTTCAGTTACAATATCACAAGCAGTTCATCAAAGTGATGCCAGCTACAAAGGTTCTCAAATTCATTCGCGCAGAAGAACGCTTCAATCGCAATGTGATGCGTAACTTCTCAAGACCAAGACCACCACAGCCACAACCACAGCCACATCATCCAAGAAACAAATAACGAAAGCTCGGCATCTCGCCGGGCTTTATTCTTTTCCCAACTTTCGCAAGTTGAATTTTTCATAAGCCCTCTACTTACTTATACTCCAAAATGCGAAAAAAACAAGGGGGGAATGGCAACTTTTTTTTCATTTTTTTTCTGAAGGCCTAAAATTCAATAACGCACACTCATTCTCACCTTCCCTCCACAGATATCTGTACCTGATATTAGCATTTGTTGTCACCTCAAAAGCATGCCCAAAATCAATTGAAATATTTGTAATAATTGAAATGCAGTAGATGGTGTCTGACGATGTACAATTAGTGGGAAATTACAATTATTTCAATTATTTCAATAAAAAATATGCACGCACATCTCACCGTTTGCGATAACCTGTACATGAATTTAATATTTATATATATAATTACATATATAAATATTATAGTTATAGGCACTCTTACAGCGTGTGTCCAAATTTAATTGAAATAATTGAAATAATTGAAATGCCGTAGAGTGAAATGCCCTGTATCTGCCTGATTGTGTGCGTATTGTAAAAAACTGCGATTATTTCAATTATTTCAATTATTTCAATTAAAAATATGCACATGTATCCAGCCTCACACCAAGAACTACACCTAGAAAATAACATCTATATAAAAACGTGAGTTCGACGAAAATTTTCTATACTTTGTATAACATTAATTGGGACATTAATACACTTTAATTCAAGTTTATTCGCTATGCTCATCAGCAAGACAGTCGCAAACTCTGAACTGTCAGGAAGACAGTACAATGAGTAACCGAGGTGCATACTCGACGAAGGAGAGGATGCCCTCGGATAGCAAGCAACAACTACATTTCCAGCCTGGAAGACTGTACCTGATTACCTATGTACTGCCCTCCAGGCAGTAGGATGGGATTGGCACTATATCCCCGCACATCCTCGTTTCACTCGTATGTACGGGGTTACTCATGGTACTGTCTTCCAGACAGTTCAGAGCTTAAGCAAACATTAATTATAACATTAACGATCCTTATGGCTTAAATATTCGTTAATATTTATGTCCAAATTAATGTCTTAATTAACGTCGTAATTAATGTTTCAAAGCAAAGCGAACCCATATTTATTTTCGTCGAACTGACGTTAAATATTAAAGGCAAATCACCAAACTGCGTGTGTCCAAAACAATTGAAATAATGAAATTTTCGCGTTTTCGGAAGAAATGAAAAAAAGTTGGGTATTGCCCTTGTTTTTTTTCGATTTTGGAGTATAAGTAAGTAGAGGGATATGTTTATTGTTCCTCCGTTGCAAATCCACACCAAATCCCATGCAAATCCAATTCGCGATAGGACTTACATAGGAGGCAGATGGGAAGAACAAGGATGAAGCGAAGACATTAATTCAATACCTCGAACTTGAGAATCCTCACATCAATCAAAGGACGACTCAAGCCGTCGGTTTCCGACTGCAAAATCTTTTCAACCACATCAAGACCGCTTACCACCTGTCCGAAAACGGTATAACCGCCATCCAGCCACGGAGTGCCACTTTGCTGATAGCCTTCGTAATATTCAAGACATTCCTTGTAAGGGCTCTTTCCCTTCTGCACAGGCCATTTGCCCCATGTGATGTAGAATTGAGATGTAGAACTCTTGAACTGCGGATTCTGTTCATCACCATCACGCGCTGCACACAAAGCACCACGCTTATGGAAGAACTGAGGATATAATATCTCTGCATCAATATGCTCCTCACCATTCTCGCCCGGAACCACCGAACTGCCGAGCGGTGTAGGATTATCCTTAGACGTATATGAGGCCGTCTTTGAGTCAGGATCACCACCCTGAATCATGAAGTCCTTTATAACGCGATGGAAGAGCGTGGAATCAAGTGAGCCAGTCTTTGCCAGACGCAGGAAGTTATCACGATGCTTTGGGGTCTCGTTATACAATTCAACAACGATGTCGCCCTCAGTTGTATGAAGCTTCACGAGCTTACGGTCATACAACTTAGCCAAATCCATCCTACCCTCACGAATCTGCTCATCGAGCAAGGCTCTCATTATGGCTGTTGGCTTTCCTTCCTCGGAAAAAGCACCAAGATTATATTGCGACGGACGACATTCAGGTTCCCAGTAGAACACGCCCCTACAGCGCCCTTTAGTGTCGTTCTTCATCCTGCGGATAAGCTCTGCATACTGCTCCCTACCCTGCTCCATCACCCAAGGCTTCTGTTCGTCAACCTCATATCCAGTCTCGACAATCATCACGTCAGTACCATATTTCTCGCTCACCTTACGGATATTCTTCAAACAATCGTGTATTGTCATAAAGGCATTAGACTCTTTTCCAGACTTCATTGCCCAATAAGGATAGAGAGACATACCGATAATATCCCATTTGGCATCGTTATCCTTCAGGGCATCGAGGTTACGACTATAAAGACTACTGTCAAAGCCACTATCGAGGTGCACGATGACCTGTGCATCAGGGAACACCGCCTTAACGGCATCATATCCCGCAGCAAAGAATCCTGCATATTGCTTTGGGTTCTGATCAAGTTTTCCGAGAGGCCATAGCATACCGTTACTTGTCTCATTACCCACCTGAACCCATTTAGGAGTTATTCCATTATCCTTCAAAAGAGTAAGCACCTCATTGGTATGGGTAGCCAATGCAGCGGTCATCTTCTTGAACGAGAGTTTCTCCCATGCTTTCGGAATATTCTGCTTGCCGGGATCAGCCCACCAGTCACTATAGTGGAAATCCACCATAACCTCCATACCAAGTTCCTTGGCACGCTTCGCCTTTGCCAGCAGGTCTTCCTTATTGCACCAGTTTTCATGCTCCGAAGGATCAACCCACACACGCAAGCGGATGGCATTCATGCCCATCTCCTTCATCAGGGCAGTACATTCACGCTCCTCACCTTTCCAATTGTATAGTTTTCTGCCCTTGCTCTCCAGTTCTGTCTTCCAACTGATGTCCGCGCCAAGATAGAAATCCTGTGCGAAGCCTGTAAGCGCCATAAAAGCAAGAGATATAACAGCTAATGTCCTTTTCATATATCTTATTCTTTACAATTTCTACTTTCTACTTTACACTTTCCTCTAATTTCTCTTTTCGTATGCTGAACTCGCAACCGCAGTATAGCTGATTGTAGAAACCGTTTTCCTTCAGCAGTTCATTACGACGCTGCTGCAAGCCTCCCTTTCGCCAGTTACGGTCATCGAAGGTCACACCTCCCACCTGTTCAGCAGCCCAAGCACCAGCCTCGTTTATCTGGTCGAGAGACTTCCAACGGCTTGATGCAAGCGTGGTGGTGAACTCTGCAATACCCAGTTCCTTGCACTTCTCCGCAGTTCTGAGCAAGCGAATCTTGAAGCACTCAAGGCAACGCCTACCACGCTCAGGCTCATTCTCCATGCCCTTGATTTTACAAAGCCACGCCTCGTGATTGTAGTCATCATCAATAATGGTGATACCGAGTTTTTCCGCATATCGTGTTATCTCGTTCTTCCTTATGAGATATTCCTCCTCGGGGAAGATATTCGGATTGCAGTAGAACAGCGTAGGACGAACATCATTGGCAAGCATCCACTCAAGAATGGCACTTGAACAAGGGGCACAGCAGCAATGTAGTAAAACGTCTTTCATATCGTGAGTTGTTTACTGAAGTTCGGAAGTTATGATTGAGCCCTCGGGCTCGTTGTCGATTACAAAATTACAACAATTTTTTCATACATCCAAATTTTTTCTACATGTGCATAATTAGTGTGGTAATTTTTATAATTAGTGTGGTAATTCTGAAGGTACAAATTGTCACTATGAGCAACCGCACTTAATTTTGAACGGAAATTCGCAATCAGCCCATAAACACATCAGTAACAAGTAACGGGTAACAATAAGGAAATTGGTGAAAAGTGGACAGCCTATTTTATAATATCTATATATAATAAGGTATATAAACTCCTTAGAAGATTTCAGTAAAATCAGGGCTCACAAAAATCCTTATTGTTACCTGTTACTTGTTACCAATGCAGATTTTAGTGCATGAGGATGTCCTTCAATAGTGCAGCCCTATCACCACATAATACTGATAATAAAGCGGTTAAGGGTATCAACACAGATAAGACTGAGGCAAATCACGATAAAACGAGGTAACATCAAGTGCATTCCTTGGCAGAATTAGTGGTTAAGAAATCATGCAAAAAACGCTGATTTCCCTTCAATTCCTTCATGCGCCTTTCCCTCACTTTCATTGTGACTCTTATGTGAGTCCTATGTGACTCCCATGTAAGTCCCATTTTCCTTCGCTATAGAATAGGCGGAATAGCGAAGGCAGAGCGAACCCATAGCGAAGGCAGAACGAAGGTAGAACGGACTTACAACGAATTTACAACGGAGGAAGAACTAAGCAACATCGAAGGAACCATCGGTAACAAGTAACAGGTAACAATAAGGAAAATAGTGTGCATGTAATTCTTAACGCATTATCGGTAACAAGTAACAGGTAACAATAAGAAAAATAGTGTACAAGTAATCCGTTGCTCTCTATCGCATTCATTAAAGAAATTGCCGTCTGCTCATATAAACTGAACAGATGGCAAACTTTATACTTTATTCTTTATACTTTACACTCAACTCACTATTCCTCTTCCTCAGCCTCATGCTCGGCAATGAGCTTCTGCTGGATGTCGTTAGGAACAAGCTCGTAAGAAGCGAACTTTGTGGTGAATGATGCGCGACCACCTGTGAGAGAGCTCAAAGCGATAGAATAGCTTGACAACTCTTTCAACGGAATCTTTGCCTGAAGCTTCTGATAGCCATTCTCTGAGTCCATACCCATGATGAGGGCACGACGACCCTGAAGGTCAGACATCACATCACCCATGCAGTCAGCAGGTACATACACCTCGAGGTCATAGATAGGCTCAAGAATCTTTGGACCTGCATTCTTGAATGCCTCAGAGAACGCATTACGTGCAGCAAGCATGAATGAGAGTTCGTTAGAGTCAACAGGGTGCATCTTACCATCATATACGATCACACGAACATCACGAGCGTAAGAGCCTGTCAGCGGACCACGCTCCATCTTCTCCATCACGCCCTTGAGGATTGCAGGCATGAAGCGCATATCAATAGCACCACCCACAACGGTATTGATGAATACGAGCTTACCGCCCCATTCCAACGGAACTTCCTCACGAGACTTCACGTTGATCTTCACTTCCTGACCATTGAGCTTGTATGTGGTTGGATCAGGCATACCGTCTGCGTATGGCTCAACGATAAGATGAACCTCACCAAACTGACCTGCACCACCCGACTGCTTCTTATGGCGATACTCAGCCTGAGCACTCTTGGTGATAGTCTCACGATATGGAATCTTTGGCTCGATGAATTCGACCATAATCTTCTCATTATTCTCCAAACGCCACTTCAATGTGCGGAGGTGGAACTCACCCTGACCATGAACGATGACCTGACGAAGCTCCTTACTCTGCTCCACAACCCATGTTGGGTCTTCCTGTCGCATTCTTGTCAAAGCAGCCATCAGTTTCTCGGTTTCAGCCTCATTCTTTGCCTTGATAGCACGAGAGAACTTAGGATTAGGATACTTGATGAAGTCGAATCTGTTCTCGCAGTCCTTACCATCGCGAGTATTGCCAGTCTTGACATCCTTCAGCTTAACTGCACAGCCGATATCACCAGCCCTAAGTTCATCAACAGGCACACGGTTAGCACCTGCACATACATATATCTGACCGATGCGCTCCTTTGAGCCACGATCCGCATTACTGAGATCATCACCAGGCTTGATGCAACCGCTCATAACCTTGAAATACTGCACCTCACCGATATGTGGCTCAACGCCTGTCTTGAAGAAATAAACAGACTCAGGTCCGTTAGCATCAATAGGCACTTCCTCACCACGTGTGTTGTGAACCTTCGGCATCTCGTCAACGAAAGGAACGACGTTGCCAAGGAACTCCATCAGACGGCGGACACCCATACTCTTCACCGCACATACGCAGAATACCGGGAAGATAGAACGGGTAACAAGTCCCTTGCGTATACCCTCACGCATCTCGTCCTCTGTCAGAGTCTCTGTCTCGAAGAACTTATCCATAAGTCCCTCGTCATTCTCAGCAGCAGCCTCCACGAGAGCCTTGTGCATCTCCATCGCCTTATCCATCTCCTCTGCAGGAATCTCCTCTATAGTAGGAGCACCGCCTTCAGGTCCCCATGAATACTTCTTCATCAACAGCACGTCGATGAGAGCGTTGAAATTAGGACCTTCGTTAAGTGGATACTGGATAGGAACGACCTTGCTACCATAAATTTCCTTCAGGCGATCCAAGCTATTGTTGAAATCGCATTTCTCGGCATCAAGCTGGTTAACAAGGAAGATAACAGGTTTCTTCAGCTTTTCGGTGTAACGGAAATGGTTCTGCGTACCGACCTCAGGACCATACTGACCATTGATAAGGAGTACGGCAGTATCAGTTACGTTGAGGGCAGTAAGAGCTGCACCCACGAAATCATCAGAACCAGGACAGTCAATGATGTTGAGCTTCTTATTGTTCCATTCTACGTTATATACGGTTGAGAACACTGAGTAGCCATATTCCTGCTCAACTGGGAAATAGTCAGAAACAGTGTTCTTTTGCGTTATACGACCGCGACGCTGGATGACACCAGCCTCATAAAGGAGCGACTCCGTAAGAGTGGTCTTACCAGAGCCGTCATTGCCGAGAAGGGCAATGTTCTTAATCTCATTTGTCTGATATACCTTCATAGATTTTGTTGTTAAGGTGTTATAATAATTTAGGTTTTTATTTACTCATGGCTTGGGAGAGGTTATCTCCCGAACCCGACCTCAAAAGTAATAAATGCAAACGTTCCCACAAAACTTTTTGCCAAAAAAGTAGATAAATTTATATTTTTTTGACATTTCCTTTCGGATTTGACAAAAAAATATGTATATTTGCATTTCTCTAATTACGAATTATCAATGGCCGGAATATACGCTCACATACCGTTTTGCAAGAGCCGTTGTATCTACTGCGGTTTCTACTCCACCACATTATTATCCTTGCAGGATGAATATGTGGATGCAATGCTTCGTGAGCTTGACTGCCGAAAGGATTATCTCTCAGGCGAACCTGTCAAAACTATTTACATAGGTGGCGGTACGCCTTCCATGCTTTCCGACAAGAATCTTTCACGCCTTTGCAAGTGTCTAAAAGAGTTTGCAGGAGAAAACCTCGAAGAGTTTACCGTGGAATGTAACCCCGATGATGTTACTCCAGAACTTGCCTCTCTTTTATATTCATTGGGGGTAAATAGAGTTAGCATGGGAGCACAAACATTTTCCAACGAAAGACTTGCTTTCATTCACCGCCGACACAAGGTGCATCAGGTAGAAGAGGCTGTCAACAAACTGCGGAACGCTGGCATAACGAACATCAGCATCGACCTTATGTTCGGTTTTCCCGATGAAACCGTAGAGAATTGGAAAAGTGATGTTGAGCAAGCACTCAGCCTTGGCGTTCAGCATATCTCTGCCTACTCACTAATGTACGAGGAAGGTACACCATTATATAGATTGCTTGAAAATGGAAAGATAAAAGAGATTAATGAAGAGTTGAGTCTTGAGATGTACGACACGCTCATCAACCTTCTATCAGATGCCGGATATGAGCATTACGAAATATCAAATTTCGCTCTCCCAGGCTATCGTTCCAAGCACAACAGCAGCTATTGGAAACGCATTCCGTATCTCGGCATAGGTGCTGCTGCCCACTCCTATAATCTCACCTCAAGGCAATGGAATGTATCTGATGTAAAACTTTACACTAAAGGAGATAATATAGTAGAAGACTGTGAGTTACTTGACGATATCGAGCAATACAATGACCTTATCACCACGGCACTTCGCACTCGTGAGGGCATGGATTTAGGCACACTCTCAGAAACAGATTTTCACTATCTCACAAAGGCAGCAAACAAGAGTATAGAGCAAGGAAATCTCATAATAGAACACAATCACCTCCACCTCACACGAAAAGGCTTGTTCATAAGCGATGCTGTGATGGTGGAACTTATAAAATAATTATGCGCAGAAAAGAATACTTCGAGTTTAAGAAATTCAAGGTTCATCAGGAACATGCCGCCATGAAGGTGGGAACTGACGGAGCACTTCTCGGTTCACTCGCAGCTACTGGTAAGCGAATCCTCGACATAGGCACAGGCACTGGCTTGCTATCGCTGATGATGGCACAGCGTTGTCCTGATGCCCAGATTACGGCTATCGATGTCGATGAAAACGCCATTAAAGATGCGCAGAGAAATTTTTCCGAATCTCCTTTTGAAGACAGGATAACACTCAAGCAAGCGCCTTTTCAGGAATTTGCAAAGCAGGAACAGGAGAAATACGACTGCATCATCTGCAACCCTCCTTACTTTGACGAGAGTCTTGAGAGCAAAGATGAGAGCAGAACACGCGCTCGTCATACTTCAAGTCTGCCATTCCGCGATCTCATCGGCGGAGCTTACGAACTCCTTGACGACGAGGGCGTTTTCTCTGTCTGCATCCCGCCCGAGGTACTGAGTAAGTTCTCTGCCGAGTGCCTCATAAAAGGTTTCTGCCTTATGACTGCATACAAAATCAAGTCCGTACCTCGCAAGACAGAACCAAAGCGATATATTCTTGTTTACAAGAAAGGGCGCATCGTAGAGCCACAGGAATACACCTTCTGCATGCAGAATCCTGACGGCACACGCTCAGAATGGTATCAGGAAATAATGAAGGACTTCTATCTATAGAAGATTATGAAATATCTATTATTTTTATTGTGCTTTCTGCCATTACAGGCATTATGCCAAGATGTAAAAGTTATCATCAACGAAGACTTGGGATTAATATACAAAAGCGATACCCTATATGCATCTCTCGTAGCAAACGGCGATACCATCTTTATTTCTGATGATGATGTATCGTGGCATTTACAAGACTTGTTGAGATTTCAAAATCAAACCCTTAAAGAAGAAGGTATATACATTCGATATCCAGACATTATCGCTATGGAGATTGAACAAATAGCCACTCTTCTCGACTACAAATCCGAGGTTAATTACAAAAATGCAATAAAGAATGAGCGAAGAACCATAACCTTTTATGGACCAATAACTTTGATGCTTCGAAAATCACATACAGTTACTATAAAGAAATGCACATTGGTTATAGAAAACAATAAACTCATAAAATACCATTGTTCATATTGCCAACACGATGACGTCGGTATTCCTACCGAAAACACAAAATTTGAATATAAATACGATGAAAAAGGCAGAATCGTAAAGATATTCAATAAAGGCAAATTAGAGCAAACAATATCATATGTTGAGCAACAATAAATCCCACACTCCAAATTCATCCTTGGTTGTGTGGGATTTTTGTTTCCGTTAACCCACCGTTAAACCTATCTCCGAAGTATCTCCATCGTTACTCCATCACTTCTCCATAGATACTCCATCGAAACTATGGAGTATGTATGGAATATCTTAGGAAGAAGAGCAGACTTTGTGCAGTAATAAAAAGTTGGTATTATCACGAAAACCAATCATCATCTCACGTTATTTAACTTTTGACTAAAAAAGAAAAACATTTCAAAATTTGCAGATGTCGGGGGAATTTAGTAATTTTGCAAGCGATTTTGTATTGTGACGACACGGAAGCGTAATACAGCAAATCGGTCGCACCTCCTTTGTATCGAGGTAGAGATGATTGTTGTAGGCAGTAACCTGTCAGAACATACGAAAGCAAGAGAATTAATCACGCCCCGGTTGTTTCGGGGAATTATATCTAACAAACTTTTCAACAAACCAAATGAAAGTATTGAAATTTGGCGGAACATCCGTGGGTTCCGTAGAGAGCATCCTCAGCCTAAAGCAGATTGTAACTAAAGAGGCGAAGTCACAACCCGTTGTTGTGGTGGTAAGTGCTTTAGGCGGCATTACCGACAAACTTATTGCAACCTCTAAGCTCGCCCTTGCAGGCGATGAGCGTTATCGTGAATCATTCGATGAGATCGTGGATCGTCATCACAAGATGATTGACACCATAATCACGGACACTAAAAGCAGAGAACAACTTTTCAACACCGTGGATGCGCTGCTCGAACAGCTTCGCAGCATCTATTTCGGTGTTTTCCTCATACACGACCTGAGCGAGAAGACTCAGGACGCTATCGTTTCTTACGGCGAACGCCTCAGTTCAAATATCGTGGCTACCCTCATTAAGGGTGCCAAGTGGTTCGATTCACGCGATTTCATCAAGACAGAGCGTAAGATGGGCAAGCACACGCTTGATGCCGAACTTACCAACAAACTGGTGCGCCAAGCATTCGCCGACCTTCCAAGGGTGAGTCTCGTACCTGGTTTTATCTCTCGCGACAAGGACACCAACGAGGTGACAAACCTCGGTCGTGGTGGTTCTGACTATACAGCTGCCATTATCGCTGCAGCCCTTGATGCAGATGTTCTTGAGATTTGGACAGACGTTGACGGCTTCATGACAGCAGACCCTCGCGTCATCAAGTCGGCATATACCATCAACGAACTTTCTTACGTAGAGGCTATGGAGCTTTGTAACTTTGGTGCAAAGGTGATCTATCCTCCTACGATATATCCTGTATGCGTGAAGAATATCCCTATAAAGGTGAAGAACACATTCAACCCAGAGCATCCGGGCACCCTCATCAAGGATAAGATTGAAGGCGACCACAAGCCTATCAAGGGAATTTCTTCAATCAACGGAACGGCACTCATTACCGTTACAGGTCTCTCTATGGTCGGTGTAATCGGCGTAAACCGCCGTATCTTCACAGCCCTTGCCAACGAGGGTATCTCCGTATTCATGGTTTCACAGGCATCTTCCGAGAACTCTACATCTATCGGTGTTAAGGAAGATGATGCCGACAAGGCTGCACAAGTGCTCAACGAGGAGTTCGCCAAGGAGATAGAGACTGGCGCGATGTATAAGATGATCGTGGAGCGTGGTCTTGCCACTATCGCTATCGTGGGCGAGAACATGAAGCATACACCGGGTATCGCAGGTAAGCTCTTCGGCACATTAGGCCGTTCAGGTATCAGCATCATAGCTTGCGCACAGGGAGCTTCTGAGACGAATATCTCATTCGTCGTGAACAGCCAATTCCTCAGAAAGTCGCTCAACGTAATCCATGATTCATTCTTCCTTTCAGAATATAAGGTACTCAACCTCTTCCTCTGCGGTATAGGAACGGTAGGCGCGAAGCTCATTGAGCAGATACGCTCTCAGCAGCCAACACTCATGAAGGAGTCACGTCTGAAACTCAACGTGGTAGGCATAGCATCTTCAAGAAATGCCATCTTCGACCGCGATGGAATCGACCTTGACAACTACATGGAGCAGCTCAAGGCTTCCGAGCCTTCAAACAGCAAGAAGTTGCTTGAAAACATCATAGGCATGAACATATTCAATGCTGTGTTCGTTGATTGTACCGCTTCAAGCGAGGTGGCAGGTCTTTACCAGTCGTTGCTTGAGAAGAACGTAAGCGTTGTGGCAGCCAACAAGGTTGCTGCATCAGGCAACTATGATGACTATATGAAACTGAAGCGCACAGCCTTGTCACGTGGTGTGAAATATCGCTTCGAGACAAACGTAGGTGCTGGTCTTCCTATCATCGGAACTATCAATGATCTGAAGAACTCAGGCGATAAAATACTTAAGATTGAGGCAGTTCTGTCTGGTACGCTCAACTATATCTTTAATGCTCTCTCTGCCGATATTCCATTCTCAAAGACCGTAAAGCAGGCTAAGGAGCTCGGTTATGCAGAGCCAGATCCACGTATTGATTTGAGCGGTAAGGATGTTATCCGCAAGCTAGTAATCCTCACCCGTGAGGCTGGTTATAAGATTGAGCAGGAAGATGTGGAGAAAAACCTTTTTGTGCCTGACGAGTACTTCGACGGTTCAGTAGAAGATTTCTGGGCAAAGCTCCCTGCACTCGACGCTGATTTTGAGGCAAAGCGCAAGGAACTTGAGGCAGAAGGTTGCCGTTGGAGATTCGTTGCCCGCATGGAGGCCCTTGAGGACAGTAAGGTGAAGGCAAGTGTAGGTCTCAACAAGATTCCTTCCAACCATTCATTCTACGAGCTTGAGGGCAGTAACAACATCGTTACCCTCACAACTGCACGCTACAAGGAATACCCTATGCTCATTCAGGGCTATGGTGCCGGTGCAAGCGTAACGGCTGCCGGTGTATTCGCTAACATTATGTCAATCGCAAACATTTAAAGGAGAAACGATTATGAAGCACATAATAATTCTGGGCGATGGAATGGCAGATAAAGCCATTGAGAAACTCGGCGGAAAGACTCCGTTGCAGTTCGCCAAGACTCCTTACATGGATATGCTGGCAAAAATGGGGCGAACTGGTCGCCTTATCACCGTACCTGAGGGATACAACCCAGGTTCTGAGGTTGCCAACACCGCTATACTCGGCTATGACCTCGACAAGGTTTATGAAGGTCGTGGTCCGCTTGAAGCCGCTTCCATCGGCTATGAGATGAAGCCTCTCGACCTCGCTCTTCGTTGCAACATAATCTGTGTTCGCGAGGACGGTACTATCAAAACCCATAATGGCGGCAATCTCTCTACAGAGGAAGCAGGTCCGTTGATTGACCTTCTCAACGAGAAACTCGGCTCTGACCGCGTGAAATGGGTGAAAGGCATACAGTATCGTCATCTGCTCATAATTGACGGTGGCTCAAAGCATATTGTCTGCGCCCCACCCCATGACCATCCTAATGAGGCATGGCGTCCGCTCCTCGTTCAGCCGGAAAAAGGTTGGGAGAACAAACGTGAGGAAGGTCGTATGACTGCACAGGAAACAGCAGACTTGCTCAACGACCTTATCATCAAGTCGCAGGACATTCTGCTCAATGCCCCTCTCAACATCAAGCGCAAGGCTGAGGGTAAGGATCTTGCCAATATCATCTGGCCTTGGAGCGGCGGCTATCGTCCTGCCATGCAGACTCTCAGCGAGATATACCCATCGGTGAAATCGGGCGCTGTAGTATCAGCCGTTGACCTTATCCGTGGAATCGGGCACTATGCTGGTCTCGATATAATCGAGGTTGAAGGTGCGACAGGTCTCTGGGATACCAACTACGAGGGCAAGACAAAGGCTGCACTCGACGAACTGAAGAAGAAGGACTTTGTTTTCCTCCATGTGGAGGCAAGTGACGAGGCTGGACACGATGGTGAGGTGGATTTGAAGGTAAAGACCATTGAGAACCTTGATTCACGCATGATAGGTCCTATCTACGAAGAGGTAAAGACATGGGACGAGCCTGTGTGCATCGCTATCCTACCCGACCATTTCACCCCTGTGGAGCTTCGCGTACACGTTGGAGAGCCAGTACCGTTCATCATCTACTATCCGGGCATAGAGCCAGACGATACGCAGGTATATGACGAGGTTTCATGCGTTACGGGTAGCTACGGCATCCTGAAGCTTCAGGAGTTCATGCAAACAATAATGAAATACTAAACAAGATGAAATATTATAGTACAAATAAGAAAGCACCGATAGCAACGCTCGAAAAGGCCGTTGTAAAGGGTTTGGCTGAGGATCGCGGCCTCTACATGCCAGAGAACATCAAGGCACTTCCAAAGGAGTTCTTTGACAACATCGACAAGATGTCGTTTCAGGAGATTGCATACACAGTTGCTGATGCATTCTTCGGTGAGGATGTTGACGCAGAATCATTGAAGCATATTGTCTATGACACATTGCAGTTCGATTGTCCTATCGTACCTGTTACCGAGAACATCTACACCCTCGAACTCTTCCATGGTCCTACTCTCGCATTCAAGGATGTAGGCGCACGCTTCATGGCGCGTCTGCTCCAATATTTCCTCAAGAAGGGCGGTGAATACGTAAGTTCTGCCTCTGCATCAGCAAAGGCCGGCGTAAACGTACTTGTTGCAACTTCTGGCGATACTGGTAGCGCCGTAGCAAACGGATTCCTCGGTGTTGACGGCATTCATGTATATGTTCTTTACCCAAAGGGGAAGGTAAGTCCTATTCAGGAATGCCAGTTCACTACTCTCGGCAAGAACATAACAGCAGTTGAGGTTGACGGTGTATTCGATGATTGTCAGGCTCTCGTTAAGTCAGCATTCATGGATGCAGAGCTCAACGCACACATGAAGCTGACATCGGCAAACTCTATCAACGTAGCTCGCTTCCTCCCACAGGCATTCTACTATTTCAATGCCTATGCTCGCCTCAAGGCTCTCGGCAAGGCCGACCAGATGGTGGTATGTGTGCCTTCCGGCAACTTCGGAAACATCTGCGCAGCTCTCTTCGGTCATAAGATGGGACTCCCAGTAAAGCGTTTCATTGCAGCCAATAATGCCAACGATATTTTCTTCAAGTATCTCCAGACTGGCAAGTATGAGCCAAAGGCCTCACTCGCCACATTGGCTAACGCTATGGATGTAGGTGATCCTTCTAACTTCGCTCGTATCTACGACCTCTACAAAGGCAGTCACGAAACCATCACAAGCCTTATAAGCGGTGCCACATACAAGGATGAGCAGATTGCCGAAACCATGAAGCAATGCTTTAACGAAACAGGATATATCCTTGATCCTCATGGTGCTTGCGGTTATCAGGCTCTTAAGGAACAACTCAAGGATGGTGAGGTTGGAGTATTCTGCGAGACAGCCCACCCTGCCAAGTTCAAGGAGAAGGTTGATGCAATCCTTGACAGCGACATTGAGATACCTGCACGCCTTCAGGAATTCATGAAGGGAACAAAGCAGAGCGTCAGCATGACAAAAGACTTTGAATCGTTCAAGGCATTCTTGATGAACGAATAGACGATTATCAAAAGTCAAGAACTAAAAGTGAAGAGTGAAGAATTTAAGTTACATTGTTCTGGCGATAGAATGCTTGAAGTGGCAATACTAATTTAAATTCTTCACTTTTCATTCTTCATTATTCACTCTCCCTAAACACAGTTTATGCATCCCTTAACAGTCTATAAGGCCAGCGCAGGCAGCGGCAAGACATTCACTCTTGCCGTAGAATTCATCAAACTGCTCATTCTCAATCCCCGCAAATATGAGAATATCCTTGCCGTAACCTTTACCAACAAGGCCACGGAAGAGATGAAGCATCGTATAGTAAGCCAGCTATACGGACTTTCCCATGGTCTAAAAAGCAGCGATTCCTATCTTAACAAGATAACGAAGGAACTCGATGTTTCCGAGGATTTCGTACGCAAAAACGCAGATATCGCACTTCATAACCTCCTGCACAACTACAACCAGTTACGTGTTCAGACCATTGACGCCTTCTTCCAGAGCATACTCCGCAATATGGTCAAGGAACTTGGTCTTGGCAACAACCTCCGCATATCTCTCAACGACAGTCAGGTTATTTCCGAAGCTGTCGACTCCATTATGGAGACTCTCGACAAGGACAAGGCTCTTATGTCATGGATTATAGAGTACGTAAACGAGAGGATGGACGACCAAAAGTCGTGGGATATCACTGGTGAGGTGAAGTCATTCGGAATGAATCTCAGTAAGGAGTTCTTCAAGAGCAACGAGCATCTGCTGAAATCAATCGCGAATGACAAGGACTTCTTCTCACGCTATAAAAAGGCGATGACTGCCATAATAAGGGGGGCAGAGGCTCATTTCAAGGAGTGTGGCGAATATTTCATCACAATGCTCTCAGATGCAGGCTACGACGTCACAGACCTTGCCTTTGGCCGAACAGGCGTTGCAGGCTACTTTCTAAAGCTCAAGGACGGCGATTTCATCAAGGACAACATCGTGGGGGCACGTGTTCAGGCAGCAATGAATGACCCGATGAAATGGGGTACAAAGAAAAATGCAAGCGAAATAGCCCCTTTGGCTGAAAGTCAGTTAATCCCCTACCTCATCGGAATTGAGAAAGAACGTCAGGCAGAAGTACCGAAGGTGCGCTCTGCCCTCATCACCCTAAAGAACATCAATAAGATGCGCCTATTGTTCAGTATCCGTGAGGAAATGGATAGATTGAACAAGGAAAATGCGCGTTTCATGCTATCCAACACCCAGATGGTGCTTAGTCAGATGATACAGGAGGACACCAATATCGCTCCATTCATCTACGAAAAGATCGGGGCATACCTCCAGCATATCATGATTGATGAGTTCCAGGACACGAGTACCGTGCAGTGGAACAACTTCAAGGTGCTGCTCGAAAACTGCATGGCAGGAAACGAAGACAATCCTCAAAACGAGGGTGCGATAAACAACCTTATCGTGGGTGATGTGAAGCAGAGCATCTACCGTTTCCGCTCTGGAGACTGGCGATTGCTCAACGGTATAGAGCAGGAGTTCGGAAACGGAATGATAAAGATTAAGCCACTTGCAACAAACTGGCGTTCAGAACGTAACATCATTTCGTTCAACAATCACTTTTTTAGACAGGTATGCAGTATTGAGGCTGACAGCATTATGCCACAGGGGGCAATGGAACAGCAGGAATTCATTGAAGCCAACAACCTTTCTGTCGAGGCTGCACAACAGATGAATACCTACGCAGAGGCCTTACGCCATGCATACGACGATGTGGCACAGGATATTCCTGCATTCAAGCCAAACCGTGGTCTTGTGCGTGTGGAACTACTCCCTGAGGAACGCGCCGATTTCATCGAGGCGGCAAAGACACGCACACTCGACTACATCCAAAGCCTTATTACGCAGGGTGTCAAGCCAAGCGAGATTGCCATACTCGTCCGCTTCAACTCCGAAGCATCGGATATTGCCCAATATTTCGCAGAAAACGCCCCTGAACTGAGTATCGTCTCAGAACAGGCATTCACCCTTGAGGCCTCCCCTCTGGTCACAATGATTATATCCATGCTGCGTCTTCTTCGTAATGCCAACGACAAACAGGCGGAAATAACGCTCGTGAAGCTCTATATCGCCTATATTCTCCGCGAAGACCTTACCGACGGCAGCATACTCACCTCCGACAAAACCTTCCAGACCTACCTGCCACAGGAAATATCAAGCGAGGAGGCAATGGAACAGATGCGTTCAATGTCGCTCTATGAGCTTTCCGAGTACATCTACCGCAAGCTCCGCCTCTCCCAACTCGAAGGTCAGGCTCCATATGCCACGGCTTTCTTCGACGGTCTAAAGAAATACATGGAGGAAAACATCGCAACAATCGAGGAATTCCTCGATTATTGGGATAGCGAGCTCCATAGCAAGGCAATATCCATAGGAAGCGGTGACAGCATACGCGTCATCACCATACACAAGAGTAAGGGACTTGAGTTCAAACACCTCGTAATGCCTTTCTGCAACTGGAATATGGCAGCCCGACATACAGAGACGCTTTGGTGTACCATCAACGAACAACCATTCTCTGAACTTCCATTCATCCCTGTTGACTATACAGGCCGTACGAGCCTACAGAACTCCATCTATGAGCCTTACGGCATAGAGGAATGGATGCAAGGCATAGTTGACAACCTCAACCTTCTCTATGTGGCATTCACACGCGCAGGACGCTCTCTATTCGTCATTGCCAACCAAAGTGCAAAGGAGGAAAACCGTTCCTTCGCCATTGCCGAGGCTTTGCGCAGAATCGCCGAATCCAACGAACTTGAAGGCTGTTCTTTCGAGGACAACGCTTCCGAGGAAGACACAGAAAACGCATCTCCGTCCATCTTCACCTTCGGAGAGCACTATTTCGAGAACAAGGAGGAAAAGAGCAAGGAATCCGACAATGTATTTGAGCGTACTCCTACGGCTATCCCTGTAAGCATAGAAAGCTATGCCTCTGAGAATATCTCCTTCCGTCAGAGTAACAAGAGCCGTGAGTTCGCTGCCGATACGCTCGATGATAACGACAGCAAGCGATACACCACGATGGGCTCTGTCATGCACATGCTCTTCTCTCGCATCCACACCACAGCCGACATAGACAAGGAACTGCGCCAGTTTGAGTTTGACGGTGTGATCTACGATGAAACCATAAGTGCAGAGAAGCTACGCAACGAGTTAAAGCATAAGTTCAGCAATGCGACTGTATCTTCTTGGTTTTCCGACAAATGGACCATATTCAACGAATGCAATATCATGCAGCTCAAGAACGGCAAGATTGTGGAAGACCGTCCAGACCGCGTAATAACCGACGGCAATGAGACGATAGTCATCGACTATAAGTTTGGTCACAAGAATGCCGCCTATGCAAAGCAGGTACAACGCTATATGAATCTCATGCAGCAAATGGGCTACCCTAACGTAAAGGGCTATCTCTGGTATGTCAACCTCGATGAAATCGAAAGTGTTGTGTAGATGGTTAGAGGTTAGAGGTTAGAGGTTAGAGGTTAGAGGTTGGAGCCAAAAGTCAAAACCCTTTCGCGCCAGCCATGTTAATTATTCGCGAAGCTCATCATACTGCGCAATTGTTAATTATTAATTGTTAATTTCCCACTATGAAGTCATTCCTGAACATAGTAGCACAAGATATACTCGCAAAGTACGGCACCAACCTATCCGAAGTGGTTGTCGTATTCCCAAACAAGCGAGCATCCTTATTTCTAAACGAAGAACTAATCAAGCTCTCCGACAGCAAGCCGGTATGGAGTCCTAAGTACATGACCATTAGCGAGCTCTTCCGTTCCCAGAGCCAACTTATCGTTGCCGATCAGATAAAACTAGTCTGCGAACTATACAAGCATTACGCTGAAAAGACCGGAACCACCGAATCCCTCGATGATTTCTACGGTTGGGGCGAACTCATGCTATCCGACTTCGACGACCTCGACAAAAACATGGGCGATGCGGAGCATATCTTCGAAAACACCGATGAGATACACTCGTATGACAGTGCCGACTATCTATCTGAAGACCAGAAGGAAGCCCTAAAGCGTTTCTTCTCCAATTTCAGCGATGATGACTCCAAAGTAAAGCAGAACTTCGCCCAGCTATGGAACAACCTCGGAGCTATCTATACCTCCTTCCGCGATAGTCTTCGTAAGCAAGGCATCGCCTACGAGGGTATGCTTTACCGCGATGTAGCCGAGGAATTAAAGACCGCAACCGCCAACACCAAACACCTTACGCCCAACACCCACTACCTGTTCGTCGGCTTCAACCTCATCCAACCCGTTGAACAGGAACTTATGGCATACCTGAAGCGTGAGGGCAAGGCGGCTTTCTACTGGGATTACGACAACTACTACATGGCTGACGGCAACGAGGCTGGGCGCTACATCAAGTCATATCTCTCGGCCTTCCCTAATGAGATTACGATTCCTGAGGCATTCAATAACTTCACAAACAAGCCATGCATCACCTATATCTCCGCTTCCACCGAGGATGTCCAGGCACGCTACGTAAGCCAATGGCTAACGGAAGAGCGCATTAAGGCAGGGAAGCGCACAGCTATCGTACTTTGCGACGAGAAGCTTCTCCCTACCGTACTCCATGCCCTTCCCGACAGCGTCAAAGACATCAACATCACTTCGGGCTACCCACTCCAGCAGACTCTCATCGCAACGCTCGTAAAGCAGATTTTCATCCTGAAGCAGCGCGGTTCCTCTCGCATCAAAGGTGCCTTGCGACTGCACCAGGTAAACACTATACTGCATCATCCGTATATGAAATACATTTCAGATAATGCGGAAAGACTGATCATCGAACTTAATGACGAGAAAAAGAAGGTGTTCTACCCTACTATCGAGGAACTGTCACTTGACGAGCACCTTGCAAACCTCTTTACTCCTATCAGCCACCACGACGAGGCTGCCACACCGATAGAAGCACAGCGCCTGCGTTGTCTCGACATGATAACGTGCATCTCAAAGGCAATACATCGCATAGCGACCAACTGCGCCGAGCCTGACCCTCTGATGCAGGAATCGCTATACCGTATGTACCAGATAATGAACCGCATCAATACGCTCATCACATCCAACGAACTCATCGTAAGCGATTCATCCCTGCAAGGCATCCTTAACCAGATTATACGCTCCACATCCGTGCCTTTCCACGGAGAGCCAATCATCGGTATTCAGGTCATGGGCGTACTCGAGACACGTAACCTCGATTTCGACCATATGCTCATACTCTCTGCCAACGAGGGCAACATACCGAAGAGCGTAAACGACTCTTCATTCATTCCTCACGCAATACGCCGTGCCTACGGTCTCACAACCATAGAGAACAAGATTGCAATCTATGCCTATTACTTCCACCGTATGATGCAGAGAGCAACAGACGTATCCATCACCTACAACAACTCCACAAACGACACCAAGACCAACGAGATGTCGCGCTTCATGATGCAGCTCATAGCCGAGTCTGACTTAAAGATAAACATTGCCGAGATGACTTCATCGCTGCTCGTAGGCAAGACGGAGCGATGCGATGTACAGAAAAACAAAGAAGTCATCGAGAAGATGGAACAGGAAAGCTCCATTTCACCGACAGCCATAAACACGTACCTGCGCTGCCAGTTGCAGTATTTCTACAGGTTCGTATGCGGCATCAGCGACAATGCCGAAAGCGACGAGGAGGAAATGGACAACCGTACCTTCGGTCTCGTATTCCACAAGGCTGCAGAACTCATCTATGCTCCTTTCAAGGGCAAGAGCGTAACAGAATCAGTCATTGACGGTATGCTCAAGGACCCATCGTTAATTGAGCGTGCTATTGACGAGGGATTCAAGGAAGAACTTTTCGCAATGAAGGACAAAGAGGCAAAGAAACGCCCTATGCCTACGCTCGACGGCACACAGCTCATTCATCGCGAGATAATAAGGAAAATGCTGCGACAGCTTCTTGAATACGACAAGAAGAACTGTCCGATAACGATTGTAGATGTAGAAAAGTATATCGAAGACTATATCACCTTCGAAACCGACCGTGGTTCTCGAACTCTGAAAATCAAAGGAATCATCGACCGTCTCGACATTGTAAAGAACGAGAACGGACATCTACAAATGCGTGTCGTTGACTATAAGACAGGTTCTCGCGAGCCTGGCAACGTGAAGTCAGTAAGCGATATCTTCACCCTGGAGGGTGCCAATTCTAACGCACACACCGACTATTACCTCCAGACTCTTCTCTACTCACGCATCCTTGCTCTCCCTACGCAGGGAGTAGCCCAGAACGGCACATACCCTGTCGTACCTGCCCTTCTCTACCCTCACCGTTCCAATACGGACAACTACGACCCTGTATTGAAGATTAACAAGGAGAAAATCACGGATATCAAAGCCCTTGCCAACGAATACAACGACGGTTTCATCCGTGTTCTAAAGGAAATATACGATTATTCCCGTCCTTTCGCTGCCACGCAGAATGCAGAGCAATGCGAAAGATGCTTCTACAAGAATATATGTGGAAAAAATAAGTGAAACAACCCCTTTCCCGCCCTTCGGGCACCCTTTCCCCGTGAAGGGGCAAGGGAGCAAGATAGTAATGCTCCCTTATAAGCGATAAATAAACATATAAAAAACAAATACCCAAAGACATTTGAGATTTCGAAAAGAACTCTGTGTCTTTGCGTCTTTGCGTTTATAAAAGGCGATAGTAAATAAATGGAAACTTTTCCCTTGCCCCTTGGGGAAAGGGTGCCCGAAGGGCGGGAAAGAGGTCGTTGTTTATTTAAACACAAGCATCCTCCACTCCCCTTCCTCTTTCTTCTCCTTTAGGCTGAGTCCGAGGCTTTCGGCCTTCTCCACGAGCAGATGGATATCCTCCTCATAGAAGCCACTAAGAATGAGCGTACCGCCATGTGCCATGACCTCCTTGAAGGCAGGCATATCATTCAGGAGAATGTTACGATTTATATTGGCAAGTACCACATCGAACACACCGCTTATATGCGAGAGCACATGGGCATTTCCCTCAAACACCTCTATCCTATCCGCCACACCGTTTATTTCGGCATTATGGCGCGCGTTATCCGCACTCCATTCGTCAATGTCATACGCCACGGCATCAGCAGCACCGCATTTCAAGGCAGTAATGGCTAGAATACCAGTACCACAGCCGCAATCAAGTACTCTCTTACCCTTCAGATCCATGTCGAGCAACATCCCCACAATCATCTGGGTAGTCTCATGCGTGCCTGTCCCGAAGGCATTACGCGCCTGAATCCCTATCTTAATAGGCGACTGTGCATTAACATCCTCGTTTCCACTATCATGCCCTTCCGGATGCAGAACATCATAAATCACAAGCCTGTCATCTATATTAATAGGTGCAAAGCCCTCTTCCTGCTCCCAAGTCTCATTCCAGTCCTTATCCTCCACTTCCTCGGTTTCGAATGTCACGGTCACATCATCCATGGGAAACTCCGCCAATGCCTCTCTCATCGCAGACTCGTCGTAGAAATCAACCTGAACATAACCGTCAACACCATTGTCTGTGTCGAGAAAAGTCTCATAACCACATTCGCCCGCAATGGCGGCGGTTATCTCACGTGCAGGCTGCATAAATTCGCCATCAGCACATTGAATTGTGAAATGCGATACTAAATATTTCATAATAAAGTTAATTTTTCTCTGCAAAATTAATAAAATTAGGGAAAAACTCCTCATTTGATAGGGATTTTCCGTATCTTTGTAGCAAAAGTTAAAGTAAATTTGCACCATAAACCAAAAGAAACAATAAAATTCACCTTTAATTAGGAGGATACGACAATGAAAAGAATATTAACTCTTCTCACAATAGCAACATTTGCTTCCTGCTCTATCTTTGCACAGGATGACATGTACTTCACACCGAAGTCAAAGGCTGTCAAGGACAAGGAAAAGGCTGAGGCCAAGGCTGCCGAGGAAAAAAGGGCTGCCGAGGAAGAAGCAAGGGTTCTTCAACTCAAGAAGGAATGGCTGCGCAAGAACAGGCAGCATCTTACCGAAACTGAGGATGGCAAATTGGTGTATCATGCAGGCCGTGATATCAGCGACGACGAATACAACCGCCGTGGCAAATTCGCGTCAACCTACGCCATCGTATCCGACTCCGTGGGTAACGACATCATAGAGTTCACAGCCGGAGATGGGAAGTACCCTGACAGCCTCGTTGCATATATCGACACAATATCAGGCACCGTAAACATAAAGAAGAAGTCAAGCGACAGATACGACGATGACGATGACGATGATTATTACTTCTCACGTCTTATGAATCGTTTCGACGGCTTCTACGGTTCCCGCCGTATGTGGTTGCTCTACAATGATCCATGGTACTCACACTGGGCTTACGATCCATTCTTCTGGAACGATCCTTGGTACTGGAACAGATCATGGGTTTATGACCCTTGGTACTGGAATGACCCATGGTACTACGGAGGCTACTACGGATACTACAACAGATACTATTACGGTGGCTACTATGGCTGGACTTCATACCACCCATACCATCACTATACACGCTACCACTACACACCTGTAGCGCATTCCGGTTCTGGAGGCACACGTAACATCTACCGTGGCTCTCATGGCAGACAAGCTGCACGTCAGGACTATCGCAGTGTCTCTTCCAACATCAAGACCCACGACCGTCAGTATGGCAGCAGCTCAAGAAACGGCGATTTCACCGGATACAGAGGCAACAGGTCATACTCAACATCGAATAACAGTAACTCTGCAAGAAGCAACAGCTCATATAGCAATTCAAGCAGTCGCTCTTCAAGTCCTTCACGCTCTTACTCAAGCTCAAGTAGCTCAAGTTCAAGCTCAAGATCATCAAGTAGCGGTGGCGGCTCACGCGGCGGTGGCGGCATAGGTCACGGCGGAAGAAGATAAGCTCGAAATTAAGAGATTAAGAAATTAATCTAATCCGCAAAGCTCAAGTTGCACAATTGTACATTGTAAATTGTAAAAAGTAAATAATTATGAAGCACTATATCATCTATACAATAGCACTTACAGCTCTCGCTATGCCAACAATGGCACAGGAAACCTACGAGAGCGCAAACATTGCGACAGAAGACGTAAACGGAACAGCACGCTACGTTAGTATGGGCGGAGCAATGGAAGCACTCGGTGCCGACATCTCCACCATCTCATCCAACCCAGCAAGCATAGGCCTCTTCCGCAAGTCAGGCATCAACGTCACCATGGGAGCCACCTCCTTATCCGGCAGCGACGGCAGTGTTGCCAAAGAGTACAAGTTCGACAACAAGAAGTCGCCGATGAGCTTCGACCAGCTCGGTTTCGTCTATGCCCACGAGTATGACAACGGTAACTTCCTCAACGTTGCGTTCACCTATCGCAAGTCACGCAACTTCAACCAGATACTCTCCCATTCCGGTGCGCTCAACGGTGCTTCGCTGAACAAGATTCCATACCAGAAATCCTTGATTGGCAACGCAAATGCAGGAGGTTACTTCCTCGACTACGACAAAGATGACAATATCATCGGCTATGCAAACGAGACATCGCCTAACACATCAGGCTGTTTTTCACAGGTTGACTATCTGTTCAACAACACTTTCACCATTGACCCTGATGACGGTAACGCATATTACTACAACGGCAAAGACTACCTCTTTGTACGCGACCAGAAAGGCTATATCGGCAGTTACGACATCAATATCAGCGGTAATCAGAACGACCGCATCTATTGGGGTTTCACATTCGGTATCAAGGACGTAAACTACTCTCACGACCAGGTATATAGCGAGAACATCGTTGACAGCCACGACAACTCTGCCGGATATTACGACCTATACGACACCAAATACATCTCCGGTCATGGTTACGACATCAGCGCCGGTATCATCTTCCGTCCTATCGATGCAAGTCCGCTGCGTATCGGTTTAAGCATTTCAACACCTACATGGTACCAGTTGAAATCTAACAACTACACCCGATTAGAGAATTATGGATATGACAACAATATCAACAAACTAATCGGCATGTACGACAATGGCAAGAGCGAAGACAAATACGAATACAAGGTATTCACCCCTTGGAAGTTCGGTGCAAGTTTAGGCTATACCATCGGCAATAACATAGCACTCGGTGCATCCTACAACTACAGCGACTATTCATCAATCGACAATCGATACATAACAGGCTACACATACGACAGCTACTATGATACCGAGAGCGCCGATACAAAGTCTGACAGACTTATGAACCACCACACCGAGAACTCCCTTCAGGGCGTATCAACACTCAAACTCGGTGCAGAGTACAAGCCAATGTCAGAACTCGCTATCCGTGCAGGCTACAACTACGTATCGCCAATATACAAGACCGATGCACAGCGCACCACCAGTCTCGACACCGACGGCTGTTACTACAGCTCTTCAACCGACTACGTGAACTGGGATGCAACCAACCGCTTCTCTCTCGGTGTAGGCTTCATCATCGACAACTTCACCATCGACGTAGCTTACCAGCATTCAGCACAGAAGGGCGACTTCCACCCATTCGAGACCATCACTGTCGATGGCACTCAAAACAAGGCTCCTGCCGTAGAGGTGAAGAACGATCGCGATCAGTTCCTCATCACATTAGGATATAAATTCTAAATACACAATAAACGGATTTTAAGTGCATAGCTTTCTTCTGAAAGCTATGCATTTTTTTGTTTCCCATCTTCCCGACATGTCATTCCTGTTCAAAAAGCAATTAGCGTGAATTCGACGAAAAAAAAGAAATGGATTTATTTATCTGAAATAAATAGCGAAAATATTACTGCGCAAGCTATCAGATAAATCATATAAATCCGTTTTTTTTATTATTTTTGCAGACGGGAACTTGCGTAGCTTGTTGTCGAATTCAGGTTAAATGTGATATATATCAACTATCACAAATACCAAAATAAAGCTACCATAAACATCAAACAACAACTATCATAAACATTAACACTTAGATTATCATTTTAATTAACAACGCTCTTACATTTCCGTCACAAGACAAAGATTGTTTATGATATTTAGGTCCGATTCCCCCGATTAAAGTAAGAGACAGGTGTGATTCCCCTGAAAAAAAGTTGGAAAAACTTGGATATTTCCCAAATATGTTACCATAATTTCTTCGCAGCTGTCACCAACCAAACCACCTAAACAACTAACTATAAAGAATTTATCATACACAAACAAGCCATTTTTGATATAGTATCATGGTATCATATTTTTATCACACACCCTACTACTTTTTTTTCTCGCTTTTATAATTTAATAATAATAAATAAATATATATTTATTTATTATTATTAAGAAGAAGACCGAATTTTCAGGGTGTGTGTGTTTAAAATATGATACCATGATACCATGATACCATGATACCACCATATTCCCTCTTTTAAGAAAAAAATCACATAACTAACAGATATTCTGCATAATAAGCGATTTTAACTTTTTTTACAGAAAAAAGTTGACTCGTCAAACCAAAGGACGTGCACCAGCCTTTGGGCTGACACGCACTTTTGACTGCGTGCGAGGTGCAAAGCACGTTGTCACTCGTCAAACCAAAGGACATGCACCAACCTTTGGGCTGACATGCACTTTTGACTTCGAGCGAGGTGCAATGCACGTTGTCAGCAGGAATCAGAAGAGACACACGGTCTCACACACCGCCCTCACGGCCCCTTTGGATGTCCGAAGGACGAGACTTGCGAAGCTTGATGAGCCTTTGCGAATAAAAGGGGGTTAGGTCCGTTCCACCTCCGTTACAAGTCCGCTTCTAGTCCGCTTCTAATCCGTTCCTAGATATTGGAGTTTGAAACGAACATGAAAAAGGGGAAAAGTTAAAGTTTAACAAAAACAGACACACCCTAACTATCCCTTATTGAATTTTCGGAACACCTGTGCAGCGATACTTCCCGAGAAGTTATGCCATACGGAGAAGATGGCACCAGGGACCGTTGCCATAGGAAACATGGCGAAATGGGTGGCAGCAAGGGAAGTGGCAAGACCGGAGTTCTGCATACCCACCTCGATGGCTATTGCCGTGCGTTTTGGGAAGTCGATGCCGAGCACCTTCCCCACCCCATATCCGAGAGCTAAGCCAAGCACGTTGTGCAGAATCACGACTACGGCAACCACCAGACTGCATGACATGATACTCTGTGCGTTATGGCTCACTATTATACCGATGATAAGGGCGATGGCTACGGTTGATACCATTGGCAGCAGAGGCGTTATCTTCTCAGTGAACTTCCCGAAGTAATGCCTAACCACGAAGCCGAGGATGATAGGCACGATGACAACTTGCACGATGCTCAGGAACATTCCCATGACATCCACGTTGACCTCCTTTCCTGCAAGGAGAAGTACAAGGGCGGGGGTTACTATCGGGGCAAGGAGCGTGGAGACGCCCGTCATGGCTACGCTCAGAGCTATGTCGCCCTTTGCAAGATAGCATATCACGTTGCTTGCCGTTCCTCCAGGGCAGCATCCAACGAGTATCACGCCAAGAGCAAGTTCAGAAGGCAGATTGAGCAAACGACACAGGCACCACGCAACGGATGGCATCACCAAAAACTGCGCCAGCTCGCCCACGAGGATATCCTTCGGGTGCATCATTACCGGTTTGAAGTCGGATGGTTTCAAGGTCAGTCCCATACCGAACATCACGACGCCCAGCATCGGTGTAACCGCAGAAGTTGCTATCCATGAGAATGAAATCGGCACGAACAATGCCAATGCTGCCACACCGACAACAAGCAGCGTGATATGCGCCGCCATCCATGCAGATACCTTATATAGTCTTTCTAAAAATGTTGTTCTCATTAGTTTAATAATATTTACAAGTGGCAAAATTACTCAAAATATTCAAAACAGCCAAGTACTTCGACAGATATTTTGAAGTTTGACAAATTATTATTACCTTATTTTCACAATACACTCACATCTCTGCGTTAAATACTAAATCTGCAAACATCATGCTTGACATAAGCCAAGAAATATCTATTTCAGGCGAGAAATAGGGGAAATTCATTCGTCCTGCACATAAGAAAAAACTATCTTTGCAGCGGATAACACACCGAAAAGGTATTATACTTTAGTAAAAGATTGTTTAATTTAAAAGAAAGGATTGACTATGAAAGCGACATTAAACATTGCACTTGTTGCGCACGATTCAAGAAAGAATGAGTTGTTGGATTGGGTAAGATTCAATGCCACCCTGCTTTCAAAGCATCAACTTTACGCTACTGGTACTACAGGAAGACTGATTAGCGAGCTTGCAATCGAAACTGATGAGGAGACTGAATACCCGTTTAAGGACAAGGTGACACGATTGCTTAGCGGTCCGTTGGGAGGTGACCAGCAGATTGGTGCCATGCTGGCAGAAGGTAAGATTGACATGCTGATTTTCTTCTGCGACAACCTTGCCGTACAAGGTCATCAAAACGATGTGTCTGCCCTTAGCCGTCTGGCTTCACTCTACAACATAGCTTTCGCCACCAACCGCACTACGGCAGATATGCTGCTTACCTCTACCCTACTTGGAGATGAGGAATACACCCGCATAGTTCCTGACTGCATACAACATTATGCCAACAGGAAACTTTAGGATATAAATATAACGCAATTCACTTATGTGGATTGCGTTTTTCTTTTGAGAAGCAGGAATTAAGTAAAACGAAAAATCCATCAGCTTTGTGAACTGATGGACTTTCGTCGGGGTGACAGGACTCGAACCTGCGACAGCCTGGTCCCAAACCAGGAACGCTACCAACTGCGCTACACCCCGAATGGATTTAGGGAATGTTGTTTTCAAATTAAAGTCAAAGTCGGGGTGACAGGACTCGAACCTGCGACAGCCTGGTCCCAAACCAGGAACGCTACCAACTGCGCTACACCCCGAAAAACATTGGTTGTAAACCTCCGTTATTTTCAAATGCGGTGCAAAGGTACGCATTATTTTTTAACTATCCAAATTTTTTCAGGACTTTTTACGGAAACGGAGGAAAAATTCATGTTATTTCATAGAAATAGCATACAAATATGCAAAATAAGAGACACAACCAGACGTGTCAAAACTGATAAGCTTACTTTTTCAGCTTTTTCTGTATCTTCTCAATCCTGCGCTTAGGATCTTGGGCATCAGGATACAGGTCGAGGGCTTTCTTGTAGTTGGCTATTGCAGCTTCGTACATCTTCTCGCGCTCACATTCCTTACCCATGAGCGTGTATTCCACGGAGAGATTGAGAAGTTTCTGTTTCTGTGTCTCTGCTTCCATTTTCAAGCGCTCTATATCGTCCATGAGAAGGTTGATGATATTGAGCTTACGACGAAGAAGTCGCTTGGGAGCAGGCTTTTCTATGTCATAACGGCTGTGTATGGCGAGGAAGAACTGATTCAGGGCCTCGTCAATGTCTCCCCTATCGAACGCCTTCGCAGCATCGTAATACTGCTTATCAGCTGCCGTCTCCTTTAGTGCTTGATTGATAAGGCGTTGGTCATTGTAGCCTGCGGCAAATCGCTTGACCTCATCGCGCACAAACACATCTGAATGACGTATAGGCTGATTGAGCTCGATACCCTCAAGAGATGTGCATCGGGAAAGGGCTACGTAGGTCTGGCCTCCGGCAAAGACACCATGCCCGAAGTCTATCTTCACATTGTTGAACGTGAGTCCCTGCGACTTATGTACGGTGATAGCCCAAGCAAGACGTACGGGAAACTGTATGTAAGAGCCTATTTCCTCTTCTTCAATGCGTTTCTCCACCTCATTGAAGGTATAGCGCACATTAGACCAACGGTCGCGCTCCACATCCACTTCCTCTCCCGATTCTTTCCTTACATATATGCGTGTGCCGTCCTCATCCAAACCGATGACAATACCGAGGGTACCGTTCACCCAACGGTGATCCATATCGTTCTTGATAAAGATGACCTGTGCCCCGACTTTCAGCTCAAGCTGTATAGGCGTAGGCATCATCGTCTCTGGGAAATCGCCGTTTGTGGCACCATTAAGGATAACAGGCTCTCCGGGAAGTTCCTCAAGATGCTGTGTATTGATGAAATCCACCGTATCGCGCGTTGTGGAAAGTGTTATAGCGAGACTATCGCTTTTGAGTAATCCTGATTGTCCGGAAGTCACCCTTGCATTAAGGAGAGAAAGGTCACGGTCGGTTGCCTGTGAGGTACGGATATTGTCAAGGATTCCAATAAAGACAGGGTCAGACTGCCTATATACCTTGCGCAGCTCTATGCTTACTACCTGTTTCTCACGAAACACATGCGCATCAAAGAAGAAACTGGATGGATAGAAAGGTTGTAGAAGTTGTCGGTCCTCATCGCGCACAACAGGTTCAAGCTGATACACATCCCCCACCATCATAAGCTGCTTGCCTCCGAAAGGCTGTGACATATTACGAGAATAGATACGCAGTACCTTATCGATAAAATCGATGATATCAGCACGTACCATAGAAATCTCGTCGATGATGATAAGTTCAAGCTCACGAATCATCTTCACTTTCTCGCCATTATATTTCAAGGTACTGCGGATGTTACGTGCAGAATACCGACTGTCATTAGGCAAAAGCGGATGAAATGGGAGTTTGAAGAAACTGTGGAGCGTGGAACCTCCGGCATTGATAGCTGCAATACCCGTAGGTGCGAGTATGACGTGCTTTTTCTTGGTAGTAGATGCAATATGTCTCAGGAACGTTGATTTACCCGTACCCGCCTTTCCTGTGAGGAACACGGAACGGTTGGAAAACTCTATTAACTGCAGAGCCTTCTGAAGTTCGGGATTCTGGAGGTCGAGAGACAAAACTATTACTATTTAACTATTTACTATTTTTTAGAGTGAAAAATGAAGAGTGAAGAATTTAAGTTACATTGTTCTGGCAATGGATGCTTGAAACGGCAATACAAATTTAAATTCTTCACTCTTAACTTTTCACTCTTAACTTTGTTATAGATTCTTCAAAGTAACCTGTTGCTGTGGTTCAGGCTCCTGTGAATGCTGAATTATAGGAGCAGCAGGAGCAAGTTCGCGCTTGATAGGCTCACCATTTGCATCAAGACGCATTTCCAATGCATCTACCAGAGAGTCTTCATCAAGAGTATCCTTATGCGAACGATAGAACGGACAGTCGTACATAGATGATGAAACGTCAATGTCCTTCGGTTTATCGAACTTACCATGATACTTCTCGAAGGCAGGATCGTCGAACACGGATTCGAGAAAATATCCGCATATAGGAAGTGCTGTGCGAGAACCTTGTCCGAGGGCACCCGTGCGGAAATGGATGCAGCGATACTCGCCACCTACCCATGCACCTACTACGAGCTTAGGACTTACGCCCATAAACCATGCATCAGAGTGGTTATTTGATGTACCTGTCTTACCGCCGAAATCAGTGTCACGAATATCGCGCACATATCCCCAGAGGCTCTGACCTGTACCACCTGCATCACGCATAACGGAGCGCAGCATCTGCTGCATGTAATATGCAGACTTTACGCTAATAGCTTGTTCTGTCTCGTTTGGAGCAACATATACCTCATTTCCGTCACGGTCAAGGATACGTGTCACAAGGATGGCCTCAGGATGTGCCTTACCTTCGTTTGCCACAGTGCTGTATGCGTTAGCAAGCTCAAGGAGGTTCACGTCACTTGCACCAAGAGAGAGTGAAGGAGCATCATCCAACGGACTCTTGATACCCATTGCCTTGGCAGTCTCGATGATGTTCTTAATACCCATCTCCTGACCTACACGCACGGCAACGGAATTGATTGACTGTGAGAATGCAGAACGGAGTGGCATTGAGTCGCCAGAGAAATAGCCATTGGCATTAGTTGGAGCCCATGTAACTTCCTTCTTCTCCTTATCATCCCAGACCTTCATTGAGAAGAACTCATCACGACGCTTGTC
>CADCHG010000017.1:40987-49370 GCA_902801155.1 uncultured Prevotellaceae bacterium | reverse complement strand
TTCGTAAATTTCTAAGCAAATGTATTGAATAAAGAAAAATTCACGATAATTTGCGGCTAATTCACGGATAATTCACGTAGCCAAGCGCAGCGTTTTTTTCGTCGAACTCACGTTATAATAAGTGTCGCACATACAGCGCTCCAATTTAGTATTCACCCTTCATATAACAGCCCTTACGGACTGCCCTATTAAGTGTCGGGCCTTCAGCCCTCGAAGGGTGAGGTCAATAATTATTAAAACGCAAAGACGCGGAGGTTAATAATCTCCGCGTCTTGGTGTCTTTGCGTTAGATATCAAAAAAAAGATTCACGGATAACAGAAAGCACTTGGTTCGTCATTTCACTAAGAAAAAGGCTAAAAACGTAAGAAATACCAATAGTTTTCACCTTAAAGCCCTTTCTTTTGTTAAAATATCTAAAATTATTGCTATATAATAAGGTGTACGCAATTTTTTGTTTACTTTTGCGCCTCAAAAGAACAAACATAGAAATATTATGCAAGAAAACTTGGTAATTGTGGAGAGCCCGGCTAAGGCTAAGACCATTGAGAAATTCCTTGGCAAGGACTATAAAGTGATGTCCAGCTATGGACATATCCGCGATCTGAAGAAAAAAGAAATAAGCATTGATCTCGATACCCTCATGCCGGTATATGAAATACCTGACGAGAAGAAACGCGTGGTCAATGACCTTAAGGCTAATGCTAAGAACGCAAAGAAGGTTTGGCTGGCATCCGATGAGGACCGCGAAGGAGAGGCTATCTCATGGCACCTTTGCGAGGTTCTCGGACTTGACGAGAAGAAGACAAGCCGAATCGTGTTCCATGAGATTACGAAGAATGCTATTCTTGAGGCTATTCAGCATCCACGTCAGTTGGATATGAACCTTACTAACGCTCAGCAGGCACGCCGCGTATTGGACCGTCTGGTAGGTTTCAACCTCTCTCCTGTGCTTTGGCGTAAGGTGAAGCCATCGCTCTCAGCAGGTCGTGTGCAGAGTGTGGCTGTACGTCTTATAGTGGAACGCGAGCGCGAGATACAGGCATTCAAGTCTGAGCCTTATTTCCGCATCAACGCAGTATTTGCCGTAAAGGATGCTGCGGGCAATTCAAGCGAGATACGTGCGGAGCTCGACAAGCGCTTCACAACACACGAGGATGCCGTTGCATTCCTTGAGAAGTGTCGCAAGGCTACGTTCACCATCGACGCTATAAGCAAGAAGCCTCTCAAGCGTACTCCAGCACCTCCTTTCACAACCTCTACTCTTCAGCAGGAAGCTGCGAGAAAGCTCGGTTTCACCGTTTCGCAGACAATGATGGTGGCACAGCATCTATATGAGAACGGTCATATCACATATATGCGTACCGACTCTGTGAACCTCTCACAGCTATGTATCGGCACATCGAAGGAAACGGTGGTAAACATGTATGGCGAGGAATACAGCAAGCCACGCAACTACAGCACCCATACCAAGGGAGCTCAGGAGGCTCACGAGGCTATCCGCCCTACATATATGGCAAATACTTCCATCGAGGGTACTCTTCAGGAGCGCCGTCTGTATGAACTTATCTGGAAGCGCACAGCCGCTACGCAGATGGCAGACGCCCAGATTGAGAAGACAACCGTGAACATCAGCGTTTCAGATACCGACGAGCAGTTTATCGCAACCGGCGAGGTTGTAGTATTCGACGGTTTCCTCAAGGTATATCGTGAGTCGGACGGTGATGATGACAACGAAAAGCTCAACGAAGAGACTGGTTCTATGCCAGCTTCAATGAAAGAGGGCGATACCCTTGAGCGCATTCAGATAACATCTCTTGAGCGTGCATCAATGGGCCCTATCCGCTATACTGAGGCATCGCTTGTACATAAGCTTGAGGAACTCGGCATCGGACGTCCATCAACATACGCTCCAACTATCTCTACCATTCAGCAGCGTGAATATGTTCAGAAGGGTGACAAGAAGGGTGAAGAGCGTGAATATACTATCGACACTCTCAAGGGCAACAATATCAAGGCTTCAAAGAAGACCGAGATGATTGGCTCTGAGAAGGGTAAGCTCCTTCCTACTGACATCGGTATCGTGGTAAATGATTTCCTCATGGAATACTTCCCTGGCATAATGGACTATAACTTCACAGCCAATGTCGAGGAGAAATTCGATGATATCGCAGAGGGTAAGGAGAACTGGACGACAATGCTGAAGGATTTCTATAAGAACTTCGCTCCAGAGGTGGAGAAGACCATCAACTCACGTTCTGAGCATAAGGCTGGCGAGCGTGTCCTCGGTGAAGACCCAAAGAGCCATAAGCCTGTATCTGTAAAGATAGGCCGCTTCGGTCCTGTGGTGCAGATTGGTAGTGCAGAGGACAAGGACAAGCCTCGCTTCGCACAGTTGCCAAAGGACAAGAGTCTTGAGACCATCACACTCGAAGAGGCATTGGAGCTGTTCCGCCTGCCACGCACACTCGACGATTTCGAAGGTGAGCCTATCATAATCGGTGCTGGCCGTTTCGGACCATACGTACAGCATAACCGCAAGTACGTTTCAATTCCTAAGGACATTGACCCTCTCAACATTACACGCGAAGAGGCTATTGATCTTATCGAGAAGAGTCGTGACCAGGAGAAGCAGCGCCATGTGAAGAGCTTCGAGGAAGATGCAGAACTTGAGGTTATGAATGGCCGCTACGGTCCATACATCTGCTACAAAGGCAAGAACTACCGTATGCCAAAGGCTATGCATGAGCGTGCTGCCGAACTTACATACGAAGAGTGCATGGAAATAGTAAACACTCCTGTAAAAGCCAAGAAATGAAGCGAATAATCCTTATCGGATATATGGGGGCGGGAAAGACCACCGTCGGCAAGCAGCTTGCCAAGGATCTCGGACTTCCATTCTATGACCTCGACTGGTATATTGAGAGCCGTATGCGCAAGAAGATATCACAGATCTTCGAAGAGCGCGGAGAGGAAGGTTTCCGCATAATAGAGCGGAACATGCTTCATGAGGTGGCTGAGTTCGAGGATGTTGTCATCAGCTGCGGTGGAGGTACTCCATGCTTCTTTGACAATATGGATTACATGAACGAAAACTCCGATGTAATCTATCTCAAGGCAACCCCAGAAGTGCTCTACGCCCATTTGCAGATGGGCAGGTCGGTGCGCCCTCTCATAGTAAACAAAACAAAGGATGAACTCCTCGCCTTTATAAAGGAGCAGCTTGCATATCGTGAGCAGTTCTATATGAAGGCTAAGCATATTCTGGATGTAACCCTGATGGAGAGTCCGGAAAAGATATCTATCTCTGTTGAAAAAGCAAAAGAATTAATAGGACAGAAATGAAGAAATGGACGATAGAAGACTCTAAGGAGATCTACAACATCAAAGGTTGGGGTGTTAACTTCTTCGGTGTGAACGAAAAAGGTCATGTATATGTCACACCAAAGAAGAATAACGTCCAGGTGGATTTGAAGGAAGTGGTCGATGAACTGGCTGCTGCCCATATTTCCGCACCTCTGCTGCTGCGTTTCCCTGACATCCTCGATACTCGTATCCAGTCAACGGCAGCATGTTTCGAGAAGGCCACCAAGGAGTATAACTTCAAGGGTGACCACTATATCGTGTTCCCTATCAAGGTGAACCAGATGCGCCCTGTCATTGAGGAGATTATCTCGCATGGTGCAAAGTACAACATCGGACTTGAAGCCGGTTCAAAGCCTGAGCTTCATGCCGTTCTTGCACAGCACATGGATTCTGACTCTATCGTGATCTGTAACGGTCACAAGGACCAGAACTTCATCGAAATGGCTTTGCTTGCACAGAAGATGGGCAAGCGCCTGTTCCTTGTCATAGAAAAGCTGCCGGAGCTTCGTATCATCGCAGAGACAGCAGCAAAGCTCAATGTGCGTCCGAACCTCGGCATACGTATAAAACTTGCTTCTTCAGGTGCAGGAAAATGGCAGGAGAGCGGTGGTGATGCCTCTAAGTTCGGTCTTAACTCATCAGAGCTTCTTCTCGCACTTGAGATGCTTGACAAGATGGGGCTTCGCGACTGTCTGAAACTCATCCATTTCCATATCGGTTCGCAGATTACCAAGATCCGCCGTATCTCTACGGCTCTTCGTGAGGCTGCCCAGTACTACGTGCAGTTGCATCAGATGGGCTTCGGTATTGAGTTCGTGGATTGCGGTGGCGGACTTGGCGTTGACTATGACGGTACTCGTTCAAGTAATTCAGAGTCTTCTGTAAACTACTCAATTCAGGAGTATGTGAACGACTGCGTATATACCTTCGTTGATGCAGCCGACAAGAATAACATCCCTCACCCTACCCTTATATCTGAGGGCGGACGTTCTCTTGCCGCACATCATTCAGTTCTTATTCTCGATGTGCTTGAAAGCGTGAGTGCCCCACAGATGCCGGAGGATTTCCAACCGGGAGAGAATGACCATCAGCTCGTTCATGACCTCACGGAGATATGGGACAAGCTATCTACACGCTCAATGCTTGAGGACTGGCATGATGCCGAGGATATACGCGAGGAGGCACTTGACCTCTTCCGTCACGGTATCATCGACCTTAAGACACGCGCGCAGATTGAGTCTCTCTACTGGGCTATAACACACGAGGTTTCAGAACTTGCACACCATCAGAAGCACGTTCCTGACGAGCTTCGCAGTCTTGACAAGCAGATGGCAGACAAGTATTTCTGTAACTTCTCTCTCTTCCAGAGTATGCCTGACTCATGGGGCATAGACCAGCTTTTCCCTATCATGCCTATTCAGCGCCTTGACGAGCAGCCAACACGCTCGGCACAGATTCAGGATATCACCTGCGACTCTGACGGTAAGGTGGCTACTTATGTAAATGGCGGTCAGCAGACAAGTTATATTCCTTTGCATCCGATAAAGCAAGGTGAGCATTATTATATAGGTGTGTTCCTTGTCGGAGCATATCAGGAGATTCTCGGTAATATGCACAATCTCTTCGGAGATACCAATGCCGTTCATATCTCTGTTGACGACAATGGCTATCACATAGACAAGACAATAGATGGCGAGACCGTTGCCGATGTGCTTGAATATGTGCAGTATTCGCCTAAGAACCTTGTCCGCCGTCTTGAAATCTGGGTGGCAAAGTCAGTCAAGGAAGGTAAGATCACGCTCGAAGAGGGTAAGGAATTTATCTCTAACTATCGTGCAGGCCTTTACGGCTATACATATCTTGAATAGTTTTTCACAGGGCAAAAAGAAAGAAAATGAAGAAAATCACTATAGTAAAGGTAGGGGGCGCTGTTGTTGAGGATGTTGCTCAGCTTGATGCCCTTCTTGATAACTTCAGTAAGATTGAAGGTGCAAAGATTCTCGTACATGGAGGTGGTCGCCGTGCCACTAAGGTAGCAGCCTCACTCGGCATAGAGAGCGTCATGGTAGGCGGTCGCCGCGTTACCGATGCCCAGATGCTTGAGGTTGTAACAATGGTTTATGGCGGACTTGTAAACAAGAACCTTGTAGCCAAGCTTCAGGCAAATAATGTCAATGCCATTGGTCTCACAGGTGCTGATATGGATGTTATACGTTCTCACAAGCGCCCTTTGAAGAAGATGGAAGTTGACGGTGAGGAGAAGATGGTTGACTTCGGCTTCGTAGGCGATGTGGATCGTGCTGATGGCAAGGCTCTCGCAAGCCTAATACAGCAGGGCGTTGTTCCTGTAATTGCCCCTCTCACACACGATGGAAAGGGAAATATCCTCAACACCAATGCCGATACAATGGCTTCTGAGACAGCCAAGGCTCTTGCAGCTGAAGGCTATGAGACAACGCTCATCTACTCTTTCGAGAAGAAAGGCGTGCTCAGCAATCCTGATGATGATGACAGCGTAATTCCGACCATCAACCACGCAGACTTCGAGCGCTATAAGGCCGACGGAACAATCTCTGGCGGTATGCTGCCAAAGATAGAGAATGCCCTCGCAGCAGTCGATGCAGGCGTTTCAAGGGTTATCATCACTCTCGCCACAGCAATCGACGGCAATCACGGCACTATCATCAGCAAGTAAGGGCTAAAGTCAAAGGGCTAAAGTCTAAAGACAAAGGACAAAGGTCTAAGGTCTAAAGGCTAAAGTCTTTTTATTAGAGTTTTTGTAGTAGAAGTGTAAAAATAAGTTAAAAAATTAAGGGCAAATGTAACTTTTGCCCTTTTATTATAGTCTTCAAAACAGAGCACAGATGAAGAATATCAGTTTCAAGACCGACGTACTTCCAATGAAAGACAAGCTCTTCAGGCTTGCCTTCCGCATCACGCTCAACCAGCAGGATGCAGAGGATGTTGTGCAGGAGACACTGATAAAGATCTGGAACCGACGCGATCAATGGGACGAGATAGAATCCCTCGAAGGTTGGGCGTTGACAATAGCGCGAAACATGGCGCTCGATGTTCTTCGTAAGCAAGACATCCACCGCACAGTCTCTTTGGATGAGCCTCTATCTTCTAACACCCACAACTTGACACCCACTACTCATACCCCGTATGAGCAGATGATGGAAAAGGAACGCATCGCAATGGTTCGCGACTTGATGAACTCTCTACCCGAGAAACAACGCACAGCAATGCAGCTACGCGATTTCGAGGATAAGTCGTACAAGGAAATCGCCGCTATCATGCAGATAAGCGAAGACCAAGTGAAGATAAACATCTTCCGAGCCCGACAGTTCATCAAGAAAACATACGATTCACTACAAAACAAATAAGTGGCATTGAGCCGCTAAAAATATAAAAAATGGACTATAAATACATTGAACAACTATTAGAGCGCTACTTCAAGTGCGAGACCTCTTTGGAAGAGGAACGTATCTTGCGCACATTCTTCTCACAGAAGGACGTGCCGGTGACTCTGTTGCCTTATCGCGACTTGTTCATGTATGAGCAGTCTGGCATGGAAGAAGCACACCTCAGCTCCGACTTTGACGAGCGTATGCTTGCCCTCATCGACGATGAGCCAAAGCATGTAAAGGCACGCACAATAACCATGCAAAGCCGCCTCCGCCCTCTCTACAAGGCTGCCGCAGTAGTAGGTATCATCCTATCTCTCGGACTTGCAGCACAAATGCCATACCAGCGCGAGGCTCTTCAGGACGCACAGCAGTTCGCTGCTTCACACACCAAGGATTCAATCACCATCAACACAGCCAACAGCGTAGCGATGGCAGATTCCTCAAAGATTGATTCCATCAAGACGTCCACATTAGTACGATAATTTCTAAGCTTTTAAATAATTTTCTTGTTTACTAAAACTCAGTTGCGATAGCTTGTGAAAACTAGTCCGACTGATACCAGATAAGTTGAAAGTTGCAGGTTTCTAACCTCTACTTTCAACTTTCTGCTATTATATACATAAGGTGTACAGAATGTTAAGTACACATTGCAGAATTTAGCAAATAAGCGGAAACTTTGAATGTTTGTTAAGTTTTTTCTCGTTAATATGGATTTTATTTCATATTTTTGCGAATGACTAATAAAACTATTCTAGTATGAAAGACCTTAACAATACACAAAAAGAACAGACTGAGTCTAAGCCCCTCAGCATCTGGAAAGCACAGCAATTTCTTCGTGATAAGGTCACGATGAACAAATGGTGCACGAATGTGCGCCGTGGTAATTCGTTTATGAGGTAGATTGATACCTGTAATTTCGATTCTCGCCTTTATTTCATTGCCAACTTTCATCTTTTTTGAAGTTATGGAGTGAGATAAAGGCGAATTTGTTTGTGGATTTATGGGATTTTATTAATTTTGCAAGAAAATTAATAAATAAGATGCGCCTATTAGCTAAGACGATAATAACGGTATATTTGCTGTGTACCCTAATATGTTGTGGGCATAAGCAGAAAGAGGCAACACGCGAGTATAGCATGATGCAGATAGATTCTGTTACATGCCAGTATCGTTGTGCTATGGGCGAGGGCATTCTCAGACTTGTTTCTGTCACGGATTCTACTAACCGTATAGAGCATCTCAAGGGTGATAGTGTGGTAGATTCGTGGGCATTGGACTATCCTGTATATCGCTTTACTTGTGGCGATATGACAGGCGACAGCATACCCGAAGTGCTTGTGGGCACTATCAAGGCTACGCGATACCATCCGGAGAAAGACAAGAGACTGTTCATCTTCCATCTGTATAAGGGACAGTTCATCCGTCCGCTATGGTTAGGTTCAAGAGTCGGATGTCCGCTTATCGACTTCAAGGTCGAAACCGATTCCATGCCCAATCTGGTACATACCTGGGAGCGCAAGAATAATGGCGACACGATAGAAGTGTTGTATCAGTTGAAGGGGTTTGGGTTGAAGTTCGTAAAGAATGCCTCGGCCCCTCACCCGTCCTA
>CADCHG010000017.1:0-40978 GCA_902801155.1 uncultured Prevotellaceae bacterium | reverse complement strand
TGGTCTCTCCCCCCGCCCTCCCCCGTAGGGAGGGAGCCGGAGCACCAAAATCCTGATTGATAATTAGTCAAAGAATAATGTATAATTAATAAAAAAATAGAATTACCTTTTGACTTCCGGCTCCCTCCCCACGGGGGAGGGCGGAGGGAGAGGCCGCTTTCCTATGAAAAAAATAATTCTCTTTGCGTCATCTATACTATTGATGATGTCATGCACCGAGGTGCGTAAGGGTTCGCCAGAAGAGGCAGCAGAACTAATAAACGTAGAATTCAATCCTCATTCATTCCTTGTAACCGACAGTCTCCTGCCAAGAGAGATTGATTTGAACATGGACATAAGTGATATGACATTGATGGAGTTGCGATTGCTTCGTCATTATCCTTATGCGCTAAAGGGAGTATGGTTTATGGAAGATGATATCAACACTTTCTACTCCCGAAAGACGAAATGGTATCTCGACCGTTGCTATGATTATCTGGAAAAGCACGACTACGACGCGCTGATAGACTTCAATAAGGCGGGTATCTCCAAGGAGGAGAAAGGCTTTATCATGCGTATTGACGCACGTATCAAGGAGTTGAAGGAGTTGCAGATAACGGATATGGATGGTCTGAAACTTGCAAATCCAGCCATGACGGTTAATATGTTCCAGATGGAGGAGGTGGATAAGCCGTTCCTTAGTCATCTGGCACATCATAACTTTGCCATCATCCCAACGAAGAATGAGCAGCTTTTCAATATATACGAGCAAAATGAGTATGACATGATGCCGAGCTATATCACCACAGATGTGTTTCTTCAGGCATACCACATGTATTTCTCGTATGTACTAAAATCGCTTGAGAAACATTGCTTCGTGCCTCGTATGAGTGCGTTGAACACGGCTATGTATAAGAAGGCTATGGAGATAGCATCCAGTTCTTCCGATGAAGAGATAAAGGATTTGGCTGAGTTCAATGCCACTTACTTTGCCGTAGCAAACGAGCTTCTTACAGGTGAACATCTTGAAGTCCCAGATTCATATAAGGGAAAAGCAGAACAGGAGATTTCCAATGTGTTCGGCTACACGGCAACTATGTCTCCAATGATGGGTAAAGGGATTCTTTTCAACTACGACCTCTTCAAGCCTCGCGGTCACTATACACGTAATCTGCAGTCGGAGAGATATTTCAGGGCTATGATGTGGTTGCAGACCTTCACCTTCTGTAGCGAACAGAAACAGGCTGTGAAGCAGGCTACTATGATGGCATATCTGCTTAATAGCATCGACAAGAACGTGGCAAAGGAGGGACTTGGTGTGTATAATACCCTTGACTTCCTTATGGGCGAACCTGATAACGTAGCCGTTGTTGATGTGGCAGACTTTCTTACCGCCAAGAAGATAATGACACTTGACAAGGTGGTGGATGCCTCTACCCAGAAGGATATCAATGCAAAGCTTGCCTCCCTGTTCAAGACTCGCAATCGCATCACCTCGAAGATTCCAGAGAAGAACGAGAAGAATCCATCAAAGGATTGTGAAAACAAGATGAATTTCATGCCACAGAGATATACTCCTGACGGATATGTGCTTAGCCGTATGTTCGATGAAAAGGTGAATTCCAAGGTGCCATTCCCTCGCGGACTCCATGTATTCTCTGCCTTCGGTGTTGATGCTGCCGACAGGCTCAATGCCGAGTACTATCAGGATGCCGACAACTGGAAAGGCTATACCGACGAAATGAAGAAGATGAAGGCGAAGATGTCGAAATTTGCCGATTGGGATAAGTCTATGTATAATAAGTGGATGCAATGCCTCGTGCAGCTCCAGAAAACGAACAAGGACTATCCCGACTATATGAAGACAGACTCATGGCAGCGTAAGAATCTCAACACGGCACTTGCTTCGTGGGCAGAGCTGAAACACGATGCCATCCTCTATGCCGAGCAACCTATCTGCGCAGAATGCGGTGGTGGTGGCGAGTTCCCTGATCCTATCCGTATGGGATATGTGGAGCCAAACCTTGATTTCTGGCAAAAAATGAAGGATATGCTTGACTTGACAAAGACGCTTCTGACAAAGAACGGACTTATGACTGAGGCTCTGCAAAGTCGTACCTCAACCCTCAAAGACTATATGGATTTCTGCATTAAGGTTTCAAAGAAGGAACTTGCAGGCAAGATGCTCAGCGAGGAGGAATATGGAGAGATAAGACACATGGGAAGCTCTCTTGAATGGTTCACGCTGAGTGTCATAGAACCTGATTCAGAACTTGGTCGCTGGGATGAGGTGAAGGGCGCAGATCGTTCCGTGGCACTTGTTGCTGATGTGTTTACCCGTAATGTGCTTGGTTGCAAGAAGAGCGGAATCCTTTCTGAGGCTACTGGTAATGCGGATATCATTTATGTTACTGTGGTAATCGACGGTAAGATCTTCCTTACAAGAGGTGCTACGTTCAGCTATTATGAGTTCGTCAATCCACTTAATCAACGCTATACCGACGAAGAATGGCAGAAGAGGCTTGAAAAGGGTGATGCTCCTGCACGTCCGTTGTGGATGCAACCTCTTATCCTCGACAAGAAGCAAAAGCATAATGAGGAGGTTTTCTATAGTGCAGGATGTTAGATCTTCGTTTAAAGTCAAAGGACTAAGGGCAAAGGTTAAAGGCTGGTGTTCGGTGTTGGGTATTAGCTGTTTGTTAGTTTTTCTTTTTGCAAGTTGCAATCAGCCAGCACCCACCACCCATCACCCAATCTCCCCCTCTGGGGCTGGGGGGGCTTCACTTACGGTATTATTCACAGGCGATGTATTACTCGATCGTGGAGTTCGCCACATAGCTGAGCACAGGGGCATTAGCTATCTCTTCGAGGAAGTATCGCCTATATTCCGTGAGGCTGATGCCGTGGTCGTGAATCTCGAATGTCCTCTTACCGACACTATCTCACCTGTGAACAAGAAATACATCTTTCGTGCTGATGCTCGTTGGGCAAAGGACTTGAAGGCGGTCGGCATAACACACGCAGCAATGGCTAATAACCATACCAACGATCAAGGCAGACGTGGGCTTCAAGCTACGGCACAACATCTCACAGAGGCAGGAATCACACCATTAGGTTATGGCAAAAACTTCAAAGAGCAGATGTCGCCTGTCCTTATTGAGAAAGATGGTATTAGCGTGGCTCTGTTCAACGCCACCACTCTCACGATAGAGAATTGGTGCAGAATAGACGACAAGCCGGGAATTGCCCAGCCTACCGAGAAAGAACTGCTCGATGAAATCAGTGATTTCCATCATAAGTACCCAGAAACTCACATTGTAGTGGTATTACATTGGGGTGTGGAGTTTCAACCCTATCCCAGCATTCGTCAGCGTGCCCTTGCCCACCGACTATCCGAGGCAGGTGTTTCTGCAGTCATAGGTCATCATCCACATATACTTCAACCTATAGACACAATAGACTCTATGCCAGTGTATTATAGCATCGGCAACTTTGTCTTCGACCAGAAAAACCCGAAGGCAAGGGTATCTATGATTGCGAATCTCACTTTCCATAGTGACGGAACACTAAAAGCAGACTCCGTATCAGTAAATATAGAACAAGGGCGACCAATCCCTTCTTCCTCCCATACAAGTCCCTTGTAACTCGCAATCCTCATTCCATATATAGAGGCTCTAAACAGGTTTCCTTTACACATTATACGTTTGAAAAGGAGAAAACCAATATGGATTTATAAATAAAAAAATGCGAAAACATTTTGCAGGTTCAGGAATTATTACTATTTTTGCAACCACTTATTAATTAATAACATTGTGCATCGAAATACAAGGAACACTTGTAGATCTCTGCAACCTAAATCATTTTTGACGTGAAAAAAACTACCATTCTCTCACTCCTCCTATTATTTATGGGAGCTGTTCTGCCAATGAAGGCAGACAACGTAACAGTTAACGGTACTAACCGTACGTACAACGTGTATGCGCCAGCAGATCTTGGCGAGAACCGTCCGTTGCTTATCTTCTGCCACGGCTACAATCAGGATGCCAACTGGATGCAGAATACCGAGTTCAAGAACGACAAGGTAAGTATGGAGGCTGTTTGTGATACAGCCAAGTTCGTCGTGGTCTTTCCTAATGGCATTGACAGGGCATGGGATACTTCGGGCGATCGTGACATTAATTTCGTTAAGGCTATCATCGAAAAGATGGTGACACAGTATAAAATAGACCGTAATCGTGTTTATCTCGGCGGTTTCTCCATGGGTGGTATGTTCACATATCATGCTATGAATAAGATTCCTGACCTTATTGCAGCCTTTGCTCCTGTAAGCGGATATCCTATGGGTGGCGCATCGGCAAATGCAAATGTACGCCCTATACCAATCCTGCATATTCATGGTACGGACGATGGTACATGTAATTTCAGCGGTGCAAAACCAGCTCTGAATGTGTGGGTAAACCACAACGGATGCCCTGCAACGGCAAAGGTAACAAGTAACTACCACAATTTCAACGCTAAACTCCATGTGTGGGGGCCAGGCAATGATGGCGTTGAGGTAAGATTGCTTGAACTCGCTGGTAAAGGCCACTGGATTTGCAAGGAAACACAGGTTTATACAGGTAGTGAGATATGGAATTTCTGCAAGAAATATTCACTCAACAAGACCTCTCCAAGCGTTAGTATCACATCACCAAAGACAGCAGGCAAGTATATCAGCTTCACTTCTAATGGAGAGACTGCATTTCCCGATCTCACCATTACGGCCACAGCCGATGATTCAAACGGTACTGTTGAAAAAGTAGAGTTCTATGACGGTACTACTTTATTAGCCACTTGTGAGAGCGCCCCATATAAGGCTGTTCTGACAGGCGCAAAGGCAGGAAAACACACCTTGAAAGCTGTTGCTACAGATAATGATGGGGAGACAAGCGCTTCTTGCGTAGAAATTACGTTACAGAACCCTACAGATTTCACCATTTCATCGGAATTCAAAGAAGGAGGAGTATTGCCTGCTGGTTGGACGACCTTTGACAGTAATGACAAACGTTCTGGTTATAGCAACGGCTATTCACAGGGCTGTAGAGTATTACAATTTACAGGTTCACCAAGAGGGTTGAACTATGGACTCTACTTTCGTAATATTGGCGGAAAAGAGCATCAGGGATGGGCCAAGTACGGACTTTCTGACGGTGGCACGACACTCTCACTCGCTCCAGGTCACTATACGCTGAAATACAAAATCTGCAACTGGAATATGTCAAATTTCGGAGCAGTAGAACTGAACATTGAGAAGCGCGATGACAATACAAGTATTGCCAGTCAGACTTATACTCCAAACGTAAACATCGGTAATGTAGCTTCAAACAGTTTCGCGAACATTGACCAACAGACTTTCGAGTTTGACGTTACTGAGCAGGGTGACTATGTAATCGCCGTTTATTCTGCTGCTTCTGAGTGGAGTGACTGTATCATTGGCCAGCTCATCCTATCTTCTAATAAAAATGCATCTACAGGTATCAATGAGGTTAATTCCACGAATGATAACCTTCTGTCAGATGCAATATATGACCTTCAAGGACGTCTGGTTTCTGCATCTAAAAAGGGACTATATATCAAGAATGGGAAAAAGATGCTGATAAAGTAGTTGGCAATACTTCTTTCATGGTAAGTGTAAACAATTATTGGTGTCCGTTTTTTTCGCGGACACCAATAATTTTTATTACATTCTGCACTTAAAATATTATTGACTTATTTCTTCTGCTTTCCTTTTTCCTCTTGTATTATATAACTAATTAATAATAAGATAGATAGAAAAAGTGAGAATATATAAGAAGAAATAAGAAGCAAAAATAGGTTCATTTTTTTGAACTGAGATTTGAGACTGAGACTGTTTGTTTAATCAGTAAGTGATGATGAAGAATTACTAAAAAGTTGAAATACAATAAAATACAATAATTTCAGCGGTAGTGCTCTCGCTATGCCAAAACCGAGCAAGGGACAGAAATCATCAAATTTTACCTCTCACAAGTGTCGCTTGAGACACGTAAAGCCATCATTCCGATGTCATTTTCGGCATTTGCCCCTCATCTACAAGGTCTGAAGGTAATGTATTGCAACAACCGTTTCCTCGAACTCCAAGGCCAAATCAACCACTTTATAGTCTCATCTGGCGTAGGAAAGGACTTTTTGGACAAGATTGTTGAGACTATCTGTCGCTAATTGTGTACTCATGATGAGATTGAGATACAGACACCATCCCTTTGTTATGCCTTCGCTTCAAGTCCATTTCTGTAAAGGGAGGAAAATGGGAATTACATAGGACTTACAAGGGAATTACATAGGACTTACATGAGAATTAGGGAAACGGATTTAATCCTATTTATCCGATATGGAAAAGGGATTTAAAAAGTTCGTATTCTGAAAAGGATTTGGAGATAATTATATGTCATATCTCAATCTGTCTTGTAGTACTTTAGAACCATGCTTCCATCTTACCCATGCCTTAAAGTCACCATCTTGAATGAGAAACCAATCATTCTTCACCTTCATAATCCTGCACTTTAGGGATGAAGGGTCTTTATGTAGTATTATTGTATGCAAATCTTCTTGATAGAAAACATCTGATTTGTTAGGACAATATTCTAATGAAGAAAAATATGAATCCAAACTATGAACATCATAGATGGCTTCTTTTCTTATCAATTTCCAACTGTCACCTACTCGTATCTTTCCATACTCAGCATTATAGTCTTCATAGAAGCAATCTATCAGATTCCATGACGGAGCATAGGTTATTACGTTTCCTTCAAGTGCCTTACATCTTGTTTCTTCAGAGATACTATCATATGAAAACGTAGCATATACCGACATGTCAGTATTGAATATACGTACTTTTTCATTCAATTCCTCCGGAAATGGGATTTTAAGCACAGCAACTTTGGAGAATACGATGTTCGTATCAGATGCTATTGAATCCTGCTTTTGAGAGTTATGTTCACGATTCACACCAGAAGAACATGATACCAAGAACAATACGAGTATGAATGTATAAAGGAATTTGAACATAGAAGGGCTATTTCTGGGAACTATGAATGGGCAGATGAAAATATTATTTCTTACCATAAATGTCTATAAAGATAGATATAGCTTTAGTTAATAACAAACTTATCGGTATGAGGATGATCTCGATTACAACCCATATTATAGAGCACATAAACAAATCATCGTTGAATGCACAACGAGGACCATCAGTAACACAACTGCTTGTTGATGTTCTGTAAAAATACAGCGAAACAACATAGATAGTTACAATAATTGTTTCTATAAGAATGACTTTAAGATATTTGTTCATTTATAGATAACAAATGAAAAATTCCAGCTTCAAAGATGTTTCTAAGAAGCTGGAATATGTGTTATTACATTACTTTTTGCTTTTCTTCACCTCTTCGGCAAGCACGAAATCGAGTTGTTTCTTTTCGAGATTTGCCTTTGCTACCTTGATGCGGAGCTCATCGCCAAGCTGATAGGTGTGATGGCGGCGACGACCGATGAGACAGTAGTTTTTCTCGTCGAACTCGTAGTAGTCATCGTCAAGATCCTCGATACGCACCATTCCTTCACAATGGTTCTCGTCAATCTCGCAATATATGCCGTAGCTTGTGATACCTGAGATATGGGCATCGAACTCGTATCCGATATACTGGCTCATGAACTCCACCATCTTGTACTTGATAGAGTCGCGCTCGGCATTGGCTGCTATCTGTTCCATCTCACTTGAATGTTCGCATAGTTCCTCGTACTTATCCTTGTTGGCTGACTTTCCTCCCTGCTCATAACGTGTGAGGAGGCGGTGAACCATTGTGTCGGGATAACGGCGAATAGGAGAGGTGAAATGTGTATAATAGTCGAAGGCAAGACCGAAGTGCCCGATGTTATGAACAGAATACTTCGCCTTCATCATTGCACGAAGGGCAACAAGCTGTATGACATTAGACTCCTTCTTGCCCTCAACGCTGTCCATGAGCTGGTTGAGAGAACGAGCCGTAGCACCCTTTGTGCCTGTACTCTTCATCTTATATCCGAACTTGGCAACGAAGGACTTGAGAGTTTCGAGCTTCTGAGGATCTGGGTCGTCGTGAACACGATAAGGCAGAGTCTTTGCAACCTTTCCCTTTGCCACCTTACCCACGCTCTCGGCCACAGTACGGTTGGCAAGGAGCATGAATTCCTCGATGAGCTTATTGGCATCCTTTGAACGCTTGAAATAGCAACGGATTGGCTTGCCTGTCTCGTCGATGTCGAAGCGCATCTCCTCACGGTCGAACTTCACAGCGCCATTCTTGAACCTCTGGGCACGCAGGAGCTTTGCAAGACGGTCGAGAGTAAGGAGGAGATAGGCATTCTCGCCTTTGAGTGCTCCCTTAGCCTCTTTTTTCTCGATTTCATCGGGATCAGCCATAGGAAGTTCTGGTAACTCTGCGGCAGGATTAGGATTAAGGTTGTCATTGAGAATATCCTGTACCTCCTCATAGGCATAGCGACGATTGCTTCTGATAACGGTATGTACAATGCGATAAGATTTCACCTTTGCCTCATTGTCGAGGTTGAAGACAACAGAGTAAGCAAGTTTATCCTCGTCAGGGCGCAGAGAGCAGATATAGTTACAAAGTCGTTCTGGAAGCATAGGTATGGTACGATCCACGAGATAGATACTTGTAGCACGTTCCTTTGCCTCTTTGTCGATAACAGAGCCTTCCGTGACATAATGGCTGACATCGGCGATATGAACACCTACTTCCCACAGTCCGTTATCGAGACGCTTAATACTGAGGGCATCATCGAAATCCTTTGCATCGTGAGGGTCAATAGTACAGGTGAAAACATCGCGGAAATCTTCACGACGGGCGATTTCATCGGGCGTAATCTCATCGCTTATCTTGTTGGCTGCATCTTCCACAGCCTTCGGATATTTATATGGAAGTCCGTACTGAGCAAGAATAGTGTTCATCTCTGCATCGTTGTCGCCTTGCTTTCCGAGGACATCGACAACACCAGCCACGATGCTTCTGTGCTCTGCATCAGGCCATTCTATTACCTTAACCACGGCTCTGTCACCATCCTTGGCATCCTTCAGCTTGCGCTTTGGGATGAAGATGCTGACGGTCATAGGGTCAGTAGGAACGAGATAGGTCATTTCACGATCTGCCTTGATAATGCCGACAAACTGGTCCTTTGCCCTCTTGATAATCTCGATTACCTGTGCCTCGCGGATATGCTTTGCACGACGTGCCATCATTGAAACCTTGACACGGTCACCGTTGAGCGCCCACATGGAGTTGCGCTCAGCCACGAAGATAGGCTTGTCGGAGCCATCGGGCATGAAGGAGCATTTACCGTTGAACTTGGTGATAAAGGTGCCTTCAAGAACAGAACCGCTCTCGTTTAGCTTGTAGGAGTTCTCGCTTGCACGCGACAGGAAATCGTCCCATGCCATTTCCTCAAGCACGTCGATGGCGAGCATCTTCAGAGGATGGGTATCGAGATGGCATTTGTGGAATATCTCTTTGAACGAATATGCCTTACCTGGATTCTCGCGGAAGAACTCTTCCAGCAGAGCACTCATTTGTTTCTTGTTTAGCCTTTTACCGGCTTTCTTTCCTTTTCCCATAGATGATGAAATTGTTTAGTCGTAAGGAAATACTTACGGAACAGTTATTAATTATGCTGCAAACATACGAAATAAAATCGAGAATAGGTAAATTTTGGATGTTAATTTTTTATTAATTTGCCAATAGTGCGATTTTTATGTAGTTTTAATTGTAAAATGAGGAGGAAATTTATTAACTTTGCAAAAAATATTATAACATTATGAAGATTCTAATCACTGGAGCATCGGGCTTCATTGGCAGTTTTATAGTGGAAGAGGCTTTGAGTCGCGGACTTGAGGTATGGGTTGCTGTACGTAAGAGTACCAACAGGAAGTACCTAAAGGATGAGCGTATCAATTTCCTTGAACTTAACCTTGGGGATGTGGAGCAGTTGAAGACTGTTCTTGCTGATCATACCTTCGACTATGTGGTGCATGCGGCTGGTGCTACCAAGTGCATAAAGGCAGAGGATTTTTTCAAAGTGAATACCGAGGGCACAAAGAACTTCGTGAATGCCCTGAAGGCTACCAATCAGCCGATGAAAAGATTCGTCTATCTGTCTTCGTTGAGCGTGTTCGGTGCTATTCGTGAAAAAATGCCTCATACCGAGATTCTCGATACTGATACCCCGCAACCGAATACGGCATACGGAAAGAGTAAGTACGAAGCAGAGAAATGGCTCTTTCAGCAACAGGGCCTTCCGTTGGTTGTTCTGCGCCCTACAGGTGTTTATGGTCCTCGTGAGACCGACTATTTCCTCATGGCGAAGAGCATAAAGGGACATAGTGACTTTGCCGTGGGATATGACCGTCAGGATATCACTTTCATCTATGTGAAGGATTTGGTACAGGCTGTATTCAAGTCAATGGAGCACGATGAATGCGTGGGAAAGGCGTATTTCCTGAGCGATGGTGATGTGTACGAATCAGTTACTTTCTCTGACCTCATCAAGAAGGAACTGGGAATAAAGTTCCTTATCCGCATCAAGGCCCCTATATGGGTGCTCAGGATTGTTACAGCCGTTGGCGACCGTTGGATGAAGATGACAGGTAAGATGAGCGCATTGAATAATGACAAGTTCAATATTCTGAAACAGCGTAACTGGATGTGCGATATCACCCCTGCAAAGCGTGATATGGACTTCAAGCCAGAGTATAATCTTGAACGCGGTGTGAAAGAGGCTATCGCATGGTATAAGGAAAACGGTTGGTTGTAAAAATGGCAAAGAAAAACAATATTCTGTCGGATTCATTCCTTAAAAGTAATGAGAAAAAGCCTTTTAAATGGCTGTTCCCTGTGGAAATAGGTATGGTTATCTATGCCATTTTTACCATTTTCGTCATTTTATTCACTTCCACATCATTACATAATCCAGAGGCTTTGATATGGTGGCGCGTAAGGGTTGTGCTGCTCACCTTGGCATTATGGCTTGTGTATAGGATGTGGCCTTGCAGGGCAATGGCTTTTGCACGTATAGGACTGCTCTTAGTGACATTGAGTTGGTGGTATCCAGATACATACGTACTGAACTGCCATTTTGAGAACCTTGACCATGTGTTTGCCTCATGGGATCAGAAGTTGTTCGGATTCCAGCCAGCCCTTCTTTGGAGTAAGGCATATCCAAGTCATATAGTATCAGAACTGATGGCTATGGGCTATTCGCTCTATTTCCTGATGTTCGTTTCGCTTACGTTCTATGTGTTCTTCAAGCGATATGAGGACTTCCAGAAGGTATCGTTCATACTGATTACTTCATTCTTCGTATATTATGTAGTGTTCGTGCTTTTCCCTGTTGCGGGTCCTCAGTATTACTATCTCGCAGTAGGTGTTGACGAGATTGCAAAGGGACATTTCCCTGAAGTAGGTACATATTTTGCCAAACATACTGAGTGTCTTCCTATTCCTGGTTGGGAGGATGGTTTATTCCACAACCTTGTTCAGAAGGCCCATGAAACGGGAGAACGCCCAACGGCAGCCTTCCCTAGCTCTCATGTCGGTGTTTCCACGCTTACGATGATAATCGCCCTTTGGCTTAAGGAATACAAGTTTGTGCTTATCTGGGCAATTCCTTGGATTTTCCTCTGCATGGGTACTGTCTATCTCCTACCCCACTATGCAGTCGATGCAATCGCAGGTTTCTTCTCTGCAATCGTTGTGTTCTTCTTGCTGAAGTATATATGGAATAAGTGCTACACATAGGATGGGGATAGAGGCCGCTCATTACAACTGTCCCGACTCCACCTGTCTGACAACTCTTTCCGTGAGACGATCAACTCCATTTGGATCATAGGATTTCTTTAGGCTTGCACCAAGAACCCATGCAAAGGCTTGGTAGAAACCTGCACGAGTAGGTCCGAAGAAGACCTGAACAAGCTCGTAGCTTGAAGAGTTGGTCTCACGATAGATGAGTTTGATGAGGAGCTTGCCTTGAGAGTATGTCAGTTTCTTCATTCGTGGCTTGTACTCTGCCATAAGGCTTTTCTCCACATACTTCATGTGCTCCTTGCGAGCCTTATCATCGGGAAGAGTCTGAAGGTATTCGTAAGTCTCGAGCACAGCACGGTTTACTTCCTTGGCAATCGGGAGCACTTTCTTCACGTTATATACAAGACGGTTGTATGATTTTCGCTGGCGTTCATCCTTGAAGTCTATGGGGCCATAGACATAGATGTTGTTCATCTCAACATACTGGATGCTGTCATTGCCTTCAAGAACTTTAGACACACGAACCATTGGCACGAACGTTGGAGTGTCCATGTCAACATTGCGATCCTCTGGATTGATTTTCTTCTCTTTCTGTGCATTGGCAGAAAAAGGCAGGACGCATAGTGTCAGCGATATGATGAAACGTGAAATTTTCATTTCGAAAGGCAAAAGTACTGATATTTTCGCTAATTCGGTACTTTTTAATCCATTATTTAATTATTATTAGCACGTTGACAAAGAAGAAAAGCCTAATAATATTTTGTTTTTTAGCTGATTTGGTGTAACTTTGCACTCGAAAATCTGTAATTAAAATGAATCATATTATTTCTCGCATCGCACGATGCACAGCCGTAGTAGCTATGGTAGTGGCTTTTGCCTCTTGCCAGCAGAATAAGTTCCATGTGACTGGTAATATTACCGATGCACAGGATTCCGTACTTTATTTCGAGAATATGAGTCTTGACGGCCCTGTTGTCATTGACTCCGTGAAACTCTCGTCAGATGGTAGCTTCGACTTCTCTGGTGAGAAGCCATCTGCTCCTGAGTTCTATCGTCTCCGTATCAAGAACAGCATCATTAACGTCAGCATCGACTCAACCGAGACTGTTGAGTTCAAGGCTTCATACCCAACAATGGCAGTGAAGTATGAGGTTAGCGGTTCTGAGAACTGCGTGAAGATCAAGGATCTCTCACTTATGCAGATAAACCTGCTCAATCAGGTCATTGCCCTGAACAAGAACTATACTCTCAGCGTTCAGCAGACTAATGACAGCATTAATAAACTTGTGAATGCATACAAGGAGAAGGTGAAGCTCGACTATATCTTCAAGGAGCCAAATAAGGCATACTCATATTTCGCTCTTTTCCAGGCTCTCGGCAATCGTCTTATCTTCAATCCTCATGAGAGTGTAGAGGATATGCGTGTGTTCGGTGCCGTTGCAACAAGCTGGGATACCTATTATCCAGATGCAGAGCGTGGTAAGAACCTCCACAACATTGCTATTGAGGGAATGAAGACACAGCGCATCCTTCAGGCTAAGCAGCAGGCTGTAAACATTGATCCATCAAAAGTGATTGTATCTGAGATTATCGATGTTCCTTTGGTTGACAACCATGGAAACCGTCGTTCACTCACAGAACTGAAGGGTAAGGTTGTGCTTCTTGACTTCCATGCGTTCTCTGCTCCCGGCAGTACACAGCGCATCATGAAACTTCGTGAGGTCTATAACAAGTATCATGCTCAGGGACTTGAAATCTATCAGGTTTCAGTAGATCCGGATGAGCATTTCTGGAAGACTCAGACAGCAGCCCTTCCTTGGATTAACGTTCATGATCCTAACAATCTTCAGTCTGAGTATCTTGGACGATATAATGTTCAGAACATCCCAACATTCTTCCTTATCAGTCGTGCTAACGCGCTTCACAAGCGTGATGCCCAGATTAAGGATCTGGATGCGGAGATCAAGAGTCTTCTTGCAAAGTAGGATTTGACAAACATAACAGTTCCATATACTGAAGGAACCTTTGTTCCCGTACCTTGTGCGGCAACGATAGGTCATTTCGATGGGGTACATCTGGGTCACCAGCATGTACTCCGTCGCCTTTGTACGCTAGCGAAAGAGAGGGGATTGGCTCAATCTATGGCGATCTCATTCGACCGTCATCCTCGTACGGTTTTTGATAAGGACTTTGTTCCGAACATGCTTACCACCGTGGATGAACGACGACTGATAATATCGCAGGTTGGTGTGGATGTATGTGCCATACTGCGATTTGATAAGGAGATGGCTTCTATGTCGGCAGAGGACTTTATGAGGGTGGTTCTTCGTGATCAGCTCGGAGTCAGGCTTCTTCTTCTCGGCTATGACAATCGTTTCGGTCGTAGGAAACCAAATGAAGGTTTTGAGGACTATGTGCGCTATGGCAAGGCTATCGGTATAGAGGTAGTGGAATGTGATCCTCTTGAACTTACAGACGGAAAGCGAGTATCTTCTACATTGGTCAGGGAACTTCTTGCAGAAGGCAGGGTAGATGAAGCAGCAGAATGTCTTGGGCATCGTTATAGCGTGGAGGGAACTGTTGTGGAAGGCTTCCACGAAGGAAGGAAGATAGGCTTCCCTACTGCAAATCTTGATATTGACCCACAGAAGATAATCCCTGTAGGCGGAGTATATGCCGTAAAGGTGAGGGTTGAGGGTGATATCCAGATGCATAATGGAATGATGAACATAGGGCATCGTCCTACATACGGGATAAACGAACTCACCCTTGAGACAAATATATTCCGTTTCCGCGGAAACATATACGGAAAAAAGATACGTGTAGAGTTCTGTAAGAAACTAAGGCTTGAACGCCGTTTCGATTCCATCTCAGATCTTGCAAGACAACTGGCAGAAGATGCGTTTGAGGCAAACAAATATCTCCTGCATCCTGATGCTCTGCCTCTTACAAGAAGAAGGTTTTTCAGAGCAGACTCTACTCCCTAACCTCTAACCCCAAAACTCGCAGATGAAGCACTCATTTATATACCTTGGCGTTTTCCTCCTGTGTCAGTCTTTTTCGGCAATATTAGTACAAAAACTGATTGCGCCTTACTTTACTGATTCAGGTTACGATATGGTTGTTTTCCAGATAGTCCTAAGTGTTATCCTATATTCAATAATGACACTCGCAATCTTTCTGGGAGCAAAATGGTGTCCTGTTACAAACAATTATGTGGCATCAAAACCTGTAGGTCTCTGCGGTATGATAGTATTGCTTGCGATTGTTCTTATTCTGCCATCGGCATGGGTACAGGAACTTTTGCCTGACCAATGGACGAAAGATGTACTTTCGGAACAATTCGATAAGCTGTTAAGATGCCCAGAGGGATATATTGTAATAGGCCTGTCTGCTCCCTTGGTGGAGGAAGTGGTGTTTCGTGGGGCTATACTTCGCAAGCTACTGGAATGGATGAACGAGATTTTTGGTGGACTTACGAACTCAAAAGCTTGGATAGCTATTGTGATATCTGCCGTTTTCTTTGCAGTAGCGCATCTTAATCCTGCCCAATTCCCCCATGCATTACTCATAGGAACATTACTTGGATGGATTTATTATCGCACAGGAAGCATTATTCCCGGAATACTTTACCATTGGGTTAACAATTCCACGGCATTTGTCCTTACTGGGATGTTCCCAGAAGTCAAGTCAGATTCTCATCTGATTGAATACTTTAATGGTAATCAGACTCTTCTCTTCATATCTGTTGCTATCTCAATTATTGTTGCAGTTCCATGTATATGGCAGCTTAACCGTATGATGAAGAGAGTGTAACTTTCTCAATTTCATTCGTTTGGTCTTGATTTGCAATAATTTCAGCATCGAAAAAATGACAATTATTCGGTGCTGAAATTATTTTTTTGTAACTTTGCACTCGAAAATTAGAAACGTGCGACAGCTTTTTGCACGTTGTACTCGGATAACATTTGCATTATGGATAACGGCAACCAGAAAAGAATTGAAATAAGACTTCAACGGCAGTTGAACAGGCTCGTTTTGCCTATTCTCCTTGAAACCCTCCTCACCTTCCTTTTGGGTGGTGTGGATACCTTCATGCTGTCTCAGCATAGTGATGATGCCGTGGCTGCTGTGGGAATGGATAACCAGATTCTGCAACTTGTTTTCCTTCTTTTCACTATTATCAATGCTGGTACCTCTGTGCTTTGTTCACAGTATTTTGGCGCAAAATTGCAGGATCGCTTTGTCAAGGTAAGTGGAGTGGCTCTTATGCTCAATCTCACTATTGGTTTGATGTCCAGCCTAATGCTCTTCCTCTTTGCAGAGCCTGTGCTGTTGTTTATGGGACTTCGTCCGGAACTGATGGTCTATGGAAAGCCATATCTCCAGATTGTAGGTTCTCTTGCCTTTGCACAAGCCATAACCACAACCATAAGCGCTATTCTCCGAGCATCAAATAAGCCTATTTACCCTATGATGGTGATTGTGGTGGTAAATATCCTGAATATCATCGGCAACTATACGCTTATCTTTGGCAAGTTCGGAATGCCGGCTCTTGGTGCAGAGGGTGCAGCTATCTCAACAAGTATCTCTCGTACGGTATCTATGCTGATGCTTATCGTGATGCTTAACCGTAAACTCATTCCAAGTTTCCCATTACGCTTATTCCGTCCTTTCCCTTTCTCCGAGATGCGAAAACTCCTCAAAATCGGATTGCCTTCTGCCGGTGAGAATATCTCCTATAATCTTCAGCAGCTTACCATTATCTATTTCATTAACATGATAGGTAATGAGGCTCTCACGGCTCGTATCTATGTTGGAAACGTGGTGATGTTCGTATATCTGTATGCTATCTGCATAGCACAGGGAAGTTCTATTATGGTAGGACATCTGACTGGTGTTGAGAAGACGCAGGCATCTTACGTCATAGGTAAGTTTGCGTGGCATAGGGGGGCTATTATCACGCTTACATTCTCCGTGCTATGTGCATTGGCAGGACCATTCATAGCAGGTTCGTTAACCGACAATGAGGAAATATCTACCCTTGTCTGCTGGTGCTTCTGGATAGATGTATTGCTCGAAGTTGGAAAATGCATCAATATATGGGCTACAAACACTCTTCGTGCAACTGGTGATATCTTCTTCCCATTCTACCTAGGAATCATCGTACAGTGGCTCGTAGGCGTGGGTTTCGGCTATCTTTTCGGTATTGTGTTCGGCTTCGGACTTATCGGAATGTGGTTCGCTTTTGTGCTCGATGAAAACATCCGTGGTGCTATCTTCGTATCACGTTGGAATAGCTTCAAATGGGCAAATAAAGGGTTTGTGAAGTAACCCCAATCATTTTTTTCAAAAGTTTTTGCGATAGGGGGGGTACACCCAACCCAGATTTTGTCATGTAATATTCTGATAATCAGAGAATAAAAATGGGTGTACCCCCCCCCTCTGAAAATAATCATATTTTTGAGGGGGTACACCCAATATAAGTTATTGATAATAAATATGTAAGAACCTGTTTTTGCATAGGGTGCACCCCCCTTCGCAAAAACTTCTATTTTTTTCTTTTGCCATATAAGTTCAGTCGTATAAAGTTAATTTCCTTCTGCCTTTGCTGTGCATTCGTTCTGCATTCGCATTCGCCTCCGCTTTTTAAGACTAATGGATGAACGGACTTACAACGGATTTATAACGGACCTACAACGGACTTATATAGTCTCTGTCTTTTCCTTATGCGAGGAAAGCCTTGGCAGCACCGAATTTAAGAAACAAATCCAGACGGATTGGGATGTGCTTTGCATCGTTAGTAACGAAGAAACGGACGATTTCCTTATCCTTCTTACCATCTTTCTCTACGTATGAGAGTACGAGACAGTCATACTTAGTACCATTGTCAGCCTTTACCTTATCCTTGCCACGATAAATGAGTTTTGCCTTGGTAAGCTCTGAACCACCTGTAATATCGATGTTCACAACATGACCTTTCTTCCAGTTTGTCGGGTCGAAATTACGAGCACGAAGGAAGATGTTTAGCATATCGAAAACGCAATGGTCGTATGTCTTTTTCTCCGATGAAACCGTGCCATCTGAGTGTAAATGACGCATAGAAACTGCGCATTTGCCATTAGGGTAACTATATGTTGCCTCATCGACATAGTATCGTTTTCCTTCATGCGCAACCTTCTTGTAGTAGAGAGGAGCCATATCACGAGAGCTGTGAACAAGCAACGTGTCGCGCAACATAAAGAACTTATCCACTTTTTTTGAAGTGGTTGTTGTCAAACTACATTTGAATGAAGGTGTGCCATTGAAAGTACTATATACAGTACTCATATTAGCTGTACCTGCCTTTACCCAGATGAATTTCCAGTTGAAGTAAAGGTTGTAGCTAATCTTCTCATTACCCGACAAAGCCGTATTACGGAAAGTACATTGCGCATTTGCCTGAGAGCTAATGAGCATAGAGAAGAATATGAGTAGGGTTGTTATTTTCTTGTTCATAAGTCATTACTTTTATATGTTTCTGAGGGCAAAGGTAATGTTTTTCCACATACCACCTTACTCCTTTTTCCCTATATGAGAAGGGAAAATCCCTATAATAAAAGGAAAATGAAAAATACAAATTATTCCTATCTTGCAAAGAATATTTATCTGTATTTTTCATTTTCCTTTTACAAATTCTTCACTTAAAGAGCCTTACCATCAATACTATACTGCTTTCCATTTCTCTCAATTACCAATCTACCATTAATAATGCGTTTATTAGTAGTTGGAGCAATTGTGATCCTTTCAGTATATTCGTTTATGCCCGTCATTATTTCATCTATTTCTCGTGATGTCTCATAAACATATGAAAGAGACTTTGTATATGCCTTATTACCAACATTTATGCTTCCTGCCTCAATAACAATCTGTGTATTTATCACATCATCAATGCCAGTACCTCTTGTTGGTTTAATTAGACCACGGAACTTAATTGTCATTACTTTCTTGGAAAGTGTCACATCATCAAATGTTGCCTCTCCAATAAGCTTGTTATCAGAATAGAGTTTTGCTCTCATATTCTTGTTGATAGCAACATTAGTATTTGTCTTCAATTGGAATGTAGTCAGTTTGCCAAGATCTTTACTCTCAACTAACGAGCCATTTGCCAAAATAGGAGTCAATGGTGAAGCTGGAAGATCATCAATAATTGTGAAATATTTGCCCCAATCAGAATCTTCATAAAGTTTCTTCAAACCTTTGCGAACATGGAGCGGTATCATATCATTATAAAAAGCGTTTTCTTTAAGTTTCTGTGGAACTTCTGCAAGATTTGTTACACACTTTATAGGCAGAAACGACATTTCACCAATATTCAGTACACTTGCAGGAATTACAATAGAATCAGAAAAAGAGCTAAACGCATAATCTCCGATGCTTATTATATTATCAGGAATTATCACGTCAACATAGGATCTATAAAATAGACTATCAGAAATCACAGTCATATTCTCAGGTAGTGTTACAGAGCGAAGTCCGCTACATTCCATAAAAGCGCGATTACCAATGGAAGTCACACTATTGGGTATTGTCACAGATGCAAGTCGAAGACACTGCCTAAACGCACTATTACCTATGCTGGTCACAGTATTTGGAATAACTACAGAAGTAAGAGAAGAACAATGACTAAAGGCTTCATTACCGATTGAAGTCACTCCCTCTTCAATTGTTAGAGAATTCAGTTCATAACAACCATAAAAAGTACCGTTACCAATGGTCTTAACATTGCTTGGTATTGACAACTCTGTGATTGGACAAGAACAGAAAGCTTGATATCCGATGTTCTTCAGACTTTTAGGAAAATCTAATGATGTGATTTTGCAAGCCATAAAAGCATAATCGCCAATAGATTCCAATCCTTCATTAAGTGTCAAAGACGATAGATTCTCACACCCCGAGAAAGCACCTTCTCCAAGGACCTTTACATTACCTTTAATTACAACTTTATTAAGATCTAGACACTGATAAAATGCATATGGATGGATTTCTGTGACATTTCCTGGAATTATAACACTTGTGAGATTTTTAGAACCCCCAAAAGCATACGAGCCAATTACACTTACATCTGTTGGAATTGATGTTTTATAACATCCCAAAATGAGTTTATTGTCTTTCGTTTTAATGATAGCATTGCAATTGTTACGACTATCAAAATGTTTATTACCTTTCTCTACCTTAATAGAAGAAAGTGAGCAACAATATACAAAAGCATCATTTTCAATTGTCGTAACAGTACTTGAGACTGTAAGCTTCTGGGCATTTTTACAATTGCGAAAAGCAGACCACCCAATTTTATTTACCCCCTCAGGAATAAATATTTCTGTGAGACCTAAACAAAAATAAAATGCACGATCAGCAATAGAATCCACGGTGTTAGGGATAACTGTTGAAGCAGAACCATAAAGCAAGACATTTCCTTCCTTCTGAATAATAGCATTGCAATTGTCTCGACTATCGTAATATTTGTTGCCCTTTTCTACTGATAAATATTTTATGGTTGGACAACAAAAAAGAGCATTTTTTCCAATAGTTTCTACATTCTTAGGGATATTTAAAGACGTAAGGTTTTCACATCGCATAAAAGCGCACTCACCAATATATGTTACGCTATTAGGAATTATTATATCTGTTAAATTCGAACAGTATTCAAAGGAATAATCTCCAATAATCTTTACTGTATTTGGAATTGTAATTGTTTTCATTTGTATACAATTCATGAAAGAATAAGGGGCAAGAGTCTCTACTCCTTCAGGAATTACAACAGATGCAAAACTACCACAGTTAGCATATGCACCATATCCTATCGAGGTAACCTTATATGTTTTATTGTCATAAGTTACTGTTGCTGGAACAACATAATCCTCAGAAACGAGTATGTTTCCATGATAGCCGCCGTATGTTATTTCTACTGTGGTGTCAGAAAGTTTTGTGTACTTAACATCATCAACCTCAAAAGACTCATTGTCAGCACTTGCAATTACTGGGCATACAATCATGATGATAGCCAGAATGAATTTGTAGTAATAATGTTTCATATTTAATTGTGGTTTTAAATTTGTTGTATTTATCTATTTAAAAAATTAATTTGGGGTAACTAATATTTTATTTGTTTTCCAATTAGTAAGCCTCTGGTGCCCTGATACCCTTTTCACGGGCACGCTCCGCATTACGTTGCTTGATGGTCTTTTCCTTGTCAGCTTTCTGCTTTGTTATCTCGCCAGGCTTCTGCTTGTCGAGAGGACGGGCAAGGAGATTCCAGTCGCGTGTCACATCCCATTTCTCGCGACATGTGACCTTCTCATGATAGTAATACACCTCTTCCGGCTGTAGATTTTCCTCAAAATTACCAGTATCCCACTTACCATTTCCGTTAGTATCTATGAATGCGCGAAGATAATATTCTCCAGGCTTAACATAGTAGAATTCCGCGATTCCATCGACGACTAGGGCCTGTTTTATCACTTTCTCACTTCTGTCAAGCATCTGCACAACAATATCAAGGGTATCACCTCCCGGATAGTAAGGCTTGACGAAAAGTGAACTGAAATCATCTTCTGTGCTGACCTTGATACCTGCCTTATACGGATGAGACTTCTTTCCATAAATATCCTCAAAAGCAAGAGTATCTATCTCAAAACTATACTCTGCCCCATCCTTCCACTCTGCTATCAACTCAAGATGACGAGGGGTGGCATTCTCCGCCTGTTTCTGACGTAGTACAAAACGGTCGTTATACCATTTATCATCTTGTTTGATATAAAGATGTATGGCAGCTGTATCAATCCTGTGAATAGGAGTCGGCATCGTGATATAGATGCTCTGGTCAGGTGCCATCCTCTGATGGACTTCATACTTTGGCTCAAGAGGTTTGACAGGGAAAATGGTATCATTGACTTCCTCGCCACGCTTACGCTTCTTTGCTATTTTCTTTTCCCAGTCCTCCATTTCCTTCTTCAGCTGCTTCATACGCTTTTCGTGTGGCTGTTTTGAGAGAATTTCAATAGCAGAGTCTGTTTGGAGTACGAGATGACCAAGAGAGTCGGTAGCCTCATAAGTCAAATCCATTCTGAGCGTATCATTATCAATCAACACAGAATCCTTTATCCAATAGGTAATAGTATCAAGTTTTGGAGTGTATTCCACTACAAAAGCATCGGTTTCATCGAAGTTAAGACCCTTAATCTGCGGCATCATCTCACTTGGTCCGCTGAAGAATATCTGGAACATATTAGCTTCCTTGCGTTCAACCTTGAGGAAGAAACGGTCTGTCTGTTCCTTAACAAACTGACGTAACACAATATTATCTGGTCGGAAGTGTGTGTATGGCACTTGTTTGATGTCACGGATATGGATAGTATCAGCCCAGATAGTGTCTTGTCTCATATCTGGAGCACAGCTTGGCACAATCACATCATAATTGTATGCAAAGGCTTCAGCTGTCTGTGAATACATGAAATTATCATCCATATCATTAAGAGCCACTACACGATATGAGCCTGGGGCTATGCCACGAATGACAAACTTGCCTCGTGAGTCTGTCCTTGCTACACGGATGAACGGATTCTTGAAAATAACCGTATCAAAGGCATTGACAGGCATACCGTTTGCAATACCATCCAACTGAGTTTCAGTAAGACGATATAGACCTACGAGTGTTCCCTTTACTGGCTCAAGGTTCTCAGCAGCAAGTACTGTACCTGAAACCTCAAGTGTATCGATTTGGTCGCCTGTAGAGAAGCTATAAGTGTAGTTGCCAAGAGGATTTCCCTCGTTGTTATCTGTGATAGCGTCAGAGAAATCCACAGTATAGGTTGTGTTTTCTTTGAGCGTATCCTTTAGTTCTATGATTATTCGCTTGCCGGCAGCCTTTATTTCCGGCTGTTCGTGCTGAGGAGGTGAGATCACAACCTTCTCGCTTGCATTCTCAAGTTTGATAAACTCGTCAAAATTGATTATCACCTTCTTGCTCTTGCTGTTAGTACCCCTATCAGAAGGAGAGGCACTCAATACACGAGGTGGAGTCTCATCATACCAGCCTCCGTCAGGGTTTCCCATACGGGCACAGGAGCATACAAAAAACAAAATAAAGCAGAAAAGTGGCCCCTCACCCGTCACTACGTGACACCCTCTCCCCAAAGGGCGAGGGAAAAGATAGTTTTTAACGCTATGTAGGAATCGATTATTCACAATTTTTTTGTTGTTATCCTTTTGGATTTTTTATTTTGCGTAGTATTTATTGTAAAAAAACTTGAAAGCAGGAATGTCAATCCTTTCATTGTACTGGAAGTAACGATTTGCCAAAACAGCCTTCAATGAGGCAGGAACACCGTCATCAAGATTAAACTCCCTCAGACCATACTCGAAATAATCAGAAAGGAGAGATGAAAGCATAGTATTGTCTCTGTCCTCCATGAACTCAATCCATTTCTGCTCACAGAAAGCGCACATGCGGATATTGGCATCTTCCGTATCAGGCATTTCTCCCTTATAATACCTGCAGTGGTCTATCAGGCTTGTAATTTTATCCCAGCGCATAGTCAATCCTCTTTTACTAAGTACATATACTTGAAATCGAAATCAAAATCCGTATTCCCGTCCTTATCGACGGAAATCCAGAGTGGCAACCCGGTCGCAGTCGGCTCCCCGTCCTGCACGTTATTTCCCATGAATATAGACAGGTCACCATCCATACCTATGAAGTCCGCACAGGCAAAGCCCTGATCCCTTGCAATATCATCAGCCTTCTGTTTGAGCCAGTCTTCCTTTTTCATAGTTTTTTGTTTTAACGATTTGGGTGAGGGACTACTTATTCATCTCTATCAACGACTCAACATAATCTCTTGAGTTTGAAAGCCTTGGCACTTTATTCTGTCCTCCAAGCTTTCCACGACTCTTCATCCATTGCTCAAAGAGACCTTGACGAGCCTTGACGATTTTCAGACAAATCATGTTGATGTCCTTATAACGCTTTGCCTCATAGTCAGAATTGAGTTCCTGAAGTTTAGAATCGAGAGCATCGGCAAACTCATCCAGATCCTCTGGTTCCTTTGAGAATTCGATAACCCATTGATGATGAGGCACTACACCTTCGCTTCTGAAGACAGGAGCAGCTGTATATTCTCGTACCTGGGCATTGCATTTCTGACAAGCGAACTTCAGGCCTTTCTCTGCATTATCAACAATAAGCTCCTCACCAAAGGCATTTATAAAGTGCTTTGTACGACCAGAGATATAGAACTTATAAGGATTCTTTGATGTGAAGATTACGGTATCGCCTATCATATATCGCCAAAGACCACAACTCGTACTTATGAGCATAGCGTAGTTTTTGCCGATTTCAACGCCTTCAAGAGGCACAATGTTCGGATTGTCCTTTCCAAACTCATCCATTGGCAAGAACTCATAGAACACGTCATAGTCGAGCATGAGGAGCATAGACTTGTCGTTAGGATCATTCTGAAGTCCGAAGAATCCCTCTGAAGCATTATAAGTCTCCATATAATGCATCTTAGGAGACGTGATAAGTTGCTCATACTGACTGCGATATGGAGTAAAGGCGATACCACCGTGGAAGAAGACCTCAAGATTCGGCCATACCTCCTCAAGATGCTGTTTCCCTGACAATTCCATAACTCGCATCAAGACAGACATCATCCATGAAGGAACACCCGAAATATTAGTCACGTTCTTGTCAAGACAGAGATGGGCTATACGGTCACGCTTTACTTCGAAATCAGATATCAAAGCCGTCTTCTTGTCTGGCACACGAACGAGATTGACAAGTGGGTTGATATTCTCGATAAGGATAGCGCTAAGGTCGCCTACAAGTGAACCTGCCACGTTATAGTTAGGCGAGTGCGAGCCTCCAAGAATGAGAGAGCGACCATCGAACAAGCGGCTCTTAGGGTTATTCTGGAGATACATAGCCACAGCATCATTACCACCTTGATAATGAATGTGTTTCAATCCTTCGGGACTAACAGGTATGAACTTCGACTTATCGTTTGTCGTACCAGATGACTTGGCATACCACTTCACTTGTCCTGGCCAAAGGATATCCTTCTCGCCATGACGCATACGGTCAATGTCGCCTTTAAGTTCCTCGTAGGTATTGACAGGCACGTTATGGGTGAAATCCTCATACGACTTGGTCATATTGAAGATATGATCTCTTCCATACTCAGTATCACTTGCCCGACGAAGCAGACTCATGAGGACATCATTCTGCATCTGGGCACCCTCATTCATGTGGCGCTCAAGCTCTTTCTGTCTCTTGAGGAAATATAGTCTTGCTATGGATGTTATGCTCATTGTTATCTTGTTGCAAATAATGCCGATATTAAGCGTATATTCGTGCAAAATTACGAAATAACTCGCAGATAACAAAATATCATAACATTTTTTGACATTATCACCATCGAAAGAACTCCTCACGCTAATACATAATAAAACGCAAAGACGCAAAGACGCTGAGATTAATTTTGAACACGGAAATCACAGAATAAACGAAATATTCTTTGAAATTTTTCTGTGTCCGAAAAACTCAGCGACTTAGCGTCTATGCTTTATCAAAAAGTCCTAATATTTATTCTCTCAAACCACTGATATTGAACTTTTTGCCATTCTTCACAATAACAATCTTGCCATTCACAAGATACTTACCATCTTTTGGACTGTTATCTGAATTGATATTGGCAATACCAGTACCTTCAAGTTGTTTGTAAGTCTCTTCAGCCTCAACCAGAAGATCATAGTTCAAAACAAGAGCTTGCAGTTCCTTACTTAGAGCATCGTATGCCTTGCGTGCAGCCTCTATCTTTGATTTACAAGCATAAGTGTTTTCTACTGTTCCAATAGTAGCAATCTTACCATTTACAGCCTTTATCTCTTCAGGAAGATTGGCATCCTCTATAATAATGAAATTCTTCCAATAGTCGTTCATTTCGTATGCAGACTTACAACCAGGAAGCACATGGAGAGTTACGTCGTATGGAACAGTATAATAATCTACTTCCTGCGGAATCTTAGAAAGATTAGTGACAGACGAAAGATCATAACATACATCAAAAGCAGATCTTCCAATACTCGTCACGGATTCAGGTATTGTAAGTGTAGTAAGAGCACTACATTGGCAGAAAGCATACTCACCAATACTCGTAACAGAGTTTGGAATTGCTACAGAAGCAAGTTTACTACAATTATAGAAGGTTCGATCTCCTATCTTTGTTACAGATTCAGGGATGTTTATTGAGACAAGATTATAACATCCATAGAATGCATCTTCACCAATACTTGTAACTGTATTAGGGATTGTTATGGACTTGAGGTAAGTGCAACCAGAAAAAGCACTTTGACCAATACTTTTCAAGGATTCTGACAAAGTGACAGAAGTGATACTGCCACAACGAGCGAAAGCATATTTACCAATACTCGTCACAGAATTTGGGATAATAACCTCTCTAAGATGACAATCGTAGAATGCCGCATCTCCAATACTTGTCACAGACTCTGGGATAACTACAGATTCAAGGAAAAAGCAGTTATTAAATGTTTCTTCTTCAATAGTCGTTACAGAGTTCGGAATATTGATTGAGGTAAGGCTACATCCAGAGAATGCAGACTTACCGATGCTTGTCACCGAGTTTGGTATTTCTATTGAGGTTAGGGTACGACATCCACAAAAAGCACAACTATCAATACTCGTTACAGTTTCTGGAATAATTGTATTTTGACAACCAGCGATAAGTTTGTTTTTAGCTGTTTCAATAATAGCATTGCAATTATTGCGACTATCATAAACCGTGTTACCTGCCTCAACAATGATTGATGTTAAACCATCACAATAATTGAGAATTTTATCCCCAATGCTTGTAACAGACTTTGGGATGGTTATTGAAGTAAGATTATCACATTTTACGAAAGCATTATTACCAATACTTGCAACTGAGTTACCAATAGTGATTGAAGTAATAGAACGACCAGCAAAAGCCTTCTCTGGAATATTCGTAACGGAGTTACCAATAGTTACCGATTCGATTTTATAACTATCACCAAAGATGTCGTCAATCTTTGCTGGAATATCAATATAAATAGTTCTAATAGCTTCACACTTTTTAAAAGCGTCCTTCGCAATATCCTTCACAGATTTAGGAATGGTAACAGATGTCAATCCTATGCAACCATTAAAAGCACGCTCCTCAATAGTTGTAACCGATTCTGGAATAACAATAGGGTTGAGAACTGAGCAGCCCCAGAACGCGCCATCACCAATTCTTTGAACAGAATTTGGGATAGTGACAGAGACAAGACTCGAACAAAAACCGAAACTATACATTTCTATACTCTTCACAGAGTTAGAGATGGTGGCAGAAACAAGTTTTGAACAATACCAGAAAGCAGATTCTCCAATACTTTCCACTGAATTTGGGATATCAACTAAGGTAAGTCCCGAAGCATAGAAAGCAGATTCTTCAATACTCGTTACAGATTCAGGTATTACAACAGACGCAAGACTTTTGCAAGACTTAAAAATACCCTTACTAATACTTGTCAAAGAGTTAGGGAGAGCAACAGAGGTGAGACCTGAATTACAGAAAGCCTCTTCACCAATACTCGTCACAGAATTTGGAATAGTGATTGATTCGAGACCTATACAATCTTTGAATGCATACTTACCAATACTTACCACAGAATTAGAAATGCCAACATTCTTGAGAGCAGAACAACCATAGAACAAACTATCACCAATACTTGTCATAGATTCCGGGATTGCAACTGCCACAAGTGCCTCGCACTTGTTAAATGCCTTATTCCCAATACTTGTCACAGAGTTTGGAATAGTAATTGATGTGAGTTTTACGCATTTATCAAAAGCCTCATTTCCAATACTTGTAACTGAATTTGGAATATCAAGAGACACAAGACCAGATTCTGCAAAAGCACCACACCCAATGCCTGTAACAGAACCTGAGATTGTTACCGATTTGAGACGAGAACACTTATAGAATGCATTATCTCCTATTTTCGCTACAGAATTTGGTATATTTACAGATGTGAGGTAGGGACAGCCCTCGAAACTCAGCTCTTCAATACTCATTATCGAATTTGGAATATCAACAGAGGTAAGGCAAGAACAATTTTGAAAAGCCGCCTTCCCGATGCTCGTTACAGATTTTGGAATAACAAGTGATGTAATGCCTGAACTTGCAAAAGCCCCTTCACCGATGCTTGTAACAGACTCTGGAATAGTTAGAGATGACAAATCCTCACAATCGTAGAAAGCTTCATTACCTATGCTTTTAACAGAGTTTGGAATAGTGACAGACTCAAGACGTCCACAACCACTAAAAGCACCATCAACAATATTCGTCACAGAGTTGCCAATAGTCACAGAAGTGATTGAATTACGATCAAAAAGATCATCCATTTTAGCAGGAATGTCAATAAAAACCGTTTTTATAGCCCCACAGGATGAGAATGCGCCACCACCAATGCTCTTTACAGAGTTTGGTATGGTTATTGATTTCGCCCCCCTACAAGACTCAAAAGCCGACTCTCCAATACTTACTACGGAGTTGGGAATATCAATAGACGCAAGAGCTTCACAATAACCAAAAGCATTATCACCGATACTCGTCACAGAGTTGGGAATATCAATAGACGCAAGAGCTTCACAATGACCAAAAGCATTATCACCGATACTCGTCACAGAATTAGGGATATCAACCGTCGTTATACCATTGAGATACCAAAACGCAAGGTTCCCAACACGTGTCACCGTATTAGGAATAAAAGCATTATTTGAAGCAACAACCAGTTCATTTGTTGCAGTATTTACTATTGCATTACAATTATTTCTGCTATCATATACTTTGTTATCCTTATCCACTATGATAGATGAAAGATTTGAGCAACCAGCAAAAGGCTGTCCAACAATATTTGTCACAGAACTTGAAATTGTGACAGAAGACAGACTTTCACAGGAAGCAAAAGCCGCATCGTCAATAGTTGTAACAGCGTTAGGAATAGTGACAGACGTAATACCTGTATTCATAAAAGCACAACTGCCAATATACTCCACAGAATTTCCAATTGTAACAGAAGTAAGTTTTTTACATTTGTAGAAAGCATTATTTCTGATTTTCCTCACAGTATTAGGGATGACAACGGAAGTCAACTGACCACAATATGAGAAAGCCCCACCCCCAATAAATGCAACCGTATATTGTACTCCCTTATATTCGACTGTTTCAGGAATAACAATCTCTTTAAACTGATAATTAATTTGCTGACCATTGGAATAGACTTCAGCTTCTTTCGTCTCGCTGTTGAGACTATACCAAATGCCATCAATCTCTGTTTGTGCACACCCTACTCCTGACACCATAAGCATCAGCAGTAACACCATGATTTTGTGAAAGTTACTTATCTTCATATAATTTATTTGTTCCTTGTTTTTAATAATCTTTATTAATCGATTACAAAAGTACATATTTTCTTCGATTCACCCAAATAATTTCTCAATTATTTCAGAACACTATCAAATTTTCATTGTTGTTCAAACTCATCCCTTACTCTCTTGCTGCTCTTCTCTTACTCTTTTCGTCCTCTTCTTGTCCGAAGCATCTCCATCGCTACTCCATCGTTACTCCATCGTTACTCCATCGAAACGATGGACAATCGATGGATTATCGATGGATTACTGATGGATTATCTTATGATGAAAAGCGGAATTTCAAGGCTAAGAAAGATTTCCTTAAAAACGTGAATTCTTTGATATGTTTTTGCTTGATGAGTTTTGGTGAATAATGATTTTTGTCGGTTGGAAACAGGTTGTTGTCTGTTGTGGAATAGTGTATTTTTCTCGTCTGAAAATAAAAAAAATATAAAAATCGAAAAAAAAGTGGAGAAAAGTGGTGGAAAGTGGGGAAAATTGTGTAATTTTGAACGCAAATTATAATATAAATTAACATGCGCGTGATTATATAGCTATAAATGAGATTCTTAGGCAACATAGAGGCAAAGGCAGACAGTAAGGGACGAGTGTTCCTTCCTGCTGGTTTCCGCAAGGTGCTCCAGGCATCTGGCGAGGACCAGATTGTCATGCGCAAGGATGTGTTCCAAGATTGTCTCGTGCTATATCCTGAAAGCGTATGGAATGAGCAGGTGGATTTACTTCGCTCAAAACTCAATCGCTGGAACAAGCAGCATCAGCAGATATATCGTCAGTTTGTGTCTGACGTGGAGTTGGTGAATCTTGACGCAAGCGGCAGAATGCTGATACCTCGACGCTATCAGCAGTTGGTGGGCATAACACAGGAAGTCCGTTTCCTCGGTGTTGGTGATACCATTGAGATTTGGGCAGGCGGTAAGGATAGCAAGCCGTTTATGGATGCTGAGGATTTCGGCAAGGCGTTGGAGGAGTTGATGGTAGAAGACCCCCTCACCACCCAACCCCTTTCTCGTCCTTCGGACACCCTTTCCCCATAAAGGGGCAAGGGAGAAGTTAGTAAGATAAACGCTTAAACAAGCAATAAAAAAGTAACGAATTAATTCGTAAATAAACAAAAATTTGTAACTAATAACAAATGTATCATATACCAGTTTTGCTCAACGAGAGTATTGACGGTTTGGATATCCGTCCGGGTGGCATCTATGTGGATGTGACTTTTGGAGGCGGTGGCCATAGCCGTGAGATACTACGCAGACTGAATGGTACAGGACATCTCTACAGTTTCGATCAGGATGCGGATGCCGAGCAGAACATAGGGGAGGCTCCTGATAACTTCACATTCGTGAGAAGTAATTTCAGATACCTGAACAACTGGATGAGGTACTATGGAGTGGACCATATAGACGGTCTGCTTGCCGACCTCGGAGTATCTTCACATCACTTTGACGATGAGACACGAGGTTTCTCCTTCCGCTTCGACGCTCCTCTTGACATGAGGATGAACAAGCGTGCCGGAGCGACTGCCGCTGATATAGTGAACAACTACGAGGAAGAGCGACTGGCTGATATCTTCTATCTCTACGGAGAGATGAAGAACTCACGAAAGATAGCTTCTGCATTGGTGAAATACCGTCAGACGCAGAAGATTGAGACCACTCAGGATTTCCTGAAGGCGGTGGAGCCTTTCTTCAAGCATGAACGCGAGAAGAAGGATATGGCAAAGCTCTTTCAGGCATTGCGCATTGAGGTTAACCACGAGATGGATGCCTTGCGCGAGATGCTATACGCAGCAACAAACTGGCTTGGTGAAGGTGGCAGGTTGTCGGTGATAACATATCACAGCCTTGAAGACAGGATTGTGAAGAACATCATCAAGACAGGCAACGTGGAAGGAAAGCGTAACGAGGACTTCTACGGAAGGGTGAGTACCCCATACAAGGCAATCAACAACAAAGTCATCGTACCTGATGACGATGAGCAGAGGGAGAATCCCCGCTCAAGAAGCGCAAAGCTGAGGATTGCCGTTAAGATTGACAACCAAAAGGAATAGGAAATGATGCAAGAGGATAAAGACATAAAAATGACTATTACTCCTACGCCGACAGAGGAATCTGAGGTGCAGGAAAGTCTTGCATCTGCCTCAGTAGAGGAGAATATTGACAAGGATCTTGCAGAGAACGCGCAGGAGGCTTCCCAACACGACCCTACAGCCACGACCCTTGAGGATATCATGCATCAGGAGGCGCATGAGTCAGAGACCCAACCACCATCAAACTTCTCTTTGAGCAGGACCCTTGGTGGCGCTATCCTTGCACATATCATCCAGAGCCAGATAAAACTGGTTCTGCTCATAACTCTTTTCCTTATTATATATATAACATGCCGTTATCAATGTCAGCAGAAGATGGTGGAGATAGACCGTATGGAGCAACAGCTTACGGCTATCAGGTATAAGGCCACCGTTGTGACAAGTTTCCTGACGGAGAAAAGCAGAGAAAGTAACATTATGGACATGCTGGAACAGAAAGGCGACAGTACCTTGCAGATTCCAAAGGATCCACCATATAAAATAAATGTGCCTGAGTAAATGAAACAGCAGTTTGACAATAGAAAGTCAATGACACGCTACTCTCTTATTGCGGTTGTGATGATGTTCGTCGCCATTGCAGTATTGGGACGTGCACTCTATGTCATGACAGCCGAGAGATCATATTGGCTTGCTGTGGCAGCTCAGGTGAAGAAGGATAGCGTTATCATCGAGCCAACAAGAGGCAATATCCTCAGCGCCGGTGGTCAGCAGTTGGCATGTAACCTTCCAGAATATCGCATATATATGGATTTCGAGGCAATACGCGAATCTAAATGCGATACTCTATGGCACGATGCAAATGGAAAGCCAACAAAGGAACTGAAAGAACTCTGCAAGGGACTTCACAAGATATTCCCTTCACGATCAGCAGAAGAATTCCTTCAGAATCTGGAGGAAGGCTATGCGTGGAAATCAGCTACCACAGGCAAACATAATAGGGCATGGCCAGTATGGAAACAGCGTATTCCATATATGAAATATACCGAAGTGAAGAAACTGCCTATCTTCAAGCTCCGTCAGGGGTTGAGCGGATTCTATGCCATTAAGTTCATGGTGAGGAACCGTCCATACGGTCCTATGGCAGCTTCAATAGTAGGTTCTGCATATAAGGAAACAGGTAAGGCGTATGCCGGTCTTGAACTTGCCTACGATACCGTACTTGCTGGTACTCCTGGTATCAAGCACAGACGTAAGGTGCTGAATAAGTTTATCAATATCAGCGATACGGCAGCCGTTGACGGTGAAGACATCGTTACGACTATTGACGTAAGCATTCAGGATCTTGCAGAGCGTTCTTTGAAAAAGGAACTTATCAAGGATAATGCATATACTGGTGTGGCTATCGTGATGGAAGTAGCTACTGGCGATATTAAGGCAATGGTGAATCTTGACCGTGACTCTCTTGGCAACTATTATGAGGGTAGAAACCACGCTATCGCCGACTTGCTTGAGCCTGGTTCTGTGTTCAAGACCGCAAGTATTCTCACCGCCCTTGAGGATGGCTTTATACCAGATACAGCCAACTGTAAGGTGGATACTGGCTATGGTATAATGGAGATGCACGGAGCCAAGATGCGCGACCACAACTGGCATAACGGAGGATATGGAGTAATTAATGTATCACGTATCCTTCAGGTTAGTTCAAACATCGGTGTCAGCGTTTTGATAGACAAGTTCTATGGTAAGAACCCAGAAAAATTCGTTGCAGGCATTCATCGTCTTGGTTTGGCAACAGACCTAAAACTGCCTTTCCCGGAATATAGCGCACCGAGAATCCGTTTCCCTAAGAGGGATAAAACAGGTCGCTATTGGTCAAACTGGAGTAAGACGGCTCTTCCTTGGATGAGTATCGGTTACGAAACACAGGTGCCTCCTATCTCTACCCTAACCTTCTATAATGCCATTGCCAATGGCGGTAAGATGGTTAAACCTCGCTTCGTCACCCGTGTGGAGAAAGACGGAGAAGTGGTTAGGGAATATCCTGTGGAGGTTATCAAAGAGCATATCTGTAGCAATGATGCCTTAGGCAAGATACAGGACATTCTTTTCAAGGTTGTGCACGTTGGCTTAGGTAAGACCGCAGGTTCAAGGGCTTTCGATGTATCGGGTAAGACAGGTACAGCACAGAAGGCTCATAATGGTAGTTACAAGAGCGGTACAGTTGATTATCTGCTTAGTTTCTGCGGATACTTCCCTTCTGAGAAGCCAAAGTATAGCTGCATCGTATGTATTCAGAAGTCTGGTTTGCCTGCATCTGGTGGTCTGATGAGCGGTCAGGTGTTCCACGATATTGCCGAGGGTATTATGGCAAAGAACATAAGATACCCAAGTAAGGCTGCAAAGGATGAACTTTCACGTTTCGTTCCTGATGTAAAGAGAGGAAATATCCTCGCTGCCGACTATGTTCTATCAAAGCTTGGTATGAAGACCAATGGCGGATGGAATGGCAGTTATGTAACAGGAAATCCAATCTGGGGCTCGGCAAAGAGTGATGACAAGGAGGTTAAGCTTGAAAAGGTGGCTGCAACTCCTAGGAATCAGATGCCTGACGTAATAGGTATGGGTGCTCGTGATGCTGTATATATACTTGAAAGTCGCGGAATGAAGGTGACAATCAGGGGCAGAGGTCGCGTAATGCAACAGAGTCTTGCTCATGGCAAGCCTTTCAAACGAGGCCAAAGGATTGAGCTGATATTGAATTAAAAGCCTAACCAAGCCTTCCCAAAGGGAAGGATGTTAGATAGTATTTCTCCTTATGGGAGCTGTGCATATTCATTGTACATACAACCCAAACAGGTAATTAGTAATTTATAATTCGTAATATATTATGAAACTGAGTGATTTGCTTAAGAATATAGTTACTATCAGCATTATAGGTGATGCTGAGTGTGACATCAAGGGAGTCAACATTGATTCCCGAAAAGTGGCTGACGGTCATCTCTTCATCGCTATGCGCGGTACTCAGGTGGATGGACATAAGTTCATTCCAAAGGCTGAGGAACTTGGTGCTGCTGCTATTCTCTGTGAACAGATTCCAGAGGAGAAGAAGCAAGGCGTGACCTATGTTCAGGTTGCAGATACCGAAGATGTGGTTGGTCAGGTTGCTACTACTTTCTATGGCAATCCTACATCAAAGCTGAAACTGGTTGGCGTGACAGGTACAAATGGTAAGACCACTATCGCCACATTATTATATAATATGTTCCGTAAGATGGGACATAAATGCGGTCTGCTCTCAACCGTCTGTAACTATGTGGAGGGTGAGGCTTATCCAACAGACCACACGACTCCTGACCCTATAGAGCTTAACGAGCTATTAGGCAAGATGGTAGATGCAGGTTGTGAGTATGCATTTATGGAATGCTCAAGTCATGCTATCGCCCAGAAGCGTATCGGTGGACTGACATTCGCTGGTGGTATCTTCACCAATCTTACACGCGATCATCTCGACTATCACAAGACCTTGGAGAACTATCGTGATGCAAAGAAGAAGTTCTTCGACGATATGCCAAAGAATGCCTTCGCAATCACTAATGCCGATGACAAGAACGGTATGGTAATGGTTCAGAACACTAAGGCTACCGTTAAGACATATTCTATCCGCACTATGGCTGATTTTCATGCCAAGATCATAGAGTGCCACTTCGAGGGTATGTATCTTGAGGTTAACGGCAAGGAAGTAGGTGTGCAGTTCATTGGCAAATTCAATGTCAGCAACCTTCTCGCAGTATATGGAGCTGCCGTTATGCTCGGTAAGGATCCTGAGGATATTCTTGTTACTCTCAGCACATTGAAGAGCGTGGCAGGCAGACTTGAGCCAATACGTTCTGCAGAAGGTGTTACCGCACTTGTTGACTATGCACATACTCCAGATGCACTTGAGAATGTTCTCAATGCCATCCACGAGGTTATGGAGGGTAAGTCGGGTAAGATTATTACCGTATGTGGCGCTGGCGGAAACCGTGACAAGGGTAAGCGTCCACTCATGGCACAAGAGGCTGTAAAGCAGAGCGACCGCGTTATCATCACCTCAGACAACCCTCGCTTTGAGGAGCCACAGGATATCATCAATGATATGCTTGCAGGACTTAACGCACAACAGATGAAGTCAGTAATCAGCATCGTGGATCGTCGTGAGGCTATCAGAACAGCAGTTATGATGGCTGAGAAGGGTGATGTAATCCTCATCGCAGGTAAGGGTCACGAGGACTATCAGGATGTCAAGGGTACAAAACATCACTTCGACGATAGAGAAGAGGTGAGGAAAGCCTTCGGCAATTGAGAATTGATAATTGAAAATTGATAATTATTTAGTCACAGAATGCTATACTATTTCTTTCGCTTTCTTGAGAAGTGGGACATTCCAGGTTCTGGTATGTGGAGTTATATCTCCTTCCGTGCTTTGCTTGCATTGATACTCTCACTTATTATCTCCATCTGGTTTGGTGAGTATTTCATCAAATGGATGAAGCGTCACAATGCCACAGAGGCTCAGCGCGACAAGAGCATAGACCCATACGGCGTAGAGAAAAAAGGTGTACCGACAATGGGTGGTGTCATCATTCTCATTGCTACAATCGTGCCTTGTCTTCTCTTCGGCAGATTGCGTAACATCTATATGATTCTCATGCTCGTCACAACCGTATGGCTCGGAGCTATCGGTTTTGCCGATGACTATATCAAAATGAAGATAACGAAAGATGGTCTTCGTCCTATATATAAACTCATAGGTCAGGCTGCACTCGGTCTCATTGTAGGACTAACGCTTTGGGCAAGTCCTGATGCCGTAATCCGCGAGAACGTATCACAGCAACGTCATGGTACGGAAGTTGTAGTATATAAGAGTAAACCCGTAAAGTCTGCGGCTACTACCATTCCATTCGTGAAGAACAACAATCTGAACTACTCGGATTTGTTCACATGGTTGGGAGAATACAGAAGTGCTGCTACATGGATTTTCTTCGTACTCCTTACCACATTCGTGGTCATGGCGGTAAGTAATGGTAGTAACCTGAATGACGGAATGGACGGAATGTGTGCGGGTAACTCTGCCATAATATGCGTGGCACTGGGAGTTCTTGCCTATGTGTCATCGCACATAGGATATGCCTCATACTTCAACATAATGTACATTCCAGAGTCACAAGAACTTGTAATCTTCCTATGTGCATTCATGGGTGCTCTCATTGGTTTCCTCTGGTACAATGCCTATCCTGCTCAGGTGTTTATGGGCGATACAGGTTCGTTGGCAATCGGTGGTATCATCGCTGTTACGGCAATCATCATCCACAAGGAGTTGCTTATCCCTATACTTTGCTTTGTGTTCTTCATGGAGAGCATAAGCGTAATGACTCAGGTACAGGTTGCGAAATATGGTAATAAGCGCAATAAGAAACTACGTCTGTTCAAGCGTGCACCTATCCACGATGCCTTTCGCATCAAACCTGGACAGTTGGCTCCAGACATAAAGGTTATGCTAAACTGGCCAAAGGGATGCTGGTTGGAGTCAAAGATAACCACACGCTTCTGGATTATAACAATCCTGCTTGCAGCTATGGCTATCATTACATTAAAGATAAGATAAAGTGAGTTGAATGTTTAGAGTTTAGTGTTTAGAGTAAACACTTGATTAGACTTATGAAATTAGTAATACTTGGAGCTGGAGAAAGTGGTGCAGGAACCGCAATTCTGGCACAGAAACAGGGATACGAGGTATTTGTATCTGATATGGGACAGATCAAGGACAAGTATAAGAAAGTTCTTGATGATCATAACATCCGTTGGGAGGAAGGTCAGCATACTGAGGCTGAGATTCTCTCTGCCACAGAGGTTGTTAAGAGTCCGGGCATTCCTGATACGGCTCCTATGATTAAGAAACTCATTGAACAGGGAACCCCTATTCTCAGCGAACTTGAGTTTGCTAAGCGTTATAGCAAGGGTAAGTGCATTTGCATCACAGGCAGTAACGGTAAGACAACTACCACCTCCCTCATTTACTATATTATGCAGAAGGCAGGTAAAGATGTGGGGCTTGCAGGTAATATCGGACGTTCCTTTGCTCTTCAGGTTGCACAGGAAGATCATGAATGGTATGTCCTTGAGATAAGTTCTTTCCAGCTCGATAATATGTTCGACTTCCGTGCTGACGTAAGTGTTCTGATGAACATCACTCCTGATCACCTTGACAGATATGAGTTTGAGATGCAGAACTACACCGACTCAAAGATGCGCATCATACAGAACCAGACAGCTAACGATACATTCGTTTATTGGAAGCAGGATGAGCATATCGAGGAGGAACTTGCAAAGCGTGAGAACGGTTATGCTCCAAAGCCAACTCCTTCAAGCCAGCCAGTAAAGGTCGGCCACCCTACCCTATGCGGTTTCGTTGATACTGACTTCGAGAAATATGGATTGGAGTTCTCACAGATGGGACAGCACAACAAGCGTAATGCCCTTGCTGCATATCTTGCTACCAAGCAGGTAGGTGTCGATGAGAATATCATCCGCGAGTGTTTGAAGGACTTCCCAGGTGTAGAGCATCGTCTGGAGCGTGTTGCAGAGAAGAATGGTGTTCTCTTCATCAACGACTCAAAGGCAACAAACGTAGATGCCTGCAATGTGGCTCTCGAGGCTATGGATCGCCCGACAATCCTCATCGTAGGAGGCAAGGACAAGGGTAATGATTATAGCACTATCCACGAACTCGTAGCTCGTAAGTGCGTAGGATTAGTCTATCTCGGTGCTGACAACAAGAAACTTCACGAGGCATTCGATGACCTCAATATGCCAATCGCTGATACTCACAGCATGAAGGAATGTGTAGAGGCATGCATTAAGATGGCTAAGTCAGGCGATGCAGTATTGTTGTCTCCTTGTTGTGCAAGCTTCGACCTTTTCAAGAACATGGAGGACAGAGGCGAGCAGTTCAGAGAGCAGGTGAAAAATATAAATTAATAAATAAGAAGGAAAAAGTATTTAAAGTGTAACTATACTTTCTACTTTAGACTTTTAACTTTCTACTTTATACTTTTATACTTATATAGACTTTGGATTCACTGAAGCAAATAAACAACATCTTCAAAGGCGATAAGGTGATATGGATCGTCTTCTTCATGCTCTGTATAGTGAGCATCATAGAAGTCTATTCCGCCTCATCAAGCTTGGGATATAAGTCTGGCAACTACTGGAAGGCTGCCACCTATCACTCGTTCCTGCTATTGATAGGAGTGGGTGTGATGGTGATGACACTTAACATCAAGTGTAAGTTCTTCAAGCTTGCCACACCTATTCTTGTGCCTGTAGCCTTCGTGATGTTGATTCTGGTATTTGTTTGTGGAACAAAGGAGAACGATGCCGCCCGATGGCTGAAGATTGGATTCATACCGATACAGCCGTCAGAGATAGCCAAGGGCGCTATGATTCTTGCAACGGCACAGATACTTAGTGCCATGCAGACAGCAGATGGTGCAGCTCCGAAGGCTATGAAGTATGTGCTCATAACAGGAGCGTTCCTTATACTTCCAATTGCTCCAGAGAATCTCTCAACGGCTGCAATGCTGTCATTCGTGGTTTTCCTGATGATGATTATAGGACGAGTACCTTTGAAACAGTTAGGATTGCTTGTATCGGTTTGTGTTTTGTTCGTTGGACTTGGAATAGGCTCAATCCTCGCCTTTGGTAAGGCTCCGGACAATAGTCTCACCGATAAGGAGAAAATGCACCTTACAGAGGAGGTACAAGAGACTGAGGACGGAATTCCTGTTGCGATAAAAGACAAGGAGAAAAACGAGAAAAAGGTAGAACCTACAGGCGTACAGAAAATCGCTCACCGATTCGATACATGGAAAGGTCGTATAATGGAGTTCACCAACAAAGAGGAAGTACCACCTGAGAAATATGACCTTGACAAAAACGGTCAGGTAGGTCACGCAAGAATTGCCATCGTTTCAAGTAACGTCAAGGGATGCGGACCGGGTAACTCCGTGGAGCGCGACTTCCTCTCGCAAGCATTCTCCGATTTCATCTATGCCATAGTCATTGAGGAGTTAGGCATCTTTGGAGCCGCCTTTGTGGCGTTCCTGTATGTGGTATTGCTCTTCAGGACGGGTATCATAGCCCGAAGATGCAAGAATCCATTCCCTGCCTATCTTGCGATGGGACTGGCACTATTGATGGTAACGCAGGCATTGTTCAATATGATGGTAGCCGTAGGACTTGCTCCTGTCACCGGACAGCCTCTGCCTCTTATCAGTAAGGGTGGTACATCAAGCATTATCAACTGCCTCTATATCGGCGTTATTCTCAGTATCAGCAGAACGGCAGCCCGAAGAGATGATGCAGTATTAATCGATGGTTAAATGGCCTTTCTCCCGCCCTCTCATATAGAGCGCGAGCCGGAATGCTCAAAGACCAATAAATATAATTAAGGAAAAAAACAATCAAAACATCCTTCCCTTTGGGAAGGCTTGGTTAGGCTTATGAACAACGAACTTAGAGTAATAGTAAGCGGAGGTGGCACAGGCGGCCATATCTTCCCTGCTGTATCTATAGCCAACGCAATCAAGGCAATGCGTCCTGATGCGAAAATCCTATTCGTCGGTGCTAACGGACGAATGGAGATGGAACGTGTTCCTGCTGCTGGTTACGAAATAAAGGGACTTCCTGTTCGCGGTCTTATCCGCCCTCTCTGGAGTCCAAAGAACATAAGTGTGATGCTCGACTTCATCAAGAGCCGTAGCATGGTAAAGAGTATCATCCGCGATTTCCGTCCGCAGGTTGCTGTGGGTGTTGGCGGCTATGCATCCGCACCTACCCTTAATGCTGCCTACGCAATGGGCATTCCATGTCTAATACAGGAACAGAACTCCTACGCAGGCGTTACAAACAAGTCTCTTGCCAAGAAGGCTGAGAAAATATGCGTTGCCTACGATGGTATGGAGCGTTTCTTCCCTGCTGAGCGCATCTTGAAAACGGGTAATCCTGTGCGTCAGGCTCTTCTTGAGAATACTATGACGAAGGAAGAAGCTTGTAAGGCAATGAATCTCAATCCGGAGAAGCCTGTTATCCTCGTTATCGGCGGTTCTCTTGGAGCACGTACCTTAAACGATTCTATCGCTGGTGGCATTGAGAGATTCGACAACGCTGAGATACAGGTTGTATGGCAGACAGGTAAATACTATGCCGAGGAATGTGAGCGTAAGGCTGAAGACTCCAAGTTCGTGAAGGCTCAGGCTTTCATCTCTGATATGGCTACAGCCTATCGTGCTGCTGATATCGTAATAAGCCGTGCTGGAGCTTCTTCTATAAGTGAGCTGTGTCTCTTGGGCAAGGCTTCTATCCTTGTGCCTTCTCCTAACGTGGCTGAGGATCACCAGACAAAGAATGCACGTGCCCTTTCTGACAAGAACGCTGCAATCTTCGTGGCTGACAAGGATGCAAGAGCCCAACTTGTTGACGAGGCCATCAAACTCGTTAGCGACAAGTCACGCATCGACTCTCTCGAGACTGAGGTCAAGAAACTCGCATATCACTTCGGCAATGGCAATCCGCTTTTTAACATCCGCC
>CADCHG010000016.1 GCA_902801155.1 uncultured Prevotellaceae bacterium | reverse complement strand
GGGCAGCTACTTACATCGCGCCGCTACAACCAACTACCTTTGCTACGTTCCCGTCCTGGAGGATTCGAAGGGAGCTGGCCGTGCAAGACTGCCCGTCTTGCGTTTTTTGCGGGTGCAAAGGTAGTAAAAATAAATGAATAATGAATAATGAATAATGGATATTTGATTTGTTGTTAACTTTAATTAACAAGCGTAAAATCCGCTTTCTCCTTATAAATGCGTGTGCGCGAGTGAAAAAAATCAAAAAATAGCCCAAAGCGAGAAAAATGTTGTGATTTCATATTGTGATGTTCTGAAAAATGAGTAACTTTGTAGCCAATTATAGCAAATAAGAAAATGATAACAATAGAGGAATATAAGCAATTGAAGGCTTTTGCCCGTTTGGATGGGGCTGTGCTTGGCATGATAATGTGTGGTACGTTCTTTGCCTTTATGGCAAGTCTCACTAATACGGCATGGCAGATGGCATACATGATAGGTATTGTTGCTGTGCCTGTGTTCGTGGCTTACCGCGTGAGGAACTATCGTGATAATATTGTTCAGAAACGAGTTAGTTTCCGCCGTGCTGCTGCATATAGTATGCATTGCTTTGGCTATTCGTCATTGATACTTGCCATTGTGATGTATATTTACTTTCAGTATTTCGACCATGGCATGATGCTTGCTAATCTGAGAAGCTATATTGAAGCACCGGAGATGCAGGAGGCAATGAAGATATATGGTGTGGAGAAATCGTTATTTGAAGATCAGTTTACGGTGATGTCGTCGCTTCGTCCGATTGACGTTGCTTTTTCTATGATATCTAACACCCTTTTTGCCGGTCTTGGATGCAGTCTTTTAGTTGCGGTAATCTCAAGGCGCACTCCACGTGCTATGGCGAAGTAGAATTATATTATCATTTAGCTTTTACTCTTAATGAACATATCTGTTATAGTACCTCTGTTCAACGAGGACGAGTCTCTGCCAGAGTTGTACGCTTGGATAGAGCGTGTGATGAAGGCGAATAACTTTACATACGAGGTGATTTTTGTGAACGATGGAAGTACCGACCGCTCATGGGATGTGATACGTGAACTCAGTGAGAAGTCGGAGAATGTTCGTGGCATCAAGTTCCGTCGCAACTATGGAAAATCGCCGGCTCTTTATTGCGGTTTCAATGAGGCAAAGGGAGATGTTGTCATCACTATGGATGCTGATCTTCAGGATTCACCAGATGAGATACCGGAACTTTACCGTATGATAGTAGAGGATGGCTATGATCTCGTATCTGGTTATAAGCAGAACCGCAAGCAGGGCGACCCTCTTTCAAAGACAATCCCTACAAAACTCTTCAATGCTACGGCACGTAAGGTGAGTGGCATACATAATCTTCACGATTTCAACTGTGGACTCAAGGCTTACCGTAAAGAGGTCGTGAAGAATATCGAGGTGTATGGCGAGATGCATCGCTATATTCCATATCTTGCAAAGCAGGCAGGTTTTTCAAAGATTGGTGAGAAGCCGGTTCATCATCAGGCAAGAAAGTTCGGCAAGTCAAAGTTCATGGGTTGGAACCGTTTTGTCAATGGATACCTTGACCTTTTGACACTTTGGTTCCTGAGTACTTTCGGTAGAAAGCCTATGCACGTGTTCGGATTCCTCGGTACGCTGGTATTCCTTGTAGGTTTCCTTTCTGCCTTTGGTATTGGTGCGGACAAGCTCTGGGCATTGTATCATGGAGTTCCACAGAGACTTGTAACCGACTGTCCTTGGTTCTATATCGCTCTCACTATGATGATGATTGGTACTCAGCTCTTCCTTGCAGGCTTTTTGGGTGATTTGATTAGCCGTTCTTCTCAGGGACGTAATGACTATCAGATTGAGGAGGGGATAAGATGCGAAAAGTAGTCTTTGCCATATCTGCTATTGCTGGTTTGGTGGCAGGATGTACGTCTATTGAATGCTCGATGAATAATATTGTTGCAAGCCAATATTGTTTCATGGATCATGTAAAAAACGATAATGATACCGCGATAAAGGTTACAGAGTATTATCTTACGGTTTCAACAAAGAAAACCGTGGAAATTGTGGATACGGTTTTGATAAACAAGAAGACCGATATTTCTACGCTGCAACTGCCTGTGAGTTATAACCAGAAAGAAGACATTCTTTATTTCGAGTTTCAGCGTCTTGATCAAGATTCGATATTTGAAACTATTGCGGTTGATACGGTATGCATCACCAAAACAAATGAAATGGTCTTTGAAGGTGTAGAATGTAATCCGCGCTATCATCATGAGGTGCTTTCTGCTACAACGACGCATAAGCTGATAGATTCAATTGTCATAAACAACAATTATATTGATAATGATCCGAATAAAGTTCACTTCTCTCTTTATCTGCATCCTTCTAAGTAGTATGATGATTCCTTGTGGAACCCTTTCTGCCCAGAAGAGGATAGAGGCTGCGAAGGATACCACGGCCTTGTTTCAAGGAGTATTGGTGGGCGTCGACGTGTTCGGAGCGGTACAGAAAGCGGTAAAGATAAGCGATTACGGACAATACGAGGCGTTTCTTCGTCTGAATCTCAAGGGGAAGTATTTCCCGGTCTTAGAACTTGGTAAGGGAGATGCCTGCCATAAGAAGGATGATATCACAGGAATCGAAACCCAAACGTCTGGTCCCTACTGGCGTATCGGTTGTGACTTCAATGTGATGAAGAACAAGCACGATGTGTATAAGGTGTTCGTTGGTTGCAGATTTGCCCATACGAAATTCGATTTTAATTTCGAGTATCCAGGTAATGAAGATCCTGTATGGGGTGGAAAAGTCCCTTACTCTATTAAGGATAATAACTCAGTTTCTTGGATAGAGGGTGTGTTCGGAGTTGATGCCAAGGTCGTGGGACCTGTTCATCTCGGTTGGACGGTGAGGTATCGCCGTCGTATAAATTCAACCGATTGTCAGATAGGTGATATGTGGTATGTTCCGGGATTCGGTCGTTATGATAAAACGAATATCGGTGGGACATTCAACTTGAGCATCGGAATTTAGTTAGTGTTTAGTGGTTAGAGATTAGCGTTTTGAGTAAGAGAATAAAAATATTATTTCCACTTGTGGTTCTTGCTGTGATAGTTGCCATAGGTTTTATGTTGGGGCATAAGAATGTGCCATATCAGCATAATTCCGGCTATATCTTCGGCACGACCTATAACATCACATATCAGTGTGCTGATGACCATAAGGTTGACATAGAGAAGGTGCTTGCCGATGTGGATGCCTCTTTGTCGCCTTTTAATGATACATCCATCATCACCCATGTCAATAGGAATGAGGATGTGGTTCTTGACGATTTCTTTCTTGATGTGTTCCGCCTGGCTCTAAGAATCAATGAAGATACGGAAGGGGCTTTTGATATCACTGTTGCGCCTCTTGTCAATGCTTGGGGCTTTGGTTTCAAGAATGGTGTCAACCCGGATGAAAAGGTTATTGACAGTCTTCGTCAGGTGGTAGGATTGCATAAGGTGAAACTTGAGGACGGTAAGGTGGTGAAGTTCGATTCGCGCATTATGTTTGACTGCTCTGCAATAGCCAAAGGGTATGGTGTTGATGTGGTGGCAAATCTCCTTCGCAAGTATGGTATCAAGAACTTCATGGTGGAGATAGGAGGTGAGGTTGTCACCTCTGGAATCAATCCTGATAGACTGCCTTGGAGGATAGGTGTGACAAAACCTACTGATGACTCGCTGAGCATAAACAATGAGTTGCAGACTATCATCAATGTGACTGACAAGGCTATGGCTACGAGTGGTAACTACCGTAACTTCTACTATAAGGGTGGCAGAAAATATGCCCATACCATTGATCCTAAGACAGGATACCCGGTACAGCATAGTATTCTCTCTGCGACTGTCATTGCGGACGATTGTGCCACGGCTGATGCATACGCCACCTCGTTTATGGTCTTGGGACTGGAAAAGTCGAAAAAAGTACTTGAGCGTCATCCTGAGATGATGGTGTATTTCATCTATAGCGATGAGAAAGGTCAGAATCAAGTATGGTTCTCGCCTGCATTAAAGGATAAGATAGCACAATAGGCCTATGGGTTACGATCTCCAGTCATTATTGCAACTGCCACTGTTCTTGGGAATGGGACGTAGCGAGCTTGCGGATATAGAGCAGGATGTGCAGATAGGAGACACTCATGCCCGGCGTGGAACGATCCTTGCATCTGAGAATGAAGCGTGTACAGCCTTGGTTCTTGTAGCAAGGGGAACGGTAATGTCATCTACGAGAAGCGATGACCATTCGTATCAGATTGATGAAACCCTTCAGGCTCCGTTGCTTATCCAGCCAGAGCATATCTTTGGTATCAAACAACGTTATACGTCAACATTCTGTGCCCAGACCTATTGCGAAGTGATAAGGATAGAAAAACCGACGGTACTGAAACTTATGGAACTGTCAATGACATTCCGTCTTAATCTGATGAATATCATTGCCACGCAGAGTCAGAGAAGCTCACGAAGACTTTGGCATCAGATGAGTGAAGACATAGAAAAGAGAATCATTAGATTCATCAAGGACCGATGCATCTATCCTGCCGGACAGAAACAGCTTCGCACAAAGATGACAGTCCTGGCGAGGGAATTAGGATGTTCTCGCTTGGAGGTGTCGGAAGCACTTCACCGCCTTGAGGAAAAACAACTGCTGATAGTCAGGCGCACTATTATAGAAATCCCGATGTTGCAGCTGTTGTGAACAAAATTGTAAATAGTAAATCGTAAAATAGTAATTATGGTTAATCCATTTTTTGAGAAATATACAACCCCACATCAAACTCCACCTTTCAACCTTATAAAGATGGAGCATTACGAGGAAGCCTTCATGGAAGGCATCCGTCGTGATGATGAACATATTGATAAGCTCATTAATAATCCGGAGTCTCCTACATTCGACAATACGATTATCGATACAGAGGATGATAATGGCTATTATGACCTGCTTGACAATGTTTCCACAGTCTTCTTCAATCTGCTTTCGGCAGAGACAAACGACGAGATGGATGCGCTCGCGCAGAAACTACAGCCAATTCTCACAAAACATGCAAATGATGTACGCCTTAATAAACAGCTGTTTGAACGTATCAAGGCGGTATATGATCTCTATAACAATCCGGTAGAAGGTGCATCTGCTCCACGTGAACTTACGGCAGAGGAACAGCGACTTTTAGAGAAGAGCTATGACGGCTTTGTGCGTTCCGGTGCCTTGCTCGATGAGGCTGGAAAGGAAAAGCTTCGTGCCATAAGTGAAGAGGCAAGTATGCTCGGATTGCAGTTCTCTCAGAATCTTCTGAAGGAGAAGAAGGCTTTCAAACTCCATGTTACGGATGAGGCTGACCTTGTCGGACTTCCTGACACTCAGATACAGGCAGCCGCTCTTGCAGCCAAGGAGAATAACCTTGAAGGATGGGTGTTTACCCTTGATTTCCCAAGCTATTCACCTTTCATGCAGTATTCGGAGAAACGTGAACTTCGCAAGAAGATGTTCATGGCTTACAACACAATCTGTACCCATGATAATGAGCAGAACAACATTGAGATTTGTAAGCGACTGATTAATCTTCGTCGTGAGCTTGCACAGCTTCTTGGATATGATACTTATGCTGATTATGTGCTCAAGCATCGCATGGCGGCAAATATACAGAATGTGTATAACCTCCTTGATCAGCTTGTAGAGGCATATAAGCCAACGGCTCTTAAGGAAAAGGAGGAACTTCGCAATATGGCGCGTCAGACTATGGGCTCTGACTTTGTGCTTGAGCCTTGGGATGCTCCTTACTATTCTCATAAGCTTCAGTTGCAGAAATACAACGTCGATTCTGAGATGGTTCGTCCATATCTTGAATTGAACAATGTCATTAAGGGCGTCTTCGGACTTGCAACACGTCTTTATGGCATTACGTTCAAGGAAAATAAGGATATTCCAGTATATCATCCTGATGTGAAGGCATACGAGGTGTTCGACAAGGACGGCTCATATCTTGCCGTTCTCTTTGCTGATTTCCATCCTCGTAAGGGAAAGCAGGGGGGAGCATGGATGACGGAGTATCAGGGACAATGGATTAACCAGAAGGGCGAGAACGTACGCCCTCATGTTAGTGTGGTTATGAATCTCACGAAACCAACCGACGAGAAACCGGCTCTCCTTACTCTTGGTGAGGTTGAGACATTCCTTCATGAGTTCGGACACTCACTTCATGGAATGTTTGCCAATACCCGTTTCTCTAGCCTTTCAGGAACTAACGTGTGGTGGGATTTCGTTGAACTCCCTTCACAGTTTATGGAGAACTACTCACTTGAGCGTGAGTTCCTCAATACATTTGCCTTCCACTATCAGACAGGAGAACCAATGCCGGACGAACTCATACAGCGTCTCATTGATGCCCGTAACTTCGGTGTTGCTTCTGGATGTCTTCGTCAGGTTAGCTTCGGACTTCTCGATATGGCATACTACACCAAGAAAGATGCGTTTGACGAGGATCTTATCAAGTTCGAGAAGAAAGCATGGGAGAAGGCAATCATTGGTAAACAGCTTGAGAATACCTGTATGACCGTTCAGTTCTCTCATATAATGGCAGGAGGATATGCTTCTGGCTATTATAGCTATAAATGGGCAGAGGTGCTCGATGCTGATGCCTTTGCCGTATTCAAGCGTGAGGGTATCTTTAACCAGAATACGGCACAGCGTTTCCGTGACTGTATCCTCTCAAAGGGCGGAACGGAACATCCGATGACGCTATATAAACGATTCCGAGGTGGTGAGCCTACGATTGATGCGTTGCTTGAGAGGAACGGAATAAAATGATTTACTATTTGACTATTTACTAATTACTATTTGTCAACTATGGACAAGCAGAAAATTCTTGATGGACGATATATGCGTATGGCTGCTATATGGGCAGAGAACAGTTACTGTAAACGTCGTCAGGTGGGTGCCCTTGTAGTAAAGGACAACCGCATCATAAGTGATGGTTACAACGGTACGCCGAGTGGCTTTGAGAATATATGTGAGGATGATTCCAACGTGACTTATCCGTATGTGCTTCATGCAGAGGCTAATGCCATCACGAAACTTGCCCGTAGTCATAATAATAGTGATAAAGCCACACTCTACGTTACTGATTCTCCATGTATCGAGTGTGCCAAGCTTATAATTCAGGCGGGCATAAAGCGTGTGGTGTATGGTCGTGACTATCGTCTCTCGGATGGTATTGATCTCCTTCGCAGGGCTGGTATTGAAGTCGTAAAAAATGAGATAAATGAAGAATAGATATATGCCTCTTCTGATGGCTCTGTGTGTAGTCATCGGTATCGTGATTGGCACGTTCTATGCCAACCACTTCTCTGGTAACAGATTGAACATAATCAATTCGGGCAGTAACCGTCTGAATAACCTTCTCCATATCATTGATGACCAGTATGTTGATACTGTCAATATTAATGATCTTGTAGAAAAGGCAATTCCGCAGATACTGTCGGAACTCGACCCTCATTCTGCCTATATCTCTGCAACTGATGCTCAGAATGCTGCAGACGACCTTAAAGGTTCTTTCTTCGGTGTGGGCATCGAGTTCGTCATTCGTGAAGATACCATTCATGTCCAGAATGTCATTGCCAACGGACCTGCAGAGCGTGCAGGAATTATTGCAGGAGATAAGATCGTTTCTGTAGATGGGCAGAAATTCGTTGGAAAGGAAGTCACATCCGAGGAGGCACAACATCGTCTGAAGGGTGAGAAAGGCTCCAAGGTGAAGATCGGGGTTGTGCGTTATGGATGCAATAAGGTATTGGAGTACAATATCACCCGTGATGAGATTAAGACAAAGAGCGTTTCGGCTACTTATATGATAGACGAAAAGACTGGCTATATCAAGGTGAAGAACTTTGGCGAAACCACTTATGCTGAGTTCCTTGTTGCACTCGCTACATTGTCTCAGGAAGGGTTCAGTAACCTTATAGTTGACCTTCGTGACAATACGGGCGGTTATCTTGAGTCTGCTGTCCAGATGGCTAATGAGTTCCTTCCATCCAATAGCATGATTGTCTATACGGAAGGCCGTAAGTCTCCTCGCAGAGATTACAGGTCTGATGGTCGAGGCTCTTATCAGAAGATACCTCTCGTTGTCCTTATCAATGAAAACTCAGCATCTGCATCCGAGATTTTTGCCGGTGCAATGCAAGATAATGACCGTGCGCAGATTATAGGTATTCGCTCATTCGGAAAGGGACTTGTTCAGCAGCAGCTGCGTTTCCATGATGGCAGTATTGTGCGTCTTACTGTGGCGCGTTACTATACTCCTTCCGGCCGATGCATCCAGAAACCGTACGTTGCAGGCGAGGGTGATAACTATAGTCAGGATATAGTGTCACGCTATAAGAGTGGTGAGTTCTTTTCTCAGGATTCAATCAAGCATACAGGTCCTAAGTTCCATACTAAGGCTGGTCGTGTGGTATATGGTGGTGGTGGTATCACTCCTGATATCTTTGTCGCAGAAGATACTACAAGTATCACAAGCTACTATACTCAGGCTGCTGCAAGTGGACTTATCCTACAGTTCGCATTTACCTATACTGACAACAATCGTCTGAAACTGAATAATTTCAAGGAGATGCAGGAACTTGCCAATCATCTTGTCAAGCAGAACACCGTTGAGTTGTTTGCTGATTATGCAAACTCACATGGCTTGCAGCGCAGGAATCTGATGATACGTAAATCTCATGACCTTCTTGAGCGATACATAAATAGCCGTATAATATATAATATGTTGAGTGAAGAGGCATGGCATCAGTATCTTAACCAAAAAGATCCAGTTATAGATGCCGCTCTGAAGGTGTTTGGCAAGAAAAAATAGCATCTCCAGTATGGACAAGAAAGAACTGCGCAGATATATCCGTGAACAGAAGCGACATTTCACCCCACAACAGTTGGGTGAAATGTCGCTCTGTATTATGTCATCTGTTCTTACGCATCCTCGAGTTCAGGAAGCGGATACAATATTGATGTATCATTCTCTTCCAGACGAGGTAGATACCCATTCTGCTCTTGACCAGCTCCTTGCGATGGGCAAAAAGGTTCTTTTGCCTAAGGTGGTAAGCGATACTGAGATGACAATCCATGAATATACAGGACAAAATTCGCTAAAGCCAAGTGAGCCTTACGGAATCCTTGAACCTACAACTTCCGAATTGTCAATTATCAATTGTCAATTATCAATTGCCATTGTTCCCGGTATGGCATTCGATAAACAAGGGCATCGTTTAGGTAGAGGAAAAGGATATTATGACCGTTTCCTCTCTCAGATTCCTAACATATATAAGATAGGTGTGTGTTTTCCTTTTCAGATGCTTGAAAGCATTCCCTCAGAATCTACGGATGTTGTTATGGATGAGGTGATAACATCGCTTAATTTATAGTAATTTATTTTTTTTCATGTTTTTCCTGTCACTCCGTCACATCGTCTGAAAATCAATTAGTTAAGTGTGACAGGAGAATTTTTTTCCTGTCATGCTCCTATCACACATACAATGTTTTGTGACAGCAATGTGACAGTAGAAACTCCTTCCTGTCACGCTTAACTCGCTGACATTCAATAAGTATGACGGTGTGACAGGAAAATGCATAAAAATTTTTTTATTTCAACAGCCAATGAAAAAAACACATCGGTAAGCAATGACTGTGTATTGTTTCTTTTTTGATGTAAGGTAGTGGCAACTCCAATCCAGCTCCAATTCAGGTCCAATCTAAGTCCAATTCAGGTCCAATGCAGAATTGGAGATCTATTGTCTTTGTAATGATATTGCTTTTGTGCTGCTATACTATACCTCCCCTTTACCCTTTACTCTTTACCCTTTATTCTTTACTCAATTATTATATAAGCCTGATATCTCTTATCACCTGACCGCCTACAGCGTTATTTAGTTTAGCGATAAGCTCTGTCTTCATCATGCTTATTTCTGATCTGAGGGCTGGATTCTCAATATGCACGCAAAGATCCTGATTGCGTATGTATTTCTCTGTGGTATATTTTGCTATCATCTCTCCAGCAACATTATCCCACGCCTCGATAAGACGCTTTTGTAATAAAGGCGTCTCAAGACCGTTCTGCCGTATTATAACGCGCATAAGGTCGCTTACTTTTATGGGATGTTGTCGGAACAATTTACTGTTTTTGTCTTTACTATTTTAGGATTTACTAATTACTATTTATTTACTATTTTTGAATATTTACTATTTGCCATTCTGCACAATACTTGATTAACGAAAAATAGTACATCAAACAAATAGTACATAAATAGTAACTAGTAAATAGTCAAATAGTAAATTATTTTATCTCTCCATTTTCTACATGGAAAAGCTTGTAGTCAAAGTCTCCATTCTGTAGAATCTGATCAAGATGGTCTCGGTTTGTATCCGTTATGAATATCTGTCCGAAATTAATGCCCGATACTAGTTGAACGATATTCTCCACACGCTTTGCATCGAGTTTGTCGAAGATATCGTCAAGAAGGAGTAGGGGAGTGTTGGCGTTGAAGGTAGAGCAGAGGAAACCGAATTGCGCGAGTTTCAGAGATATGACGTATGTCTTGTTCTGTCCCTGACTGCCCTCTCTCTTTAAAGGGTAATCGCCAAGCATCATCTCAAGGTCATCACGATGAATGCCATGAAGTGAATAGCCTAAGATGCGGTCTTTCGGTCTGCTTTTCTGAATGGTCTCAAGTAATGGACCACGTTGACAATGTGACACATACTTCAACGTAACGGCTTCGTGATCCCCGGAAATCTTACTGTAAATAGACTGGAATACAGGTGTGAAATTCTTGATGAAATCCTCACGTTTCTGATAGATGATCTCGCCATATTTTGCCATCTCCATTTCCCACAATTCCATTATGGTTGCATCAGGTTCCGGATCTTGCTTGAGAAGAACGTTCCTTTGTTGCAGAGCCTTATTGTAGGCGATGAGGGAATTAAGGTAGCTGTTGTCAAACTGCGAGATGACCATGTCGAGGAAACGGCGTCTCTCCTCGCTACCGCCATGAATAAGAACGGTATCGTCTGGAGATACCATGATAAGAGGTACGAGTCCGATATGTTCTGCCAGTTTCTTGTATGCCTTCTTATTCCGTTTGAACTGCTTCTTCGTGCCACGCTTCATTCCGGCATATAACTCTTCACGAGCACCGGAATCGGTTACGTATTCAGCGTTTATCATAAAGAAGTCAGTATCATGTCGTATCACACTCGAATCAATATTCGTGGTAGTGGAACGACAGAATGACATATAATGCACAGCATCGAGTACGTTAGTCTTGCCCTCGCCATTGCTGCCTATAAAGCAGTTTATCTTAGGCGAAAGTTCCAACTTCGCATCCGCTATATTCTTATAGTTTAATATGGAGATATTCTTGAGTATCATACTTAATTTGCCTACAAAATTACTCTATTTCCATCGTAAAAACAAAAAAACAACAAATAAATTTCACTTTCTCATATATTTTCTGTAATTTTGTGGCGCAAAATCAGACAATAATAAAAAAGATCATAAAAAAGAATGGAAAATTCAACTATTAACCAGGAAGCTCCAAAGACAGAGCAGTACCTGAACAATCAGGAAACAATATTCCTGAAGTACAAGAAAGCTATCATCGCAGCAGTTGTTGCTGTAATCGTAATCATTGCTGGTTCTATTGCATTCAAGACATTCTACTGGAACCCACGTGCGGAGAAGGCATCTACAGCCATCGCTAAGGCACAGGAACTCTTCGCTAACGAACAGTTCGAAAAGGCACTCAATGGTGATAAGGGTACAGAGGGTTTCCTTGCAGTTGCAAGCAACTATAGCGGTACTGACGCTGCAAACCTTGCTAATCTCTATGCAGGTCTCTGCTATGCTAACCTTGGCAAGTGGCAGGATGCAGTAAAGTATCTCGATGATTTCTCTGCTCAGGATGATGCTATGATCAGTCCTGCTGCTCTCGCAGCTCTCGGCAATGCATATGCTCATACAAACCAGATTGACAAGGCTATCTCTGCTCTCAAGGATGCAGCAAGCAAGGCTGACTCTGAGGCTGAGGATGGCGTAAACAACTCAATCGCACCAACCGCCCTTATCCAGGCTGCTCGTCTTCTCGAGAGCCAGAACAAGAAGGATGAGGCTCTTAAAATCTATCAGACAGTCAAGGAGAAGTACGTTAACTCTGCTGCTTCTATGGATGTTGATAAGTACATTGAACGTTTGAACAAATAATGGACTTATCCGATTTATCTACGCTGATACAGCAACTCTCAACAAAGAAGGTGCCTGACGCAAGTAATATGTGTTTTGGCATTGTGGTATCAGAAAACAAGGCCGACATTTCAGGCAATCTCTTACGTGGATGCGTTCTCACGCTCGAAGAGCATGGGGCGCTTCCTGAGAATATACACATCAAGACCGTTCCTTCTGCATTCCAGCTTGTATATGGTGCAAACCAAATGACGCTCACAGGCAACTATGATGCCGTTATCCTGCTTGGATGTATAATAAGAGGTGAAACCTCACAGTTCGAACTGTTAGGGCATGGAATCTACGAAGGAATATCCCACTTGATGACATTCAAGGAAACTCCTATTGTTTGTGGTGTCCTTACCACAGAGACAATGGAACAGGCAATAGTCCGCTCGCAGCCAGGTCCTCTCAATCGAGGTGCCGAAAGTGCGGTCGAGGCAATAAAAATGGCGAAGTTTTAATACTTCGCCATTTTTTGTTATACCAATGAATCTATGAGAAGGTTTACTTCACCCATACTTTTCGGCCATTTATAATGTTGAGACCCTTCTGAGGCTTTGAGAGTCGAATGCCATTGAGGTTGTAAATGACCATATTAGAGTCATTAAACATGAAATCTTTAATAGTTTCGTTTATGCCTGTCACGTCTTCCTCGAAGCGGAAAGTGAGAGCCTTGGCAGGATTCGCGGAATCTTTGATGACATACGCCTTGTGAGCTTCAAGCGGATGTGTGGACCACTCGTAGAATCCCAATCCATTACTTCCGAATGAAAGAATATAGCTGTTTGCTACAGCTGTGGCTATTACGATATCAGAACCTATAAGCTCATTGTCGGTATTGTCAATCGTGAGTTCTGATTCACTTGTGGTGAGGGATATCTGCTTTGTCTTGATTTGATATATATTTCCAGGAATAGGAACTCCCGCCTCTTCGTTAGGCATCATTCTGAGAATAACAGGCACATTTTTCGGAATTATATCATTATCGTCATCATCCTTTGCCTCTATTGCCGTTAGTACAAGGTTATTGCCTTCAATCTTACCTTTGTATGCCTTAACACCAGCAGGAAGGATATGTGCTATTTGTGAGTCGTAGAAAGTCCTGAAATAGTTGCCTGTCAGTTGTTCTTCTGCAGAATAGGCATCAATATCAACCACTATTGTATTCCAATGGGCATAGAGGGTTTGATCGCCGTCTATACTATATATATCAGAAGTCAAAACCTCTGTATCTGTTTCTGAACCGCCATTCGGGGTAGTGTACCATCCTTTGAAAGCAAATCCGTATCGGGTAGGAGTTGGCAGAGTTCCATAAGCAGCATCGTAGGTTACGGATTGTGTTGATGGGCTGAGAGCATCACCATTCTGAACATCGAAGTTTAAGGTATATGTATTCGCTGTCCAGTTGGCATATAGAGTGCTTGTGTTAGTGGTGATATTCCAATAGCTTACACTAACCATATTCTCATCATAATATTGTGTGCCGCCTCCGTTTGGCGAAGTATAATATCCGGCGAATGTGTATCCTGTTCTTGAAGGTGCTGTTGCTGATGGCATAGCACTATCATAAGTGCCAGTTACATAGGCTGTTCCGCCAGAACCGCCTTGCTTGTCAAGATCTATGGTACATTTATTTGCCTCCCACTTAGCATATAGAGTGCTTGGGTTTGTGTCAATATCCCAATTATGCGCACTATTCATATCCTCAGCATAATATTGCGTACCACCTCCGTTTTGTTCTGAATAATATCCTTTGAATGTGTATCCTGTCCTTGAAGGTGCTGTTGCTGATGGCATAGCACTATCATAATTGACAGTTACAGAAGATGTTCCACCTGTACCACCTTGCTTATCAAGATTTACGGTATATTGTTTTACGGTCCACTTTGCATAGAGAGTGCTTGGGTTAGTGGTGATATTCCAATAACTTACACTAACCATATTCTCATCATAATATTGTGTGCCGCCTCCGTTTGGTTCTGTGAAATACCCATGAAATGTATAGCCAGTTCTTGTTGGTGCTGTTGCAGAAGGCATGGCACTATCGTAAGTGGCGGTAACAGAATCATCACCACCAGAACCGTTTTGCTTGTCAAGTGTAACGGTATATGTGTTTGCTGTCCAAACAGCCTCCAGAACGATATTCCCCGGAGCTTGCAAAGATACGTATTGTGTATTGTCTGTAGAACTAGCCACTTTTGTGATAGGATAGACAAATATTCCATTCGCATCATAAACTGCTGTTGATGTGCCTTTTATCTTATATCCGTTGAAAGTATAGCCCGTTCTGGTCATTTCTGCAGTTGTCAGATTCATGTTTTCTATTACTGTACCATAGAAAATAGATCTGAGAGGTGTAGATTCTCCATCTATCGTAAATGTTGTTGCGATAGCAGAAGGCATCTGAGCATCGGTAGTTATTGGATTTACTGTACCATGTGTCGTTCCTGTAATGTCAGGTTCATTTATTGATGTGTATTGTTGCACATAGAGAGTGCCGTTGCCGGCAGAACCAGGAGTATAGCTTTGAGACTTATTAGATTCGTTTTCTGTTCCTTGGTTTTCTCTAAAGATGTCACCTCCATGTCCTCCATGTCCTCCATCTCCACCATTTCCGCCTCCACCAATGCCATAGGTAGCGGCTGATCCGCCATATCCGAAATTACCTCCGTTTCCGCCGAAAAACTGCATGTTGCCAGAGAAGGAAGGTATCCATCCTGTTACTTGGGCGCCAGAAGTTCCCTGTGTTCCATTAGATATTTGGGCAGCTTCTGTACTTCCGTTGCCATTTGTGGTTTCTACCGTAACATTACCTATAATCCAAACGTTACCCATTGCCTGCCCTGAAGTACCAGAGATTCCATCGCCACCAACACCGCCAGAACCCGGGCCGATTAATCCAAAGATACTATTAGCACCATATTCTCCACCATATCCTCCGGCACCACCATGACCTCCGGCACCGCCAATTGCAGCAGCAGCACCGCCGCCACCGCCAGCACCTGCTCCTCCGGCACCACCATAGTAGTTGACAACAAGTGAGCCATGTGCATCTTGTCCATTTCCTCCATTTCCACCGCTGCCAGCGTTACCGCCTGTTGCAATGAGAGTACCTTCGCCTGTTAAGATAAGCGTTACTCCTGTCGGTACGCAGATGGCAGGCATCGCTCCGTTGCCTCCCGCACCTCCACATGCGTTCTCTTTTCCTCCATTGCCAGCACAGGTTGAATTGTGCGAGTGTGATTTGCGTGGACTTTCGTCACCGATATTGCCATTATAGCCATTCCCTGCATTAGCTCCATTGATTGTTAGGGTAACTCCTGCGGGAATATATATTGTCACCGTTCCTCCAGTAGGGACGGTGAGTGTTCCGTTTATAGTTTTTGTCGTTGCTGTATAGATAGTACCACTTACCAAAGTAGCACTAGCATCAGGAAGGGCTGTTTGAGCCCACGCTCCAACAACTCCTAGGACAAGAGTGAATGTGATGGATATGATATTTTTTATTTTCATAGAATTCAATTACTTGTAAGGTTATTATTTCTAGAGAAATAAGCAACGATGTCATCACTTGGGATTTTAGCTGTGACAACATTTTTGCAAAGATAAGCATTTCCTTTGAAAATATGCAAATAAAAAGTGAAAAAGTTTGATTTTACCTCACTTTTTTAACAATTCGCGGATTCTTTAGAAAGTAAATTGCCAGTAAATTACGCAAATTATATGGATGAAACAGATAAAAGTCTCCCTGAGCAGGTGTTTTTTGCGGGAAATAGAAAATACGTTTGCATAGAAGGGGATTGTGTTAATAGTGATATTTTCCAAATATCAATTAATATCATAATAAAAGTCTGAAGAAAAGAATGAATATGTTATTTATGAATGAATATAAATGAAAGATTTTTCCTCTGGGTATTTTTCGGATATATTCCTAAGATGTTCTTATGTTCCTCCATCGCTTGTCCATCGCTCGTCCATCGATACTCCATCGAAACGATGGACTTGCTATGGAGTTGATATGGAGTAACGATGGAGTATCTTCGGTGGAATAGCGAAGAATTAGCCTCGGTGAATGAGGAAAATGACGATAGTTTGGCGTTTGCGCTTTTTGCATGAAATTGCATTTTTAACTTTATGTGTTTGGCTGTTTTACAAAGTTTTTTATGCAAAAAAGGGGCGTGAATTGTTAAAATTGACATTTTCCTTTCTTTTTTCCAAGATTTTCTTTGAAGTTTCGGGAAAAAATAGTATCTTTACACTCAGTTTCCGCGATTTATCTCTTTAGAGATAGCTTACACTTACACTAAAACCGAATAATATAATGCTGAAGATCATAAAAAACATATATATCGCAATGCTGATCCTATTCGTTGTGGGTGCTTGCTCTCACGATGAATTCGTTGAGGCGCCGCAGACGCAGGACGAAATTGTGTTCGCCGCTACGTCGGGCAAAGTAACCCGTGCCGATATTTCCCCACTTGCAAATTATATTGACAACTTCCGTATTTATGGTACAGATACCAAGGGTGGAAGAAGCGAACTTGTGTTCAACAACTATGTGCTCTGGTATGATGAGAATGTTTCGCAAAGCAACACGAGTTTTTGGGAGTATGTGGGCTATGATCCTGTTGACAATAAGCTTCAAACCATAAAGTACTGGGATTTCTCTGCCTTCCCTTACACTTTCTGGGCAATAGCAGGAGCCGATAAGGGCAGTTTCACCCAAAAGGATGAGTTGGGCAGAATATCCTCTTTCGAGACATACATGTCAGAATCGGCTGCTGATTTCCCGATACTTTTCTATACAAAGCCAACAGTAATAGAGAAACATCAATACACAGATCCTGTCACCTTCCAGTTTTTAGGAGCGCATAGTCGTGTTCGCTTTGCATTCTATGAGACTGTGCCTGGATATGCTGTGAAGGATGTGAAGTTCCATATCGGCTCTGGAAGTACTCAATATACGGAGTGTACGGTGAACGGAAAATTCAATATGTCAGGAACCCTTACTCTTGGTTATGACTATTCAGATTCCGATAATCCGAATGTGAATGTAGGCTTGACAGATGCTGTTCGGGCAGTTTCCCATACCTTTGGCAACCTGAACTATACCACGGCGGCAAGTGGATGGCTGGCTCAGAATAGTGGTAGTAACTATCTTGGAGTTCTTACTTCAGCCCCTACATACGCTGGTGATGCTTCCGCCCCTGGCTACTATACCTGTGTATTGCCATTCCAGGACAACGATACCCCGATATCCATATCTGTTGACTATACTCTCGTTTCGCTTGACAAGTCAGGACAGGAGATAAACGTGACAGATGCCACAGCAGTAGTACCTGTACAGTTCTGCCAATGGAAGCCTAACTATTCTTATACATATCTCTTCAAGATAACAGACAGCGAGTTGTCGCCAATCACCTTTGTGGCTTTTGGAGAGACAGACAACATAACGGATAATGAGCAGGGAACAATAACTACTGTGGATTCTGAGTATAGCATCACAACCCATCAGATGGGCGATACTGATGAATACGGCATAACATACGAGTCTTCACCATACATAGCAGGAAGACCAATAGAGGTTTCTGCCGTTAAGATTGAAGGCCTGGAAAACGTGGTTCTCGTATCTGAGAGCGCGGAAGCAAGTGATTTCCTGCGCATCTATCATCAGAAAACGGCTAATGAGTGGGTGGCTGAGGCTGACACGTCAGAGCCTGTAACGAGTATTTCCTATAATGCAGGAATAGCAACATTCGAGCCGTCGATGACAGGTACCTACCGCATAGAATTATGGCATAAGGCAGAAGGCGAGGAGCCGGAAAGGAAGGCTGTGAAGATAGTTGCCATAGGAGCCGTACTTCATGGTACTGGCCATACGGGCACAGACCTTGGAAATGGCGGATCAGAAGACGTTGAACTTAAAGAAAGCAGCACACCATGAAAAAGCTCAATACTATAATATACCTCTCGGCTATCGTACTAACGATGGCTTGTACCTCTTCCAACGATATTGATGAAATCGTGGAAGAGGCAGACGCTTTGTATGTGGAAACATCGGCGATGCTTGGCGACGCTAATGCTCAGGCAAAGGTAACACGTGCCCATTGGAATGACGACAATCAGTTCGCTTGGGATAATAGTTCAAACGAGATGGTTGTCGTAGTGAAGGAAACAGCTACCGGAAATATCATACCTTGGGGCACTAATAAGAGCAGTAGTGCCAGGGTAAAGAATGTTACCGGTTTAGAAGATGTTGTGAGTGTTGCTTCCATAACCTCCAACTCCGGAATATTGAAAAATGAGATACAGAAGATAACTATAGGACAGTCACCTGTATATTTCCTGTCTCCTATTCTTCCAGATGCAAATGGCAGTTCTGTAGATGCAGACGGAATAGTGACTCTTGCTCTTCCTAACGACTTTGTTCATGATGGAACACCAAGTCTGGCAGATTTCAAGAAATACACATACATCAAGGCAGAGTCAACAGTCACAGAGATAGGCAGAGCCCAGATACAGACGGCATCTGCTCATTTTACAGCTCTTCCTGCTGTAATCCGCTTTGCCGTGACAAACGATAGGGTAGAAAGGGTAAGGGTTACAAGTATTTCGATAAATGTAGCCGGGAATGTTACGGGCGGTTTCCCTAAGACCGTTACATGGACTCCTGGCGAATCAAGTAATCCGAGCCTTGCTATATCTACAATATTGTATAAGACCTTGCAGGCAAGTATGGGATCTGCGGGATATGGATTGTCGGCAAAGGGAACAGAAGGTGTTTCTGCCAACTTCTACGCATTCACATTTCCTGCATCATTCGCAGGAGCAACATTGACTCTGAATGGCAAGGACAGTTCGAATCATACATTCTCTTACAGTTGCGATATTCCGGCAAAGGTCTTTGAAAGCGGTAAGATCTACACATGGAATATCACTTTGGCGGATGATTTCATGAATCTGAGTTTCTTTGACCATGAAGAAAATATCTTCCAATGGTAGAGCCTAAAGGTAGAAGGTCAAAGATCGAAAGCCTTAGTCCTTAGTCTTTAGACTTTAGACTTCTAAACTCTAAACACTAAATTGTTATGAAAAATGAATCACTACATAATATGAAGAGTCTTATGAGTTTCAATACCATAAGAAGAATCCTCCCTCTTGGGGGATGCGGGATTCTTTTCCTTTTCGCATTTGTTGCTTGCACCTCAGATGAGGACGGAAATTCTGATAATAGATTGCCCATCACCTTCTCTTGTTCAGAAGATGGTGTGACTCGTGCAGAGGTCAGCCTTAGTGAGTTTATCTCTGATTTCAAGGTGTATGGCATTAATGGTGATATTAGCGGTAGTGGTAATGCTGCAACATTTACGAAGAAGAATACCGTATTCCCAGACTATCAGGTCTGGCATACGGAGAATCTGGCAAATACCACATCAACCAATACAGCAAACTGGGAGTATGTGGGAACTGTAGAAGGTGCTTCTGGTTCTGAGGAGCAGACGATAAAGTACTGGGATGAAAAGCGCGACGGCCATTACTTCTGGGCTATTGGCGATTTCTCAAAGAGTGGCGGTTATGACTATACAGAGAGCACACTTCCAGATCCTCATGTTATAGAGGTAGAGAACATCACACAAGTGGATGTGCAGGATGACAGTAAATGTCTGTATTTCACCAAGCCGAAGTACGTGCCAAAGAGTAAGTATGGTCAGCCTGTAACTCTTACCTTCCTGCGCTATTGTTCACGAATCCGTATCGGTTTCTATGAGGATATAACCCAGTCAGGTGGAGACAAGCGATATAAGGTTGTTGGCGTGGACTTCTATAGAGTGAATAATGATGGAACATTCAATACTAATGAATTGCCTACAACGAATGTCTGTCTTAGAGGTTATTTCGTAAATGAGGGTAAAGTCAGGCTTACATATACCAATGCCTCTTTCAAGGGAGGGGATAATATTGATAATGTGACAACCGAGACGGTTCCTGTAGAAAACGGAACTTCAAAATATATGGATTTTGGTGTACTTAATATTGCCGGAACTCAGAGTGGTGCCCTTCCTACCTCTTCTTCAGAGGCTTTGTTTACCACTAATAATGGTTCGCAATATACTAAGGTCTTGCCATACAATAATACCGAAGGTCTCACCCTTCAATGTGATATATTGGTTCGTAATCAGAACGAGTCGCAATTTACACAGCAGAATGTATTGGCATCAATACCGGCACATTATACCAACTGGCAACCAAACCAGTCATACACATATATCTTCAAAATCGTCACTACGCCTGATGGGGCTGCAATAATTCTGGCTAATGTGGAAGTTGAGAGCTGGAAGAGCGACGGATTGATAGAGGATGAATGGCATAATTGGTAAATGAAAAGTGAAAAATACGAGTTGGTATTAACCCCTGAACACTAATCACTAAACTCTAATCAATAGATAGAATGAAAAAAAGAACTCTACATATATATACCTTATTAGGAATATTCGTTGGTATGCTCTTCACATCCTGTTCAAAGGATGCGGTTGAGGACAATGCCGACGAGCATGATGTGAAGTTTGGTGTTGGTTTTGCTGATGTCTGGAAGGAAGGAATCTTCAACAGCAATACAGCCAAGGCTGTGACACGTGGAGAGTTGACAAGGTTAGACCCTCCTATGACTCCTGTTCTGTATAAGGTGTTTGTGAAGGCAACAAGTAAGATTGATGCTGCATCCCAGTTGGATTTGACGTTGACGAACATGTCAAGTTCGGGAGCTCTCAATTCCGAGGGTGTTACAGAATTCGGAATTACTCCTGCTGACGAGATAATAGAGGAAAACTATACCTTATTTAACTATGAGGCAAGGACTGTTATCCCTGAAAGTTTCACGGAAGATACTAATTATGATAATGTATGGGACTCTGAGACAATTCCTTTGTTCAGCTCTGTTGACTATCTCTCAGGTACAGGTATAACGGAAAACCAGAATCTCCGAGTATATTTCCCATTGAAGCATAACACAGTTCTTGTGCGCTTCGTGCTTGGAGTCAATAGCGAGGTGGAGGCTATCAGAACCATTCGCCTTACTAATTTGAATATATATAGTAGTACAGGTTTGGGAACGAATGGAAAGCCTGTATATGATAAAAATGATGCTTCAACATTGATAGCTTCGGCTACCCCTGCTGCTCCCGGGGATGCGCTAACAGTCGTAGGTCGTAATTGTCTGGAGTTTCATGTCAATCCAAAATCCCCTTCGCTTTTTGAAACTGTCAATGAGATAGAAGAGGAAAAAGCATATCTCAGAACTGTTCTGATAGTTGCTGAATATGATGTATATGATAAAAATGATCAACTCACCCGTAAGGGGTGTATCGCCCAGAATACCCTCACATTGGGATTCACTTCTAAAGAAGCAGGTAAATATTTCGATATATATGCAACCGTGAAGCCTGATTTCCTCTACGTTCTCAGCGATGGAGATAAGGAAACGGCTGATGTGGTGTTGAGATGAGGCCTCTCCCCCCGCCCTCTCCCATAGAGAGGGAGCCGGAAGGCGAAAGGGAAGTGAAAAGAGAAAAGTGAATAGTGAAGAAACTTTAGTTCGGCGGCCAAAGGGAAAGCCAATTTAAGTTACACTAATCTCTAATCACTAATCACTAAACTCTAATCTCTAATCACTAAACTCTAAACCAAACAAACTCTCCTAAATAATATCAATACTAAAAACACTTACAGTTATGATGAAGAAAATGATATACAATAAGATGGAATTGAATAGAGAAAATATAAAGGCATTTGGACATACAATGTTACACTTCCTTTCGCCTTCCGGCTCCCTCCCTATGGGAGAGGGCAGGGGGAGAGGCTACTGTCGTATCCTTTCCTTCCTTCTCCTCCTCTTCTTCTCTTTTGCTACTGCTAATGCTCAGGACCCTTGGGACGGTTCTGTTGCTTCAAAGTTTGCAAGCGGTACGGGAACGAAGGCTGATCCGTATATCATTTCCAATGCTGCGGAGCTGGCATACTTTGGTACGCAATATAATGGCTCATCATCTTACTATAAGATAACTGCGGATATTAACCTCGATGGCAGAGAATGGACTTATCATCAAGACAAAACCTTCAAGGGGCATCTTGTTGGTGATAAGGGTAATGGAGCTAAGCCTGTAATCAGTAATTATGAAATCATTGTGCCTAATCAAAACAAATCCTATGGATTGCTTGGTACAGTAAGCAGTGGTGAAATCAGGAATATCGGTGTTTCTACGGTTTCCGTAACCTTTGGTGTTAATATTAGTAATTCAGTAAAGGTTGGTTCATTTATAGGAAATGTGGAAAGTGGTTCGTTGGTGGAAGATTGTTCTGCTGAAAATATAACCGTCAATTCAGGTTCGGCATCGGCCTCTACATCATATTGTAGTGGCTTTATTGGCAGAATCGGAAATGGATATTCTGTTGTTCGGAACTGCTCTGTAAAAGTGTGTACTTTCACTATTTCTGGAAGTATAACCAACGGAGGTAACTATGCCACTTTGGTTGGTCGTATGGACAATGGATCGTTGGTTGAAGGTTGTAGTGCCGAGGATATTACGATTACTGCCAATTATTCACTCACCGGACCAAACCTGTCGGGTTTGGTGGGGAGTATGTATGGTAGTAGTACATCACGTGCTGTAATCACCAAATGCTCCATTAAGAATGTTACGATGAACATTGGGGGAAATTTGGGAAAGATGGCAGTTGGTGGTATCGTTGGTTGGGCAGGAAAGGATGGAAATGCGTATGGATATTCTGACATAACGCGATGCAAGACAACAGGATTGAAGATATATTTTTCTGGTAAACTGAATGCATCAGCTGTTACCGCTGATATCCGTATTGGTGGTATGGTGGGTAAGTTGGAGAAAGACTGCAAAGTGACAGACTGCTTGCTATACGAAAGCCTTTCTGAATATGGTAAGAACTACATTGGGTCAAACCCAAACGTAAATGTAAACAATACGTTTTGCAGAAATATCTGTATGTATGTTGGTGGTGTTGTCGGCAGTACTGTGGATCAAGGCAGTACGAATGCTGCCAATCAAATAGTTATTGAGCGATGTGTGGCATATTGCGACTTCGACTTTACTGGTTACAAATCAGTTGAAACAGGCAATTTGTCAAAGAATAATTTCGTGATTGGTGGTGTTATTGGCAGACTGTATAATCCATACTATATCCCAACAACACTATATTATAGTGGTAAGGTGAAAGCCCCGTATTGCGTTGTTGGTCCTCTTGTTGGTACGTTCCTGAAAAGTAAGGATTCTAATGAATTTATCTATAATGACTATTCTGGAGTAAATAACACCAGAGCCAATGTGGCAGATTATAGTAAATGGTATTATGATGACTATCAGTTATGGCTTACTTCCAGCGTGATCAATTCCGGTAAGACAATGAACGGTAGCTATACCACTGAAGGCTATGCTACAATCGGCGATGTAAGCGGTTGGACAGAGAACAGGATAGGTAGTGCATTAAAAGCTTCAAAGACCATCCTTCCATATAGTTCCAATGGTAGTAATGCCGATATGTCAATCTATCCTGCATATACTGCGTCAAGTGGTTTCCCTGACTATTACATGTACTATGCCCAAGGTGTGAACCGTGGTAGCTATCAAAGCAATTTCAACATCGTGCTTGCAGCCTTGCGTGAGGCTGAGGATGGTCCTTTCTGGGATGTGGATGCTAATGGAAAGATAGTCATGTATGAATTCGTGGCTACGGAGAAGATGAAAGCTACCGATGCCTTCAAATCTATCCTTACCATTCATAATGATGATGGTTCGGCACTTCCTTCTGGTTATACCTACGAATGGAAGGTGGATGGCACAACCATAGGCACAGATAGTTCTGTAGAAACGGCAAGAGGCATGGAGGCAAAGACTGCCACCGTGCATATCTCTAATGGCGGTTCTCCGATAGGCGAGTGTACCGTTACCATACCACGAAAGGAATGGTATGATTACGGTTCAATGGCAAGTGCACCGACTAATGGAAACGGAACGGCTGAGAATCCATATCAGATAGCTACGGCAAGCGACCTCGCATGGATGGGCTATCATGTTTCTGAGGTTGATGCAGAGAATACGGAGCACTATGTGCTTACGGCTGATATAGATCTTGGCAATGCGTGGTGGTCACCAATGAACGGAATGGAGGAAACGGGCGTAGGCGCGTTTGCCGGAGTATTCGACGGACAGGGATATACCATCAGCAACCTGCATATAGACTGGAATGCTAACTATGCGGCAGCTGCCAATTTCGGACTTTTCTCCATTATCAAGGGTACGGCTGCCCAATGGGCTGTTGTGAAGAACCTCGTCATTGCCGATGCTGTGGCTTCTAAGGAAGCAAGCGATAACATTTTGGGTAACAGGTGTGTAGGCATCCTGGCCGGTAATGTGAAGGAATATTCGCAGATAGAGAATGTCATTGTGCGCAACTCCGAAATGAAGGCTTCTGCCACGGCAAGCGCACAGAACGGTAAGGAACTGTACTTTGGTGGCTTAGCAGGAAAAATCAATACTTCTAGCAATAACTACAGTTTCATTAATATCTCTACTGATGTAGAAATTAACCTTTCTGGCATTACTGTCAATACTGCAAATAATATAGTTGTTGGTGGTGTGGTAGGTCAATGGCAGACCAATGCAAAGACATGTGTTAAGAATGTCTATGCTCTTGGCAAAATCACCGTACCTTCTGGTCCTACTAACATAGGCTCGGTATTCGGTAAGAATGCCACAGGTCTCACTACAGATGCCACGTCAACCATTTACTACGTGAATGCGGCAAATCAGAATGTGGGTACGCAGAAAGAGTTGGCTGACTATGCCACCACCTTCCTTGCTACTGCTAATGAGACGGTATGGACACGAGAGGATCTGTATCCGTGGGTATATAGTATGACTCCTGGCTATGGCCTTTCTCACCTGAAGATGGTGGTTGTTGACAATAACGCAGGATTGCCACGCTTGGATCTGCACACGCTCGAAATCAAGGGCCGCGAGCTTGATGAATACACATACAGCTGGTATCTCAACGACGAGGAGATTGGTAGCGGAACTACTTGCTCCGTCCGTCCATCTATTCCGAGCGATAACCTCTCACTTCATATCGACGTACAGAAGAATGGCAGTACAGTAGCAACTCTGTCGGCAGCTGTACCGATGCTTATATTTGCAGGTTCAGGAACATCGGCTGATGATCCGTATCTCATAGGTCACAAGGAAGAGTTGCTTCTGCTGTCATATCTCAGTAATCAGTCTGCTTCCTACGGATACAATGGCAAGACAACGGCAGACTATAACCAGGCATATTATCTGCTTGATGCGGATGTAGATTTGACTGGTGTGACGGATTTCACTCCTATCGGTTCTGTAAAGGATAATTATCAGGCAGAGAACTGCTTCCGTGGACACTTCGATGGTAAGGGTCTCTCCATTACTGGTATGAATATACTATGGAAGGCTGGTGATGTGAATGCGGAGGTAAATCGCGTATGGGGACTCTTCGGAGCTGTTCAGGGTGTGAGCAACTCACAGAAAGCTATTATACAGAATCTTGTCATCAAGAATGCCGTACTCACTCATGATACAGGCAATACATCTTTCTATTATAACGGCACATCAGGTACGGCAAACAACTGCTATGTTGGTGTGCTGGCTGGAGTTGTCGGTGCAAATGCCACAATACAGAACATAGAGGTGAGCAACTGTAGTATAACTGACGAAGGCTCTGCCCAGTATGGTGTTGCAAAGCATATGTTGTCTGTTGGTGGTATAATCGGACGTTCGCAATACTCCTTCTCGTCAGATGCAGGCGATATGAATACGACTACTACCATTCGTCTTTTGGTATCCGACTGTGACATAACCATTAATTCTGCTAAATTCGAGAATGGAGCAACAAGTGCTGACCAGTACAAGGTTGATGTTGCAGGTATCATAGGTTCCATGATGTCTTCTGGAGCATCTGGTACTATGCCTTGGCCGAACTATACCTATTATACAGGTAAGGTGAAGGCTATAGGAAAGGCAATGGTAAGCCCTTTGTTCTCAGTTGGTGCTTTCAGAAATAACACCCGAAGCGACTATGACTACTACTGTAATCTGTATGTCGGCAAGATAAACGCTGCCGAGTCAGCTCCTGTCAGCAACATATTCTACGACAATCGCTATAAGATATACTATGACGGTGCATATAGGGATATAACCGACTCCTATCCTGCCATCAGCGACAACAATGCCCAGAGAAATCCATGTGATATGGGTGCAAGGACAATCCTTTCACACTCATACTATGATACCAAGTGGCATCACCAGAAAGACTTGCAGGACTATTACTATCAAGGTGTAAACTATGGAGCATACGTTGACCTGATGGATGCAAGTGCCATGTCGGCAGTTGCGTCAGCATTCAGTACCGGACGAAGCGAGGCAACCTTTAACGACGAGATAAAGGCGTTTGGCTTCACATTCGGAGCAGATGGCAAGCTGCATCTCGGAGAGGTGTTCGACATCACGTTTACCGATGACAACTTGGGTGATGCCTCAAAATTTGTCCATACTCTGACTGTCACCAATAAGTTGGGCGATGAGGGCTTGACTTATAAATGGTATGTCAATGGTGAAGAGAAACCATATAGCAATAGCGAGGAAATACGCCTTGGTGTAACTCCACAGCTCGTGTATGTCAAGGTGTTCAGAGGTTCTGATCTGAAATATACAACCGAGGTAATAGAGCTTCCACGAGGATATGTATTCTCTGCCGACTATAATCCTAAGTATGATTTTTCAGGTTCGTTTACCGTCACTCCAGATGAAACCTTCACCGAAGGAGGCTACACCTATAGCTACGACTGGAAGGAATGGTCGGATGGTACAACCACAACCTTGCACTATACAGCCCAGCAATGCTTCGATGCTAACCGTTCATATATCGAGAGCGTGACGCAAGGTTCAACTCCAGTTCTGGAGGCAAACTGGTCTGCAGATATCTATGCCAACCCTTCAAACTATACTGTAACATATAAGCATATAATGACTGACGTTATCTCTGCAGAGGAGTATGCTGCCCTTTCTGCTGGAGAGCAGGCTGACTATATGTCGCTGGGTGATGGCACATACGGTAAGGATAGCGGTATTACATATACACCAATATCCACAAACGATACATATACATCCAGCTCTTCTGGAAAGATTCCACTATCAGGTGGCGAGACTGTTTCTGGAGCAACTCTCTCTGGTGCAAGTCAAGATAAGACATATTATTGTACCGTTACGGCTACTGATGCACAATGGAACACCTTCGTGGAAAATCACGGCACGGAGGATATATACAAAGACCTCATCGCGAAATACGAGACATCATTCACCACTGAGCTGACGGTAAAGTACATCAAGTCTATTATTGTCTATCTACATACAAAGGATACTGAGACGATAAACGGAGTGTCATATCCTTCAGGAAATGACGAAAACGACGGAAAGACTGATCAGACTCCTGTAAGGACATGGCAGAAGGCATATAGTCTGCTCAAGGAAAATGCACCATGGGACGAGAACTATATCGTGCTGATTGGAACAAGTAGCAGAGAAGCTACGTGTGACCAGACTGGTGGTAATAAAGGATTCTCTATTACTTCTAGTCTTCAGGGCAATGCGGTGTCTGAAACCTACGTACAATGGAAAGCGAAGGTTGATGCCTCTCACCTTGCAAAGAATGCTACCATCACAGGTATGTGGGAAGGCGTGGACTATGGCGGTATAATAGAAGCCTATGAGGATGGAAATAATGGAGTTAAGTATATCGGACTATTTGGTGATACCCGTTTCCAGAATATTACTTTCAATCATGATTCCAGAGCCAAACACTCAAGCTATATATTCTGTCAGTATAATAGCCTTGAGATGGGTGAGGGTGTCCAGATGACAGGATTCACAAGTAATGCCCCTGGATATGGAACTATCGATGGAGCGAAGACTTCTTCTTTCCAGATCTATGGCGGTTTGAACAATGACAAGCGCTTCCGCACCGACAAGGGCGTATTGGATATGGCAGCTATGGAGGCTGCTATGCCTCATGGTAAGGAAGGCTTCACTATTACGTTGAAGTCAGGACATTATTCCTGCATCACTCCTGCCGGACGACAGTCAACCAGTAATCAGATTAATGGATTGATGGGTACTCCTAATATGCCTATCAAGTGTACTGTAACCATTGATATTGACAGGGCATACAATGATGCGCATAATCAATTCGGTGCTGATTACGATTGTGGTATCATTGCTGCTTCACATGAGGGACCGATGTATGCCGATTTGGATATCGTCATTAAGAGCGGATACGTGGCTCGTGTGGTAAACGGACACATGGGAAATCAGAAAAACTTCACTTTCGAATATAACGGTAGGAATTACAGATTCCCTGACAATACCTATTCAGGTAGGGCTAATATCCTTGTTGACCCGAGAGATGGTGACAATAGCAAGGTTATCATCACAGAGCTTTATGGCGGCAGTACTGGACGTGGTTTTACTGGCGGTATAACTATCAAGAATCCATTCTATGGATACAGTACGGTGACAATCAATGGCGGAACATTCACTATCCTTCCTAAAAATAACCCAAAGAAGAATATGATTTTCAGCGGAATCTTCGGTGCAGGTGCAGGTGGTTACAACGGCGTTGGAGATGATGAAAATCCTACTGTGGATGAGCATATCGCATATTGGAATTCTGACAGTACTGTTGTGCTCTATGGTCCTTACGCAGATGCAAAGGGAAAATTTGTTTCTGTAAAATGCTATAATCCAAATGATCCTACTAATCCATATACAATGGTTGATCCTGCGAAGACCAATACGAATATTGTAATTAATGGCGGTATCTTCGGATCTTCTACTCAGCCTATTGATGGAATATATGCCGGCGGTAGTGGATTTATGAGTCCGAGTCTGTTTAATGATAGAGGTGTTGTTCCGAGTAAATATGGAGGTAATATCTATGGCAAGGCTGGTGAGACGGTTTCTACCTTGACTATTACTGGTGGTACATTCTATTGTGACCACGGAATCTTTGCTGGTGGAAGAGGTACTGATAAGTTCTATTCTGAAGACGCTTATGCAGGAACTCCTTCTGACTATACAGAGCTTGGAAAAACATACGGAAACGTAGTATTGAACATAAACGGTGGCACTATGTACTGTAACGTATATGGTGGCGGTGCCGGTGTGGCAGAGGCTAAATTGTTGAATAATTCTACATACGGAACGCTTACCAACATGGCAAGGTTGACTGGTAACACATTCGTCAATATCGGTGGTACTGCCAAGATCCTGTCTTATAATGGCGTTGGTGGTAATGTGTATGGTGGTGGTATGCTTGCTGCTGTCGATGGCACTACTACTGTCAATATTTCAGGCAATGCTGAGATTGAGGGTAATGTGTTTGGTGCGGCTCAGGGTATCACGAATGATGTTAGCATAACTACCATTCCTCATACCTTAACCCCATATCTCCTCCATACTCCTGAAAATGCAACGCTTTTCGGTATAGTCAATGGTAACACCGTAGTCAAGACATCGGGAAATCCATCGGTTAATGGTGACATATATGGTGGTGCGGAGTCTGCCATAACCAATGGCAGTACATCTATTACGCTGAATGGCTGTACTTTGAATGGAAACATCTATGGCGGTGGTCTTGGAGCACTTACAGGAGGAACTTCGGCTACTACTGCTACCGATGCACAGGTAACAGCATCTGCCGACATAAAGGGCACCACTTACATAAAGGTAGATAAGGTTGACTATGCTTCCTCAAGCAACGACTACTATTTGTATGGTGGTGGTAACATGGCAAGTAAGGTAGAGGGTAAGACGGAAATAATAGTTAACGACTGTACTACCAAGGGACAAATGTCAGTATATGGTGGTGGCTATGGAACTATGGCACCTGTCAGCGATACCTATACCACGATAAACGACTTTACAACGAAGGAAGGAGACTATGGCCTGGCTACTATCTTTGGAGGTGGTAATGCCGGTCCTGTGTCTGGAGGCGCCACAGTTACCCTGAATGGCGGTCAGGTGTTCGGTGACGTATTCGGTGGTGGGAATGTAGCTCCTGTAGGTACTGTTTATCCTGCTGATGGTACTGATGAGGAAAAAGAGGATTATATCCGTCACTATCCTGCATTGTATGGTACGGAGATTTCAATGCAGGGTGTTGGGCCTGTGGTGTATGGAAACATCTACGGAGGCGGAAACAAGGCTGATATATATGGTAACGCAGTCGTAAACATATCTAAGGGCGCATTTGCCGGAGAAATCTTTGGCGGTGGCAATGGTGATATTACCACAAATCCTATCTCGTTTGCCAATGTCATAGGTTCTACAAGCGTATATATCGACGGTGCAACCGTAGTATGGAACAGGAAGTGGAACAGAACTCTCAAGCGTTTCTATGACTGGAACGGTGAGTGGGCTGGAGAGAACTGGGACGAGTTCCTTGCAGGTGAAGAAAGTGCACCGATATTCATAAATAACCATAACATCTATGGCGGTGGAAACCGTGCTTGTAGGGTAATGCCTATTGCCGATACGGAAACAGGCGGTCTTGCATCTGTAGAGGTGACAAAGGGATTCTGCGGGTATGAATTGCTTTCAACAGAAGCGTGGAAGAATGCGTATAATGATAGTAAGAATCCTCACTTCTATGTATTCGGAGGTGGATATGGCGCATATACATCAGTAGCGGAAACAAAGGTTTACGTAGCTGTGAGTGAACAGCAAAGTGAAGGTGCTACCACAGATATGCAGCTTGCAAAAGCTACAAATCATACACTTGAGCCAGAGGATGGTTCTTATAGGAAGAAGGCAAAGCGCAATGGCGGTACTGACAATGCTTCTATTGGAGTTTATGATGATAGCTATGGTGTAGCAGGTAACACAGTTCTTGGTGTCCTTGGTGGAGGCTATGCCGGTCTGGTTATTGGCGATACCGACGTAAAGGTTGGTGGCAATACCTATATGCATCGTGTATATGGCGGTGGATATGGACAATTGGATGCTTACACAATGTTACAGCAAGGAACGGAAATATATGATGGCAAGACTCGTGACAACCTTGGTGAGGTGGGCGGTAATGCCGCTGTCCTTACTGATGGCGGCTATATCTATGGTGATGTCTTTGGAGGCGGTGCCGGTGTGGAGTCTGCCATAGTCAATGGTACTCTTACGGACTTTAAGGACATGGCGCGTGTTCACGGTATGACTTCTGTCACTATCTCTGGAAAGACTCAGGTCTTTGGCTCTGTGTATGGCGGTGGTGACGTGGCAAACGTAGGAGAGGAGAATACCTCTGCTACGGCAGAACCTGAGAGTAGGACAATCTTTGATGTGGAAGATATGTTCCTTCCTCCAAGGAGATATGAACATGCCAATGCTCAGTCGTTCGTCAATGTAATCGGTGGTGACATCTTTGGAGAAGTATTTGCTGGAGGTAATGGTCGTAGGAAGTCTGAGGCTTCTGACTATACAACGCTTGGCCGTGTAGAGGGTAACACCCTTGTGCATGTAGGTGATAGCACGTTGGCTGATGGCAGTACTATTGTTCCAACTATCTGGAACCGCATCTTTGGTGGCTGTTCATACGGTACTGTTAATGGTAGTACCTTCGTACATATCGAGGGCGGAAAACTCGGTCATAATATCTTTGGCGGTGGTCTTGGTGATGCTGCTGATGATGCTCCGGAGGCACAGACTAATGGTACTTATGCTGACATCAAGGGTAACACTACTGTAAAGATTGATGGTGGTAAATGGTTGTGGAATCAGTTAGCCGACAACCAAGGTAATATCGTGGTGTGGAAGGATGCAACACAGGTTGTTGCAAACAATCTTTCTGAGCTAAGAACCATGAGTGCTGCAAAGTTTATTGGTTTATTAAAGAAATATGCAGATTCACGTTTCTTCAATATCGATGCAAGTGGTAAGTGTAGCTTCGTCATAGCTCACAATATCTTTGGCGGTGGAAGAGATGCTTGTAATGTTGCAGGCAAGGCTAAGGTAACTATCAATCACTCTCCTATTGCAAGGCTGACCGACGATGAGGGCAATAGTATCAATCTGCTTGATGAGACTACTGTTGGCGGATTGTGCTGGTATGCTTCAATAAGTAACATTAATAATCCTCAGTTCTCTGTGTTTGGCGGTGGTTGGGGTATTAATACCCGGGTAGGCGAGACTGACGTATATGTAGGACCTGGTGCACGATTCGATTATACTGGTGCCAAGCTTGTGCTTAAACCGTATGATGATGACGTGGAAGGTACCAGTTTGAAATATGATGGGACAAATGAGGCGAATAATGAGAGATTTTATTTCACCATTGCCCCTGGTAATTTAGGAAAGGAACCTTATGCCTATATAAACGAAGACATCTCGGAGTATGTCATATTTGAGAATGCACTCCTTGATGATTTCAATGCGGTTGGTCCAGAGGAAAGAATTAGGTTGTATGGTAGTTTCGATGGTGGCAATTCTGATACGCATACCTTCCTGCGTTATCGTGCAAAACGACTGGCTATGTCGCTCGGTGCTCTAACCTGTGCGTTCATGGATATTCATGGTGGTGGTTTCAGTGGATATGTTACTGGCGATACAAAGGTTGTTACTGATTGTCAGCTTGCTTGTCGTAACGTGTTTGGCGGTGGTCTTGGTTCTCTGCCAACCAATCCTACTGGTAATGAAACCTATGGTGAGGTCGGAGGTAACACAAGTGTTATTCTGCACTCAGGCTTCGTCTCTCTCAATGTATTTGGCGGAGGTGCGGGTGTTGAGTCATACAAGGATGGAGATACCTTTATTGATTTCCCTGACATTGCCCGCGTAAAGGGAAAGACTCATGTGGAGGTATGGGGTGAAGCTATGCCTATGACATCTGATATTCCTAATCCTGATGGTGAGGGTTATCAAACGTATGACAAGGAGCGCGTACTTGTGTTCGGAAATGTATATGGTGGCGGTGACGTAGCTAATGTCGGTACCGTTAAAACGGAAACTTGCGAAGAGATAACACTGGATAATCAGGACAGTAAGGAATTCACCACATCTGTATATATTTATGGTGGAGGTGTATTCTCTTCTGTATTTGCAGGTGGTAACGGTCGTACCAAGAATATGTGTAATGACTATACAAAACTTGGTGCTGTCTATGGTAACACTCGCTTCTGTGTGGAGAATACGGTGCGTAAGTATCCGTATGTGAATGATGATGAATTGGATAAGCCTGTTATCCCTTATCTTTGGAATCGTATCTATGGCGGTTGCCAAAACGGTACGGTGTATGGCAATACCTTCATGGATTTCAATGGCGGATATATTGTCTATAACATGTTCGGCGGTGGCTGGGGTAATGTTGATTCCCTCACGGTGAATGGTGTCAATATTGTCAACCCTGATGGCATCACTTCTGCAGATGTGACGGGCAATACCAATATCATCGTGAGAAATGCCGAGGCAAAGGTTAACTCTCTATGGGATTCCAAGAATCGTATATGGACCGAGGCTCATGTGGTAAGCAAGAATGGTGAGCAGAGAATATACTCTCCGCAGTATGATCCGGATTTGAAGAAGTTCAACGTGAACCATAATATTTACGGTGGTGGAAATGTCGCATGTAAGGTTGGTGGCAATACTTATGTCACTATGACCAAGGGATTGATACCAAAGAGTCTGCAGGCAGTTTCCGGAGTCAGCACCGATGATATTGGAGGTTTCTTCAATACCAACGAGTGGATGGAAATATATCATAAAGTAGGTTCACCGCACTTCTGTGTATTCGGTGGCGGCTATGGTGAGAATACTTTGATAGAAAATAACACCAACGTCAATGTAAGTCTTGAAAAAGAGGAAATGCTTATAAAGGATGCTGATGAATTGCACGACGCTTCACAGCTTCATGCACATTTCCTGTCACGTCAGTCTGTGATGGACGTTGTTGGCGGTGGATATTCCGGTCCTGTTAGAGGCGTTACTAATGTAACTATCGGCGGTGAGACATTCCTTCGTCGTGCATTTGGAGGCGGTTTCTATGCTCCTGTGGGTGCTGCTGAGGTCACAATCAATAGCGTTGACTGTAGAGATATCTTTGGCGGTGGTTTGATGGGTGATGTGGGCTTTACTGACGAGAGCATGTATAATGACTACCTTGCTGCAAATCCTGACAAGAAAGGCATCGTAACGCTCAACATCGGTCCTAATGGCAATACAGGCGAGTCTCTATATGTGCATGATAATGTGTACGGCGGTAATGATGTATCGGGTGATATCCTCAATAAAACCATCCTCAACATATCCGCAGGTCATGTTTTTGGTAACGTATATGGTGCTGGTAATGGTGACTACCTGTATGCTGTAGGTAGAAACGGGGAGAAGAAAGTAACTGTGAACGAGTATTACAAGATGGGTAGAAATACCTACGACCTTGTATATACCGTTCCTCTGCGAAGTTTCATGACCAGTATCGCAGCCTCTTCTCCTGCTCAGCGCATGGTGAACTGCAGTTCATATCGTCCTAAAGTGCAGAATGTGGAGATTAATCTTAGCGGACCGTCTGCTGACAACCGCCTTGAACTTGGTGGCGTGTATGGTGGCGGTAACTCTGCTACGGTCAACAACCTCAATGGCAATAAGCCTGTCGTTACCTTCCATTTCGGCAGTAACCTTAACATCAAGAATGTATTCATGGGATGTGATGGCGATGCTATGTTTGATGGAAGTGAGAAATACCGTAAGGCATACGAGGATTTGAACTCTCTCCACCTCGAGGATGCTATCGACTGGAGCCATATCCCTGGTAACCATGCCATCACAATGCAGTATCTGCCTGTATCTCACGAGAACAGACCAAAGGTTTATCAGCATCTTCTCGACCTCTACTTCCAGTCAGTAGAGATGGATGTGCAGCCTATCGTCTATTGGGCAGATGATATGCAGAACGTAACCATCGGTTCTTTCTACTGTGGAGGTAACCGTGGTAACATGAATGTGGAGCCTGACGAGAATGGTAATATGGTAACATATACTTTCCCGTCAAGCCTTGTCATTACCGATAAGATAGTTGGTGGCTGTAATATGGCGAACTACAGAATGCCTTACTCTGGAATTCTGCATAAGGGCGGATACCTGCTCGGTGCACGTGGTAAGGATGCTATCAAGCTTAATGTTGAGTGTCAGTTCCTGCCTTATGTCGGTGAGAACGGAGTCATGGAAGGTGCCAATGTGTATGGCGGATGCTATACTTCAGGCACAATCGTGGGTGACGTGCATATCGACATGAAGTCTGACATGCTTGCCAATATCACCCCTGCAGAGCTTGCCGAGACAAAGGCGAAGAACCTTGCCGTGTGCAGCATATATGGCGCAGGATATGGTAGTTTGGCATACGTGCGCGGAAACACTCATGTTGACTTCGGAAAGGATGTGGCTAAAAACCGCTTTGCTACGGCAACACGCTACGATACTGAGGCTCATGGAGCTACGACCAACTATATCTATGGTGGTGGCCAGCAGGGTAACGTGGTAGGTAATTCCTATGTCCGCATATATAACGGTCATGTGGCATCTTCCGTATGTGGAGGCTCTTACTCTGGCATAATGTGGGGTAGCACACATGTACTCGTTGGATATCCTAAGTATTACACCGTGCAGAAGAGCGGAACCTATCACTTGCAGCGTACCGACAAATGGAATTCTGAGGTGAAGAACGAGGATGGCTCTGAGATGGTGAAGAAGACCATCAACCTGCTTGAGGGTGATATCATATCCGAGGAGGTATTTGATGCCATACACTCATACGATGCTGGACATACTCAGGCAACGATGGGTGAGCATGGTAACTTCTCTAATATAGTAACCACATCCAGCGGCGTGAACTGGAACAGCATCGACATAAAAATCGATGAGGCTGTATATGGTGGAGGTTATGCCCTCGCTTCTGGTTCATCAGTCGCAGCTGGTACCTATACCGTGAAGAAGTTCGACGGTGTGGAGAGCCTTGGCGAGGAAGATAGTGGAGAATGGAAGGATGAGAGCGTAGGCACCATAGGATTCGGAGGTAACACTACCGTATTGGTATGGGATGCTCCTACATCTGAAACAAGCTTCACTACCGACCACATATCCGTTTCTTCCCAGACTATGAACGAGAGAACGGACATCGCTCCTACCGACGATATCTTCGGATATTACTACCAGACCGCAGATGGTCACTACAAGTATATATACACCGAAGGATATAATGTTACTTCTACCTCCAACCTGCCTGATGCTGTGACGAGGGACGGTAAGATTATAATATATGAATACAACGGTGATGGTGGTATGTACGGTGACGGACACCTTTCATTCGCTGAGGGCTTCCGTAGCGGAGAACTTTATGGTTACGGCTTTGCTGGCAAGACACCTGACAATGCACGTATAGTGAACTCCTTCCAGCGTATGGATATGCTCCGCCTCACGGATTGTGCTGTGACGCTGCTCGGTGCTCGTGACTATAACATTAGTGAGATTTCCGCAACACCTTATTCTATAGCACGTGTGGGTGAGATCCAGATGGTGTCTCTGAACGTGAGAGGAACTGATGGTAATATTGTTACCAGCACGTCAGGAAACATCCTCGCCGCTACTACCGCGAAGCGTTCACGCAACTATCTCGGCCTCTCAAACAACATCCACTATTGCGGTGCTATCTATTCTAACGTGGCATTTGCCGATGACTATCGCGCTGCTAACGGTGCAAAGACTACAAGTAGTCCTTCATATTTAGCTGTTAAGCAGTCATATATTGATAATCGCAATAGTGAAGGGGAAGAGCATCCTAATTCGGAGGATTTCATCAAGCGTAATGACGGTACTGCTGCCAATATGATTGGTATCGCCTCCGGATATGCCCTGAAGGTGCAGAACATCAAGACTGTGGCAAGTTCTGAGGAGATCATCTATGGTCCTGTGGTCGGAGTCGTGGAGATTGCACTCGTCAATGTGCGTGACGATGAGGGTGGTGGTTATGTGTATGCCAAGAATATACATAGCCGCAAGGCTGCTGGTGCCAAGCAGCATGCGCCTCGCAAGAAGGCTATATCTACTGATGCACCAGAGGTGGAAGGTGCTGAGGACTTCCTCCAGACTTCTGGTAACTTCGTATTCCCTCATGATGCTTCCAGGGGCAGATACATCGTTGACGACTGTTTCAGCCATGGATATGATGCTCAGGAGAGTCTTGCTGTAAAGGACGATATCCACTATTGGTATGTCACAGGTACTCATTACTACTATAACACCACTATCACGGGTTATACGTATAACAGTTCAAGTGAGCCTTACCTGAAGTTCAACTCAGATAACCACGATGCCCTCATGAATCTTGTGGGTACTCCTCTGGGATCTGCCGTGAAGCTCAAGAATGTTACATGGAGAAGTGCTCATACCGAGAACTATGAGGGAGATATAGAGATGCGCAATATTGATCCGAACTCTGATGCATATCAGAAATATCAGCTTGTAATAGGCGCTACATCGGCCACTACCTATGACGGCCTGTATGACTATAGCGGCGTTACACCTGAAACGGATAAGGGCGCATACTACGTGAACGTGCCGTTTACTTCTTCTACAGGAAGTGAGGTCGGTACATTCGTGGGTACTACTGAGATTGATGGAGCCAACATCGTGCTTCAGCTCATAGACAAGGCAAACAACTCTGGCGCTCAATACTATCAGGAGCACATGTCAGAGCCTTGTAAGGTGACTATCGACCTTGAGACTGACGTTTCAGAAGTGACATATACCTACACCATCTATCTCACTATAAACTATGTTCAGGGACCTGACGTTACAGGTGCCGTGAAGGTAGTGAACTGTGCTTTGCCAGGTGAGATGATCGAGGTTAACAAGGGTAGCATACAGATTGGTGCTGACCACAGTATGCCACAATGTGCTACCGTATATCGCATAGGTCCTCGTGTAAAGGATGAGAATGGTGAATGGAGATTCAAGAAGGATAGTAACGACAAGGAGATATTCTACACTTACGAGGTGGGTTATCCTTACCTGAAAGAGAAGGGTGACGACAATGCCACTTCGGAGATGCTTGCCGACGTTATCTATGATGAGAGTAACACCACGAATCCTTGTATCCGTATTCCTGCATACTACTTCATGGATGGCTATGGAGTGCAGTATTGCTTCAAGGTCCTCGGTCTTAATGAGCTCTTCTTAGTTCCGATGGATGATGACAGCAAACTTGAAATCCACAACTATCATCGTATGGAACCTCGCCGTTCAGGAGGTGGTATCTACGAGGGTGAAGATGCACTTGACCTGCATATTGACCTCGCTGCTCAGCGTGCTGCCAACTCTGAGATTCCTGAGCCTCGCATCTACATTGAGGATGAAACCGACCTTCTGAGGTTCGCTACATTCATTAATGAGAAGAAGGATGAATTCTCTGAGGTTGGCACAAAGAATGACTTTGGTGCGAATATGCAGTTCGTTATGCAGGATAACGTAACGGTAGGTTCTGACTATGTGGCTCCTGATAACTTCAAGGGCACATTCCATGGTGACGGACATGCCATTACGGGAATTGCAAACAACGCAAGTCTGCTCAAGGCTATTGATGCAAGTGCTAATATCCATAACCTCGGTCTTGTAAGTGGAAGGATTGTTTCTGCAAGTTCTTCTGCAAATAACCCGAGTCTGCATTGCTGCTATGAATATGGCCATAATACCGTATATCGTATTGACGGTACAGCATTCACCGGATATGCGAAGGAAGACTGGCGATATGGCAAGGTGGCATACGACCTCAACCAATATTATCTGCATAAGCGTTATGTGGATGGTACGGGAAGTCTTGAGAATACCCAGGACTATGTGGAGAAATACTACGAGAACGGAGACTACCTCTATTCTGGCTATTCATTCGATAACCACTATGAAGGCTCTGAGTTTATCCGTAACTCATTTATCCCGAACTATGGGTATGCTGCAACTACACACGACACATCTCACCCTATTGATGAGAGCCGTGCTGTGGTGGATGAGGAAGGAAACGTGACTTACAGACCTCTCATGAATGAGAATCTCATAGAGGGCGGTAAGCCAAAGAATGACTATTTCTTCTTCGGACAAATCCTAAATGCAGATACTAAGGATTGTCCTGAGGGTATTGCCAACCTTACTGTTCCGGCTGCTATCGCAAAGGATGAGGAAAGTAATGCCTTCAGGCTCTATGAGGATATGAAGAACCGAGTATATCGTGCAGGTGGATATTATGGTAGCAAGAATAATAACGGCTTCTACTATAATTCTGATGCCTATGTTCATGATAACGGTATTACTGCCATCGATTTCTATGGCTATAACGGCTTGAATTATACCGATGCTACGAATATTGGTGGTAATATATCAAGGGCTGCAGGCACAGGCATGGACTTCTATTATCCTGTTTCTGACTATGGCATGAATAATATAAGTCTTGATGAAGGTGTAACCCGAAATCTCTTGCTCTATGCTCGTTCTGCAAGTGACCTTAATGGCGTTCTCGCTACATTCAAATATTCTGATACTTATGGCGAGACTCCGGCTACGCCTGAGTCAAACATCAGGGCTCATGTCATTAATCAGGCGGTAACTCCTACAACCGAGTTCCTGCATCTTGTTGAGCGTACTGTTGATAACAAGAACAGCGAGGGTGGTGATTGCTTCAATAATGACTTCAACTGTCCTATCGCGTTTGTTGTTTCAAATCGTGCTTGGTACACCCGCGTACCTCGTTACTATGCAGCAAACAAGAACGATGCTTGGGAAGGCATATCATTACCATTCTCAGTGAATAGGGTAGAGGCAAGCTTCAATGGCGAGATTTCTCATTTCTATGGTGAGACTGATGCCAATGCGGCTAATGCGACTGAGGCTAATACCACAAATGTTGGTCATGAATACTGGCTGCGTGGTCTTACCGCTTCTACACCTGCTGCGGATTCACAGCCTATAAAGGCTACGTTCACCCGCCCAGGAGCAGAATTGTTCACAGGTGGAACTCTCACAGGCGACTATCGTTACTTCAACTCTCATTTTGCCGATATCTATGGTGACATCTATGAGGATAATAACTTCAGTATCTATAGGACAGCTCGTGACTTCAGCGGTTACTACTTCCAGCAGGCTTATGTTCCTTACATCGTAAGCTTCCCTGGTGCTACCTTCAAGGAGTTTGACCTTTCAGGTGATTTCAACCAGTCTCTCAGTCTTGGTGAACATGGTGTTTGGGATGCTGATACCGATGCTCATGGATTCTCTTTCCGAGAGGTTGCTACTAAGCCTCAGAATGTCACATTCTCTTGGTATGGTAATAATCCAAAGGTAAGTAATCTCAATATTGAGAATGCAAATCTTATTGGCGTAACTGACGATAGCGCAGTTTCTACTACGGCAGGAGTCGTAACTCATCGTGGAGCCTTCTCTGCCCAGAATGATGATGATACCTATGGCATAGACGATAGCGGAACATCATTTAGCGGTTACGAAAGGGATATACTTCCATTCCGTACCTATATGACCATCACAGGTTCGTCTTCTCCGGGCAAGGCATTTGCTAAGCCTGAGAGCATCCTTATCTATGAGGATACTGGTATTGAAGAACTCCCACAGAATGATGAGGAGGAGAATGACGGTTTGCGTATCTATGCAAAGGATCGCAAGATTTACGTAGAGAGTCCGGCAGCCCTTTCTCTGAGTCTCTATACTGCCACAGGTCAGCTTGTTCGTATTTTCAATGTCGTTCCTGGCACTAATACCTACTCTGGCTTTGCTAACGGCATCTATATCGTTGGTAAGAAGAAGCTCAGCATCAAGTAGAGCCTTTTTTCTCTGATCTAAAATTATATTTAAACGCAAAGGCGCGAAGACGCAAAGAAAAAATCTCTGTGTCTTCGCGCCTCTGCGTTTTGTACATTTTCCGCGATCTATTTCAGATAAACCAGATAAATCCTTTTTTTATAAACCACAGATTTAAGGGATCTCACAGATGCAAATCACGAGCGCAAGCGAGATTATCCCTTTAATCTGTGCAATCTGTGTTCGGAAAACAGTAGTGTTAGCCACTTCAGATAAATCCGTTTCTATTTTTTCGTCGAACTCACGTTATTTTCCATTGGGTAATGTCGGGAATTCAATCGTTTTTGCGAGAGTTTAATATCCTCAGAAAAAACTTTTTCGCGTTAACCCTACACCCCTACATCGCCACCCTATGTATTCTTCTATACATCAATAACTTGCAGCGTTTTTAAATATTCTCCAACCCTACACTAAACCTACACCAACCCTACACTAATCATGCCTGTCAAGGCATGAAATTAATAATTAATAATGAAAAATGAATAATGTGAATAGTATCATAAGCGTTCAAGTCAATCTAAATTAACGTGAGTTCGACGAAATTGCTGAAACAGCCTGCAAACAGCCTGCAAGGCTAACAAGCTAATAGCCTAGGGCATCGCCCTAGGTACATTGAAGTTTGTCAATTTCGCCCTGTAGGGGCAAAAGCATCTTTATGATAGGGCTTTTGCCCTTTCAGGGCGTAGTCTATCTATTGAACCAATACCACAGGGCGTTGCCCTGGGCTAAGAGCAAACTTTGCCCTTTCAGGGCGCAAGCCGACAAAACAATTCATCGAACTCACGTTAAATTATCAATTATACATTATTAATTATCAATTAACCTGAATTTCTGAAAAAATCAGGTTTTAGTGTAGGTTTAGTGTAGGGTTAGTGTAGGGTTAGACGATATTTGAAATCCTTGTAACTAACTAAACTTGTGTGTGTTACATGGGGTGGCGATGTAGGAGTGTAGGGTTTGCGCGAAAAAGTTTTTTCTGAACTCGTATTTCCCACTTTTTATTTTTCACTTTTCACTTACCTTACCTCCGTTCCAAGTCCGTTCCAGGTCCGTTTCAGGTCCGTTTCAGAACGGAGGAAGGAGCAAAGGTAAATGGGACTTGCATAGACTTTGGTACGGACTTACATGGGAAGAAGATATGAGGCACTTCTTTGGCAGAGCGAAAAAGTAGTTGGGATTCTACCTTCTAAACTATATATCAAAAACTATGGAAAATGCGCTCTCTATACATAGTATAGCCGCCTGATTTGTTAAAATTCGCGTTCGTGATGAAAAAAGTTTGCAAAAATTGCGTAAAAAAGAAAAAAAATATTATCTTTGCAATTTAATAGATAGTATCTAATTTACTGTGTTCGTACACTATAGTTTCCAGAAGTGGTAGTTCCACGACTAAAACCACGTATTTCCTGAAGAACCATCTAAAACCACATAGATATGACCTACATCATAAAAAACATATATACTTGTAATTCTAGTCAGAGTATCTTCACAAGATTTCTCGGAACAGTAATCCTTGCTTTCATCCTCTTGATAGGAGGAAGCGGAAGTGCATGGGCGTTTGAGAACTTCTCCATTAGCTTCATCAAACCATGGGCTGCAGAGAATATCAATACAGGTGGTGCAGCAAGCAGTTATTATGTTACGGCCTCAACAGATGAAGGCATACCAACTTTGTCATCATCAGAGCCAGAAAGCTATATAGCTTATTTTGAGGGTTATTATCATAACAACACCTATGGTCTTTATTATAATGCCAAGATAAAAGTTCCGGTAAAGGCAGGTAAGTATGAAATAGGTCTTGGCATGAGCGACTATGGAGGTGACATAGCTATTTCGGACGGAACAAATGTGTTGAAAACGATAAATAGCGTAGGTGGTAAATATGCAGTTGATGCGTCGAATGTCGCCACGGATGTAGTTATAGTTCCATCTGACTGTGTCCTTGAGATATATGCATCGTCAAATGCCACAAGTGTGTATTTCCCATATATCTCTGTAGTTGAAATTGAAGATCCTACTCCTGTAACCCCTTCATACCCTATTACTGCTATCTGGGACTTCACGAATTCTACTTCCGATTGCTCCGTAGCAGGTAATAATCAGACAAGCTATCCGTCAGATCAGGCAGGTATTAGTCTTACCATGTCTTATAGTGGTAGTGGTGAGTTCAAACCACGTCCGTCAAATGGCGATGTTCAGGTCAACGCAACTACGGAAATAAGGATTCCTGTTGTTTCTGAAAATGATGTGATTACCATAACCAATTTTCAAGGAGATGGCGGTCAGTATAATGCAACTTACACTCTTGGCGGTGAAGCTGGTATAAATGTTCAGACAAAGACTTATTCCCCAACAACAGCCGAGGTTAGTGCAGGTGAGGTTGTGCTTACTGTTACCGGAAGTGGCTATATGAAGAAGATTCAGGTGGTTCAAGAAGAACCTGCTCCTGTAATCCCGGAAAAGATATCTTCATTTGAACTTGACTTCACAGGCACAGGTAATGCTTATGATATTGTCAAAGACAAGAGCACAACTGGAAGTGCAAGCGTTTTTGGTATCTCTATTGATGAAAATGGCAATCCTGTAGAGACTTCTACAAATCCGCATATTTCATTTAATACTTATTACAAGGATTCGACTTATGGTCTGTGGTTTGCTAACACAGGACAGTCAATGTCCTTTGATGTTTATGGACCGGTTAAAATAACCTTGGGTATGACAGACTATAATAGTGATATTGTTATTACTGATTCTGAAAATACGGAACTCACAACAATTTCACTTAATGACAATAATGCGAAATTCACAAGCAGTACAGGCGAGCCTGTTGTTTCATATAACTATACAGGTGGAGCTACACGCCTGACTCTGAAATGCAAGCAGAACCAGATCTATATTCCTTATATCAAGGTAGAGGAAATCGATGTTCCTATTGTGGATGAGGGAATCCCTGTTCCGTCAGGTCTTTATGATGTCGTCGTGTCAAATGTTGATGAACTCAAGGCGGCTCTTGCTACGGGGGGCACTTCATCTGACAGAAGAACTGTCTTTGTCAAGAACGGAACCTATGAACTTGGTACCGACATAAATACCCAGGTTAGGGATTATACGACAATCGTAGGTCAGAGCCGTGATGGCGTTATTATTCAGAATCATCCTGCAACAGAAGGCATCTGGTCTTCTGCTACATTAAGGACCGGTTCAAATGTCATAATGCAGAACCTCACCCTTCACAGTATCGTGGAATATAATTCCACTACAGATGCTGAGCGCGGTACTGCCCTTTATGACGAAGGCTCGAATAATGTATATAAGAACATCCGTCTGCTTGGCCGTCAGGATACCTATTATTCTGATAATAATGCCAGTTCCTATTTTGAGGGATGTGAGATACATGGTACCGTGGACTTCATCTGCGGTAGTGGTAACGTATGGTTCGAGAAGTGTGCCCTGCTGATAGAGTCTTCTACTGTGGCTTATATCACAGCAGCGAGAAGATACAATACTCCGGGTACATATAACGGATATATTTTCAACGAGTGTACCATAGATAATGCTGAGGGTGCTGATATGGCAGGAAAGTATTATCTCGGTAGGGCTTGGGATGACAAAGCCAAGGTTTCATACTACAAGACAACGAAGAATATAGCTCCGCGTGGAGAGAAATGGACAGCCATGACGGGTGGCGGTCATGTGGTGAGCGTGGATGTGGATAACAGTCCGGCGAATATAGTTGCTTCTCCTGTTTCCTACTTGCCGGCTCCTGCTGGTATCTCCGTTCAGAACGAAATCATTACTTGGACGTCTGTGGATGGAGCAAGCGCATACGCCGTGTTCGATGGTAACAATATCATAGCCATAGTGGGTTCTGATGTCCTTTCTTACGACACAAGCTCTCCGTTTACTGCCAAGTCGGTAGCAGGCTATAATAGCTTTGGAACAGAGGACAGATATTCTGTAGCTGCTATTGGAACTGACGGTCTCATCGGAAACTTGGTGACCGACAAGGAGATAGCATCTCTCGGTTCAGAGTTCTACTATGATTTCCGCGATCAGGACTTCGACTTTGACGATCATGAGCTGATCGACAGGATAGGGGATAATAGTGAGTATCACGACAATCAGCATGGCTGGAAGTTCAATGCTGATAGCGGCTTTAGCGTTGAGGTGGCTGGTAATGCCACGATTTACGTAAGCCGATGCACGTTTGGAAGTGGTTCGCCGAGGTTCACCATCACTTCGGATAATGGCGGTACTATCTCTCCAAACACATTCGACGCCAGGTCTGATTATGCTGGAGGAATGGCGGTTGTCAACTATGTAGGTCCTGCTACAACGCTCCGTTTTGTTACTGACGGCGAAAGCTATGTGCATACTGTGAGGGTAGTCAACGAAGGTGCCGTGGCTGTTGCATTTGCTGAGACGAAGGACAAGGCAACGATAAAGAACAACGTGGTGGGAGCTACTGTATATTACACCCTTGACGGCTCTACACCTACTACTACCAACTATAAGGAGAGATTCACAGGAGCCTATTCCGTAGTGCCTGTAAAGGACTGCTGGGTAAAGGCTATAAGCGTGAAGGACGGTGTGGTTATTGATATGGAAGAGAAATTCTGCCGTAGCACCTTTGCCGGCTTCTCATGGGACTTCTCAAATGGCAATACCTTGCTTGGAAACTACGGACAGAATAATAAGTTCGAGACCGGTGTTATCATCGATGACAGAGGTGATACGCATCTTGTACCTGTAGGTGACATGTCTTCTTCCATCGATATCGGTACAGCATATCATGATGCAAGTCACGGCTACGTTGGATTTCACGCACGAGTTCCAGTAGAGGGACCTGTAACCATTACTATCGGAAACTGCCAATACGGTAATGGCAAGGTGACAATATCTGCTGAGAATGGACATAAATGGGACTTGTACCCAAGTGAGGCTGGCAACTGCTATCATGAGAACAAGGAGTCTAACTTCGTGAGATTTGAATATACGGGAGATGCCACGATACTGACTATCGCATCTGAGAATGATAAGACGGTCTATCTGCCTTATATCTCAGTTCGTGATGCAAGTGCATCGAAGGTGAAGTTTGTGAATAGATACCCTAAGACCCTTCTCGGTACTGCTCCTAACGAGGTGGAGGTGAACGAGGCGCATCAGGCATTCATTCCATATAATACCACCCTGTATCGTGAAGGATGGGCTGTTACCGGATGGGAGGATTCAGAAACTGGTACGCAGTATGACCTCGGAAGAAACTACACGTTCTATCAGAACACCACTCTCTATCCTGTGCTAACGAAGTGCACAAAGGCGATAACCGATACCGACCATGAACTGACCGTAACTTGGCCGTTTGATAAGCTTGACGGTGCTCCTACAATTAAGTTGCATGACTATACCAGCGATCCTTTTACCATGACATACGTTAAGGGTGTGAATGTTGAGGGAGCAATGGTTGACGTGCCTCTCGTTATTGATGCTACATCGAGCAAGGCCGTGAATACCGATGAGCGTATAAACGAGCTTTCCGGGAATGGAGCACAGTTTAATGACAATACCGTACTCAGGATTCCTGCTGTCTATGGCATGACCGTTACTCTCAACGCTTCAGACAAGAATGATGACTTATACCATACCTCTACAAGCTTCACGGGTGACAACCATGCCGTAGTGAAGCTGCGCGAGGAGGATGCGACCGTGCTTAGTAATCAGGGAACGGTGACAAACAATGGCAAGACCATCACCTTTACCTATGAGGGCGAATCTCCAACTCTTGATATCATTGTGGAGAAGGCTGGCTCGGGTGCTCCTTGGGGATTCTTCACCGACCTTAGCGTGACATATCCTGTACTGCCTAACGTGGTGACAACAAATGTGATAACTAATGCCGATGCCGAGACCTATCCTAATGAGAATCCTGAGAATGCAGGTGAGGTAACCGTTACCCTCACCTCTGAGGGAGCATCTCATGTCAATACTGGTACGAGATTCAGAGAGGGTGATGTCGTGACTCTGGAAGCAACACCAGGCTATGGCTATACCTTTGCCGGATTCAGGAAGAGAGTGGAAGGCGGAGACCCTGTGACTATCTCGGGTAATGAGTTTACCGTTCCTGAAGAGGGCGGTATCACCACTATCGAGGTGCTCTTTACACGTAAGGACCTTATCAAGGTTACTGCCACCTCGGATGATGTAACAAAGGGTGATGTGAGCATCTCTCCTAAGTATAGTAACTTATATAATGAGCTGGAAAATGGAGTAGTAGCATATTTCGAGGCTGGTACAGAGGTTTCCGTGAGTGCTGAGGCTGAAAGGGAATATGTTATCGACAAATGGGTTGATGGTGAGACAGAGACTACCGGAAAGAATATATATAGGTTCACTTTGACCTCTGAAAAGAATATCGTGGCACATTTCAAACCAGGTGCTATGGGTACGGTAGTATTCAATATCGAAGGCTCAGGCGTGCATGATGTTCCTGATCCTAACACCTTCAACAACGCAGTCAGCATAGCTCCTGAGACTTTGACAGGAGTACGCTCTTTCTGTATCCCGAATAACTACACCTTCTTCAAAAACCAATATACCCTGATGTATTGGACCGACGGTTCAAGGAGATACGAGCTTGGCAAGTACTATTCTTTCGACTATGAAGGGCAGGAGATAGTATTGACACCTGTATTCGAGCATAATATTGCCGACAAGGAGAACCGTGTGCGTGGTGATGAGCTGTATTGGGACTTCCTCACCATGAATAATGTTCAGAAGATACACTGGGATACTCCTAATCTTAACTTCTTCTGGACGAGTAAGGTCGATGTGGAGGTTATCGAGGATGGTGTCCGTCGAGACCATACACGTGACGTGGCTCTCTGGATTCATACCAATGTTTCCGGATTCATGAGAAATGATGACCTTCCTGACTGGGCTGCATTCGGTCCTGGAACTACCATCGACCTGCCTTCTTGCGCAGGTGCCACAATAAAGATCTACAGTTATTCGGAAATCACCTCAACGACTATTGACGGGCACATCCCTGTTCTTGACGAGCTTGAGACAAGAAAGATACGCGAGGATGGTGAGCATGGATATGTATATACCTATGTCACCTCCAATCCTAATCCGCGTGTCACCATCGCCATAGGTGATGACTTCAGCTATTATAAATGGATAAGGTGCTACTCTCTGCCTGCTGCTTTGATGGAGCTCCACATGGATGTGGACAATAGTGTCCGTGGAGAGATTGTTGAAATCAAGGGTAGTGGTGAATATGAGGCTAAGGAGCTTGCTGACGGCGGATTCGCATTCCAGCAGGGTAACCGCGTACATGCAACTTTCAAGCGTAAGTTCGGCTATGAGTTTGACAAGATTGTAGATGCTACCCGATTTACGGAAGCTGGTGAACCTCTTCCTCTTCTTCAGGTAGAGAGAACGGATGGCGTCATCACAGGTGTAAGAATGGTTGGAACAGAAGGTACAGAGATGGAGAATGCCGTGAAGCAGCCTGACGGTTCATGGAAGGGTTCTGCTTTCACTTTCACCGAGTTGCCTGTTGCAGAAGATGAACTTGATACATACGAGTTGCAGTTTGAGATCACCCAACATTATACTATCGAGGTATGCTTCCTGCCAAGACCTACACATTACATCACATTCAGTACGGGAGAATTTGCTTCGGGTGTAGCTCCTGAGCCTTTATGGGTTGAGGAAGGCGATAAGTTCACTATACCTTATAATAAGACCTTGTATTATGACAACCATACCCTAAAGGCATGGAGGGATGAAAATAATAATATGTATTCCCTTGGCGAGGAATATCGGGCACCTGATACTGACCTGCGTCTGTACCCTGTCTTTGTGGAGAACATCTTCAGCGTTCTTGACATTACGGAAGATACCAAGGTGACATGGAATCTCACAAAGAACGGTGGCGCTCCGACTATTTCATACGAGCGTTCATCAGGTATCCTTGTCACTCAGCTCTGGAAGGATGACGACTTCATCGACATGAAGATTGACCTGAATGCGTCTGAGGTGTATAAGGACGGGGCATTATGGGTGGTAAACGGAAATGTGGTTGCCGGAAAGTTTGATAACACGTCATACGATGACCGTTGTCAGATTAACGAGCATTCCACTATAACATTCCCTGCCATTAAGGATTGTATCATAGAACTTGAGGCTCTTAGCCCTATTCCTACTTCTGTTAAGATTTGTGGTTCTGAACATGCTGAGGCTACGAAGATATCCCATACCTATGTATTGGGATGGACACAGCATTCTGTTGAGTTCGAGGATGACGGAAACAACGGTAATGTTTACAATACCTGGTGTACGGCATTGTCAATCACATACAGACCTATCACAGCCAATATGCCTGAACTGGCATCCGTTACCTATGGCAGCACAACCCTTACGGCTGCACAGCTTGCAAGTCTGAAACAGAATTTTGAGATTGATGTCACATTCAATGTGGGTGAGAATGACGAGTTCCCTAATGTGACTGCGACTGCTGAGAATGGTAAGATTTCTGTTGCCCAGGCAAATATCGACAACCATACGGCTATCGTATATCTTGTTTCAAATGGTGGTATTACTATTGACGCATATTATCTCAACTTCATTCCTGTTATTGAGACAGGTCCTATGCTTGTGGGAAGTCCGAGCATATATGTCAATTCTACAGGTTACAATAGCGAGGTTATTCCTCTGGATCAGCCTATTGACGGTACTATCAGTCTCAGTTTCAGCAGAACGATGAAGGCTGTGGAAAGCAGTACCGGCATAAGACTGTATAATGAAGGTGTTGCCCAGGGTGATGCTCTTACTGCCCTTCAGGGTTCTACTCTCGTTCTCAGATACTGGGATCTTGAAGTGAACAAGGAATACACCCTCACTATTCCTGCCAATACCCTGCAGGATGTATTCGGTGGCATGTATGATAGTGATATTTCCGTTACGTTCAGGACAGCATCCGAGATCGTTCCTGTTGAGCATAGGAAGTTCAATTGGATAGTAGGTGTTGACGGTACGCTTTCTGAAGGTATTAATGCTGCTAATAATACCTCTGGTCTTGGCCGCTTCTATATCTTCGTGCCTGATGGCGAGTATGAGCTTGAGGGTAATGAGACGATTGTGCCTTCTACTAAAGAGGATGCCACAACCTTATATGATGGTGATGGCGTGAAGCGCAACGATCTGCTCGGCACCACCCTTGATAATAACAAGACAAGGATTTCACGTGCCAATGTTTCGCTCATAGGTCAGAGCGAGAATGGTACCAGGATATTCAACAGACCTGTCATTGAGGGTATCGGCTATACGGCTACTCTCCATCTTCCTGCTTCTGCAACTGATTTCTATGCTCAGGACCTCACTCTTGAGAATCGTTTCAACTACCGCAAGTCTATGTCGGCTTCTCAGAATAATGCTGCACGTGCCGTGGTTCTTCAGGATCATGCAAGCCGCTCTATTCTGAAGAATGTGTCCATGTGGAGTTATCAGGATACATATTATACCAGTAACTCCGAGACTGATCCGCATTTCAGCGCATATCTTGAGGACTGTTCTATTGCAGGAGTAGTGGATTGGATTAGCGGTGGAGGTAATGTGTGGTTCGAGAAATGTAATATCATACATCGTGACCGCGCAGGAAACAACATTGCTGCTCCTCACACTAATGCGAATCAGAGATGGGGCTATGTGTTCAACGACTGTCTTATTACGACGGAAAGTGATCCAGAGTCGATGCAGGAAATGGGTGATAAGGACTGGACTCTTGCCCGTCCGTGGGGCGTTGCTCCTAACCAGTCACCTGCCTGCACATTCATCAACACTACCGTTACGGCTCTTCCTCGTGATGCCGGTTGGGGTGCTATGTATGGTGGAATGGTACTGCGTTTCCATGAGTACAAGACAAAGGATGCCGATGGTAACCTCGTCTCTCTCGGCAGACGTTCTCTTGCCGCTTGTGCTCCGGCTGCCGGTTCTGATGACTATCTTCTCACAAATGCCGAGGCTTCCGAGTATGAGGTTAATGAAGTGCTGGAATTTGATCCTGCCTTATATACTGCTCAACGGGAGGCTGTTACCAATATCAGTATCGAGGGTGGCGTTCTCAAGTGGAAAGCGAGTGCCGACGGCATGGACCTCTGCTACTTCATCTTCAAGAAGGATTCCGACGGCAAATGGAAATACTTCGCTAACGTGGCAGATACGAATCTCGACTTCAGTCTCTATGGTGAAGATATGCGAGAGGGCTTCTATATGATTCGTGCAGCCAATCAGCGTGGAGGCCTTGGCGCCTACTCCGAGGAGATAGAGTATAAGGAGGCAGAGATGTATGAACTCAGAATAGCCGAGATAGGGCAGACTCCTGGCAAGGGATGGTCAACCATCTGTCTGCCGAATAATGCCCGAGTGCCTGAGGGCGATATCAAGGTTTATGCTGCGGTAAGTATTGATGAGAATATCGTAACCTTGAAGCGTGTGGATTATATCACGGCTAATATAGGCTATGTGGTTTATGGTGCTGTTGATACCTATATATTCTATGGTTCAACCCATAAGGCAACAGATACCGAGGGCTATAACTACTCTCATGATTCTTACCTTAGCGGTAATCCTTCAGATATGAGGGTATCTGCTGCTACAACAAATTGCTATACCCTTGCATATAAGCCTGCCATAAGCGGTATAGGCTTCTACAGATACTCAGGCACATGGCTCAATCCTCATAAGGCATATCTCGATGTTGAGGACTTCAAGCGGTTCAATTCGTCAACAGCCGATGAGGACGACACGCTGAGCAAGTCTTTCGCCAAGGGCATACGCTTCGTCTTTGCTCCGGAGGAGGATGCAACGGGCTTGCCTCTCTTGGATTGCAATATCCTGCTCAACTACAAGACAGATGCTATATATGACCTCTCCGGCCGTCGTGTGGTCACTCCTCATAGCGGTCAGGTATATATCATAAATGGCTCTAAGGCGGTAAGGAAATAATCGGAAATTCTTCCGCCTTAGTTCCTCTTATGTTCCTCTTATGCTGCTCTTATTTAACTCTTATTCCAGAAAAAGAGTTTTAAGGGTATCATAAACGGCTTATATGCCCAGTCTTTTTTGGAGAATTAGACAAGCGGCCAATGAGCGCCGTAGGTGCGACATCTAAAAGGGCGGTGCGTAAGCGCCGTTAAAATAGATAGGCGTAGTTCATGGAGCGCTGTATGTGCGGCACTTATTATAGATATCGTACCTACGGCACTCAAATTACTATGACCGCCTTTATATAACAGCCCTTACGGACTGCCCTTTTAGATATCGGGCTTACAGCCCTCATAGGTGGCATTCCATTTTTATCAAGAATTAATTCTAATTTTGATATAAAATGAAGAATTGGTAAGATTGGAATTTTTCTTTGTCTTGATGGCTTCTTCGTGCCAACTCCGTAGAAGTGAAAAAGATACACTCAAAAATTGTGTGCGATAACGTGTAAAAAGTGCATTTATTTCGTACAAAAGCACGTTTTTGTTGGAATTTGTAAGAAAATCCCTCAGTTTCTATTGCAAATTACATGAAAAATTGCGAAAAATGCAGTTTTTTTTCAAAAAGACTGATTTTTTAACATCTTTTTCTTGCAATTTTGAAGAAAAATACTTAAATTTGCAAAACAATAAACAAAAAAATATAAAAAATAATAACCCTTAAAAAATACCAAAACATGAATGATGCAGATGGTCAGAAGACATAGACGCTCTCTACTACTTACCTTGATGCTGACAGTATTTGTAAGTGTTTTTAGCCAGTCTGACGACTCCGCTCGTTTCAGTAAATATCCATACATATTTATATTAGACGAGAATCAGGAACCATCCATCACCGACGAACAGTTCTACAAGGTAGCACTAAAGGTAATATTTCCAGTAGATGTTTACCGAGTCGATTCAACACAGGAATCTGTAAAGGAACTGATTCGGGATCTGATACCGCAGATAAACACTGACAGCCTCAAGCCACACGCCATGATGGTAAGAGGCGCATCATCACCAGAAGGTCCATATCGATGGAACCAGACATTGAGCCGAGAACGCTCAGCTCACGCATTTGATTACATAAATCGACACTTGAAGTTTCCCGAAGAGCACAGCACCTACGATGACCAGCCTGAAGACTATGGTCAACTCCTATATCTCATGAAGGAAGCCAACGATCCAAGTTACAAAACCGTAAAATCGCTCGTTGACAAGTACCATAAGGCTGGAATGCTAGCCCAGCTGAAACAGCACCTTAAGAGAATTGACGGAGGTAGGCTCTGGAACAGACTTTACAAAATCTACTACCCAAAGCTACGAGTAGCACGCGTAGTACTCTTCTTCAAGAAAAAAGCACAGGCTCAGGCGAGCAGCAGTCCTGTAAGTTCTGGCAATTCCGGAATGCAGAACAAACCTGACAGCATCGCCATCGAGATTCTTCCAGAACAGGAGACCATTCCTAAGCTCATAATAGAGCCTTACGGAGACATCGGAAAACCTGTACTCTATGGGGCGGATCTTATTCAAGAACCTGACAGTAAGGAAGTACCGTTCGTACCGCTTCGTCTCTACCGCCGGCATATCCTCGGCATAAGGACTAACCTGCTGTATGACTTCTTCTATCTACCGGGACACTACTGGGCACCAAGTCCTAACGTGCAACTGGAATACTATCCTCTCACGGGTCACTTCACAGCCAACCTCGGCTTCACAGGTCCGTACTGGCACCATTGGAGCAGACAGCAGTTCTGGCAAATAAGAGACTACGTTCTCGAAGGCCGTTACTACTTCGTAGGGCAGGGGCAGTTCATTGGTCCTTACGTCTCTGGCTACGTCCATACTAATATATATGGTATAGGCCTTAGCAAGACAAAGGGATGGGAAGGCGAAGGCCTCGGAGCAGGTGCCATCATTGGCTACACCATGAACATCAGCCGCAACAAGCGCTGGCGTTTGGAGTTCAGCCTCGGAGTGGGATACTACCGAACCAAGTACGACCCTTACGTCTATGGCAATCCGAAGTCAACAATAGAAGACGGGCTCTACTATTACGACTACCTCGGAAAGAAAGAGAACTTCAAGGAACGCAACCACGTCTTTTCATGGTTAGGTCCGACAAACATCGGAGTGCATCTCACATACGACCTGCTCTTCCGAAGAATACAGAAGAAGGGCGTAAGCTTCAATCGCTCGGAACTGTATCAAAGAAAGAAAGGAGGCGCCGATGAATAGCAATAATAACAGGCGTCATATTTGGCGCCCCGCCCATTGGGTATCGGTACTATTCGCCTTGCAGCTCTCGCTCTTCTCGTGCACCATAGAACCGCCGCTTCACTTTCCTGATGATGGAGCCGACATCATCATGACGCTGCCGGAGGTAAATCTCGACCTCGACGTCCTCTGGGACTACTCCCTGGTCATCGACGAGGAACACAACGAGTACTACGACTCCACATACAACTGGAGAGATGAATGGTACTATGGATGGGATAATCAAGACAACGCGATCTTTGGAACATGGGATATCGTCAATCCTGAGGTGTTTAATATCCGTCGCTACTATACTGGAGCGGATGCAAAAGGCATACATAAATCGCCTAACGAACACCAGATACAAGGCAGAAGGTTATCGGCACGCTATAACTTCGGATATTATGACATCCTTGCCTGGAACGAGGTGCAGACCATCGACGGAGTTCAGTCGCTCCACTTCGATGAATCCTCAACCTACGAATACATCACCTGTTACACAAACGCAGGTATGGCGCCGGCAAGACATTCTCCGAAGCATCAGTTCGCCTACTACCAGCCTGAGTTCCTCTTCGGAGGTTACTACGAAGACCTCTACGTCTCACAGGATCCTGCCGACTACGACGGCTACGACGAGGAGCGAAACGTCTATTACAAGAACGCACGTATGCAGCTTCTCCCTCGTACCTACATCTACCTCACGCAGGTCATCCTCTACAACAACCGAGGACGAGTAGCAGGAGTAGAGGGATCGGCAAACCTGTCAGGTATGGCTCGACAGACAAACCTCAATACAGGCTACACCTCAGATGATGAGATCTCGGTGAACTTCTATCAGAGAATGAAGCGTCACATCATGAAGGATGGAGAAGACGTCGATATCATCGGCGGACGACTCTTTACCTTCGGTCTCTGCAATCTAAATCCGAGTCGCGCTACACGCGCCTCTGCAGACGACAGTAAGGTGAAAAACTTCCTCGATGTGAACATGTACTTCAACAACGGACTCGACTCAACCTACGTGTTCGATGTCACCCCGCAGGTGAAGCGACGCTACAAGGGCGGAATCATCACCATTGAGATTGATGTTGATACCATCAAGATTCCGTCAAGAAAGTCAGGCTCAGGCTTCGATGCTGTAGTCAAGGACTTTGACACGTTGACCTACGAGATTCCGATGTAACGACCCCCTTCCCGCTCCCCCTTAGGGGGAGAGCCGGAAGGCTACACTCTTACTCTTACTTCCTCAATTGCAAATTATATATAGAAAAAACAAAAATAAAATAAGTATTAACACTCTAAAACTCATTAAAAAAAGACACAGAAAGAAATTAAACTTACACTCATTCCTGCTGACTCTGGTCAGCCCATGACTATCACCTTGTTTGCGAGGGATTAGTCAGAAAACACAAAAAACATTAATAACAAAACCAAAAAAAACATTCAAGTTATGAAAACTTCTAATTATCTAATAGGATTCGTGGCCCTAACATCACTAACATTGGTAGGTTGCTCCGATAATGATTTCTTGGGTACCGATAACGGCCAAGAGGTAGCAAAGCAAGGTAATGGTGAAATCACATTCGTTGCAGGTAATGCAAAGACCACACGTGCAGGTGAATTTGTAGGCGCTACTGCTGCAGAAAAACTCGGTGGCATGTTCGTAGTAGAGGGAACTAAAGGTACAGAGCAAACGAACTCTCCTTCTACTGATGTAGTATTCGACAACTACCTCGTAGGTTACGACTACAACTCTGCAGGTACAACAGAGACCAACACCAATAACTGGGAATATGTTGGTAAGCAGACAGGTATCACAGGTCGCATGACACCAGCTACATGGAGCGCTCTTCATGGAGCAGGAACAGCTCAGGCTCAGACTGTAAAATACTGGGACTATTCTACTGCCCAGTATGACTTCATTGCATGGTCAACAGGTCTACGTGAGGCTGTTACAGATGCTGCTGTTGAAGGTAGCAAGGTTAAGGTTACTCGTATCAACACAGGATCAACCCTTGCCTCAAATGGCTTCCAATTGACCGCATTAAGTGCTGAAGACCTCCTCCAGTGTTACTATACAGACATCAATACAGTTTTGAAAGCAAACTATGGTGCTCCTGTAACCCTTACATTCAGAAACATGGCTGCTAAAGCTCGTATAGCTCTTTATGAGACAGTCCCTGGCTATTCTATTAAGGATGTTAAGTTCTACACTTCTGATGCTAATCCTACTGCTCCTACAGATCTTGGTTCTGGAACAACAACTGCAGCTACACTCTTCACAATGGGTTCTGATGTTCTCCCACAGAGTGGTGAGGTAACAGTTTTCTATCCTCATATTGGTACAGAGCATCGTACTGCTCCTCAGACTACGGATTACAACAAGGCAAGTGTAACTGTTGGTGAAGTTACTGGTGGTGCTACTTCTACTACAAAGGGCTTCGGTACTCTTACTGCTCAGTATGGTGAAGAAGAGGCACATGAGGCTGCAGGTAATATCTACCTTGGCAGATCTCTTCCAAATGCAACGTATGCAGGTTCATCTGCTGATAATTTCTACACAGCAGTTATCCCTAATTCAACCGGCAAGGCTCTGACTCTCCGTGTTGACTATACTCTCGTTTCAACTGACGGTTCTAAGGAGGAAATCAAGGTCTATGGTGCAAAGGCAGTAGTTCCTGCTACTTATACAGCATGGCAGCCTAACTACGCTTACACATACGTCTTCAAGATTTCTGACAACTCTAACGGTTGGACAAGCACGTTATCTGGTGATCCAAAGGGACTCTTCCCAATCACCTTCGATGCTGTTGTAACAAACTTCATCGATGCAAATGCTGATCAGGCAACTATCACAACTGTTGCAACTCCTTCTATCACAACTTATCAGCAGGGACATGATCCTAAAGCTCAAGATGAGTATAGCAAGGCTCAGAAGGCAGGTGTAGATCAGACTAATGTAAAGGATCTTTATGTTCAGGTAATGAACAACAACGGTACTCCAGCTCTCGTAACTGATCTTGGAGCTACCAATTCTCTCCTCTTCGCTGTAAATACAACGGGTACTCCTATTTCTGAGGCTACAGTTATGGATGCTCTCCAGAACCGTACAAATTCTTATGGCGACGCAAGTCCTGCAGGTCGCAATGGTATCACTCTTACTACAAATGGTAACATTGACAATACTGTAACAAAAATCGTTAATGGTGTTGATGATAATGAAATCACAGGTTTGACTTCTGGTTCTGTTGCCAAGATTGATATCGATCAGCTTGAAGCTGGCATATACGCTTATGTATATGCTACTAAGGAGCCAACATCAGATACGAAGATTTACAATGTTGTTGCTGATGCAACTGCTACTAGTACACCTACACTTTTCTATGAGGTTAAACTTGATGGTACAGAGACTCCTCTTACTTCTGGTACTGCAGCTGCTAATAAGGTATACTTCGTCAAGAATGTTGATGCTAATAAAGACTTCGTATCTTACACATTCAAGCAGACAAAGGTTGGTGAAGATGTAACAGGGCTTGTAGAGGCTACCATCGACCCTGCTACAAAGGCAACTGGACACCATACAACCTCAGCTGATAATTACTATTTCTACTTCGATGTTTACAATCAGAACAACGGCGCTTACGCAGTTAAGGTTATCAAGGTTGTTAATTAATTCCCTCCACATATCCTAAATTGATTAGATAATTAATTCTCTCCCTCATCACGCAAGTGGTGGGGGAGTTTTTTCAGCTATTTATTTTGCGTTATTTCGAAAATTGTGTATCTTTGCACTTGAATAATAAAATCCTTAATGTTATGGCAAAATCAAATAACATATTGGTGAAAGATACCAAAATAAAGACTCTTCGGGAGAATGGTGTTGATTATATTTGCATCACGGATATAGCTCGGCAGAAAAATTCCGAAGATCCAAATGGCGTTATTGCCAATTGGATGAGAAATAGAAATACTATTGAGTTTTTAGGAATATGGGAGGAATTGTATAATCCATGTTTTAATCCCCTCGAATTCGAGGGGTTTAGAAGGGATGCAGGTCTGAATGCTTTCACTCTTTCTCCGACAAAATGGATAGAATCTACAAATGCGATTGGTCTGAAAGCTTGTGCTGGGCGATATGGTGGCACATATGCGGTTTCTGACATTGCATTTGAATTCGCATCATGGATTTCTGTTGAATTCAAATTGTATCTGGTCAAGGAGTTCCAGCGCCTGAAAGACGAAGAGCAGAAGCTAATCGGTTGGACAGCTAAGCGTGAGCTCTCAAAGATAAACTATCGTATTCATACTGATGCTATAAAGGAAAATCTCATTCCTGCCGAGGTTACTCGCGAACAGGCGGCTATGAAATATGCAGATGAGGCTGATGTTCTCAATATTGCTATGTTCGGAATAACGGCGAAGCAATGGCGTGATGCCAATCCTGACAAGAAAGGCAATATCCGTGACTATGCCAGCATCAACGAATTGATATGCCTCTCAAACATGGAGAATCTTAATGCCGTATTCATCAATGATGGTATGTCGCAATCCGATCGCCTAATAAAGCTCAATCAGGTTGCCATTCAGCAGATGAAGATCCTTGAAGATACCAGTAGCAGGAAACTTTTGAAGTGACATTAGTTTATAATTCACTCCCTCATCACGCAAGTGTTGTGGGAGTTTTTTTTCAGCTATTTATTTTGCATTATCCCGGAAATTGTGTATCTTTGCATTCGAAGAATCAAAGAACGTGCGCCAGCCTTTAGAAAGAATCTAGGCTTACGCCGCTCTTTTATCAAAAGACGCTCAAACGCGCGAGGTGTATTGCACGTTGTCAAATTAGAAAAAGGAATGATATGGATGAAATCATAAAAACAGATGATGTGCAGAATCTTGTCGTCAAGCTGAGAGGGCAGGATGTGCTGCTTGACCGTGATGTGGCAACGCTTTACGGAGTTGAAACAAAACGTGTGAATGAGGCGGTCAGGAACAATCCTGATAAGTTCCCGTATGGTTACCTCTTTGAGCTTGATAAATACGAGAAGAAAGAACTGGTCGAAAATTTCGACCGGTTTAAGACGTTGAAACACAGTACGGTAGCACCTACTGCTTTTACTGAGCGAGGATTGTATATGCTTGCTACCATTCTGAAATCGGAAGCTGCCGTGAAGGCGACAATAGCCATTATCGATACTTTTACTCAAGTGCGTGAGATGGTTAGAAAGATGGAGGAACTGCAGAAAACGGAGAATCCGGAAGAGCAAAAGGTACTTCTCAAGCAAAGTGGTGAATTGATTTCGGATGTGATAGGCAATAACCTAAGTACTACGGAATCAGAGACACAGGTGGAACTAAACTTTGCTGTTGTCAAGATTAAGCATACAATAAAGCGTTCAAAGTAATCGGATAGTATTCCTTCCCATCTCTCAAACGGTGGGGGAGTTTTTCTGCTGATTTTTTGTCCTTAGTGTGCGTTTTGACCATGAAAAAACATCTTTTTTGTTGAGGAAGAGAGAAAATTAGAGATTTTGGATAGAAAATTGTAAAAATATTTTGTGTTTTGGCGAAAATAATGTAATTTTGCATTGTATGATTCGAGTGATATTTCGGATACGTACTATTACACTTAATCCCTTTCAAAAATATAAAACCTTATTGTCTTGATGAAAAATATAATTGATAAAATTATAGTTGCATTGTTCGTTGTTGCAATGTTTCTCATTATGTCGATCTCCGCACATGCAGAGACTGGTAATCGCTATATCTTTACTTCTGCGAGTTTACCGTCTGCTATTACGTGAGTTCCCCGACAGATAGTAATGAACAGCATTTGACTCTTTCCCCAAAAATGCTTAATATATTAACTATAAAAATTTATAGTACTATGAAAAAAGAATACCTAAAACCTACAACAAGATTTCACGAGTTGAGATGTAATCGGATTATGGATGCTTCACAAACAGGAGAACAAGGAAAGCTCCAAATGGGTAACTCGTTTTTGGGACCAGATTATGATTCTGATTCAGATTCGGATGGTGACTATTTCTATAATCCAATTGTTGTTGAATGATATTATTAACAGTATCTGTTATGGATGCAATCTTTATAAAAATGATATGCAGGGCCTTGTCATTAAATTGAGATGGCAGGGTAATCCTATTATGAACTAAACTAAACTTTATTGTTTCGATGAAATATAAACTTGATAAAATCATTGTATTGTTCTTCGTTCTTGCAATGTTCTTTCTTATGTCTGTCTCCGCACATGCAGAGACAAAGACTTGTTATTTCTTTGATCCTGAGACCCGACTGTCTGAGATCAAATTGGAAAGCATGACGATTACCCCGACAAATGTTAATGGTTTGGTAACTTCAGATTCTCGAAAGATATTTAACAAGGATGTTTCTTGTTTCGCAAGAGTTCGTGAGGATCAGAATAATGCCACTAAATTCTCTATAGAAACGCAAAGCAAGGGCGTATTGCTTGTATATTATGTGAGAGCATTTGACGGAGATGAACCGATGGTGAATGATGGTAATGACTTGAAAATAAATGGTGTAGATGGCATTGTAGAGTATTCGGAAATAGCGATACAACCTAATCCTCAAAGCCGTGGTGTGAAATTTTTTACACTTGATGTTGGTACATATACTATGACAGCATCAGGATATACCTGTGGCGTATATGGTTTTGTGTATATGCCTGGCAATGTGGCTGCATACGATTCCAAAGAAGATGTAAGCCTGATTGGACAATACAGTAAAGATAGTTTTGACAATTTACCGATTCTATCAAAAACGAAATGGCATTTCAGTGGGTGGTATAAAGACGAGGCTTATACTATGAAAGTGAATGAAGGGGACGTTATAACTGAGCCTTCTATTATCTTTGCCCGTTGGACAAGAAGTGTTTGGGATTTTGAGGAATATTCCAACATGACACTTATGAAAAAAACGCTTGATTATGATGGAATCCTTATCAAAGGTTCTAAAGATGGTGATGGCTCATATACAACTATTTCTGCTGATAATGTTCTAAAGTTGTATTCTACAAGTACAACAGAGAAGAACTGTGTTGTTTTTACTCCTGAATATGACGGTGAGATGACTGTGACGTATGCTTCAACGGGTAGTGGAGAACGGAGAATATGTGTAATAGGAACGGATGTCGTTAATGATACCAATAGTCCGAGTGTGATTGCATACGGCGAGAGTGATTGCCTGGATGCTAATCCGGTATGGAAAACCCTTCAGGCAAAAATGAAGGCTGGCGTCACATATTACATATTTAATGTAAATGGTGGTATAAAGATAGACAAGATGCAGTATCAGGTAAGTGCCGCTTCTGCTGTTGATGATGGAGATAACGTAACTCTTACGACAACTGCCAATATGCAGGGGTGGAGACCGTTCTATGACGCATATAATAGCTATACCGTTGACAACAATACGAATGTGTATGTGGTAGTGGAGAAAGATGGGGAGGATGCTGTGAAACTCGCTAATAGGACAGGGGATAAGGTGCCTGTGAATTGTCCTGTCATTCTGCATACGAATAATGTTCAGGAAGACGGAACCTACCTGATAACAATGACAAAGGATGCAACGCCTTATGAGTATGAAGGAAATGATAATCTTCTGAGTGCTTCCGTTACCGGAACGCCTGTTGATGCATATCGCCTTGGATATCGTGCAGGAGAGGGTAATGGTATAGCATTCTATCCTTGGAAAGCTGACACTCCAAGTGCTGGTGTTGTGTATCTGGATTTATCGAATATTAATACCGCCAAGATTGCATTTGAAATAGAGGAAAGTACAACGGGAGTGGTTTCTATTCGCGATAACCATGATAAAGGAGATAATATCTTCAACATTAATGGACAGCGTTTGGAAGTCCCTCAAAAAGGCTTTAACATAATTAACGGTAAAAAGGTTATAGTAAAATGAAAAAGGAATACCAAAAACCGACAACAAGATTTCACAAGTTGAGATGTCGTAGTATGGTGACACAGTCACCAAATGAAGCAAAAATCCAAGTAAGGAAATCGGATGAATACTCTGACACAGAATGGGGCGACTGATAAAAACGATACCCCCACCGCTTTCGTGGTGGGGGTATCGTTCCTGTATCTTTTTTTACATCGCTGTCTCTGGTGGTGTGTAGGATGCTACGGTGGTAGCGCCTTGGCGGTCGATGATGAGCTGAACGAGCGTGAAGTCATCGTATGACTCATCTGGACTTCCGATACTTGCCACGAAATAGAGGTGGTTCGCATCGCTCTTGTCGTATGCCATGCTGATGAACACTCCGTTCTCCTTTGTGTCACGATTCAGAAGACCAGAGAAACTGCTCTTCGTGAATGTCTGTGAGAAGAACTGTGAGCCGTCGGTACGCGTGATGGTCAGCTCGATACGGTTGTCGTGGAAGAGTGAGTCATGGTTCTCAACATCCTCAAGACTTGTATCGGCTGCACGACGGATGGAAAAGTTGTATTTGCTTCCTGCCCAGTTGGCTGTGCCGGAAGTTGACTTTGCCGCCATGCTCGTCGCCTTGCTCTTCGGTTTCTCGATTATCTTCTCAATCATGATATCCTCATCCTGCTGCTTGTTCTTGCAGGATGTTAGTGAATCGGCTATCGCCAATGCACATGATAGGCTTAGTATAATATAGATTTTATTCATTGGTCTTGGATTTGCTGAGTGACAATGTGCGAAGCATATCGCACGTTTGAGCGTCTTTTGATAAAAGAGCGGCGTAAGCCTAGATTCTTCCTAAAGGCTGGCGCACGGTCTCAGATTTGCTGAGTGACAATGTGCGAAGCATTATCGCACGAAAGCAAAAGTGCTTGTCAGCCCTAAAGGCTGGCGCACGGTCTCAGATTTGCTGAGTGACAATGTGCGAAGCATATCGCACGAAAGCAAAAGTGCTTGTCAGCCCTAAAGGCTGGCGCACGGTCTCAGATTTGCTGAGTGCAAAGATAGCGATTTTATTCGATAAAGGCTTGTGTGAAATGTTAAAATGTCTAAATTCCGATAAAAACAAAATTGAAATTGTGTATCTGTCACGTTTTTCAATTGAATAGCCGAAATATGTAAGTTAACGTGAGTTCGACGAATTCGAGACTGCGAGGGCTGAAAGCCCGACACCTAATAGGGCAGTCCGTAAGGGCTGTTATTC
>CADCHG010000015.1 GCA_902801155.1 uncultured Prevotellaceae bacterium | reverse complement strand
AGTTACAACGCTTTTTCTTCTATACAAAATTTTTGCCTGTTTCTTTTGCGTTAAACAATTTGAAATATTCGTTATTAATCAGTAAGCCAATTTGTTACGCGCTTTTCTGCGTAAATTGCGATTAACATTTGTTTACAAAACACACTAATACACCATTACACCTTTTCAAACAGACACCCTCACTGACTGGCTCTTCTTCTCAATAATAATATAATTTATTTAATTATATTATTATTGAAGTAAAAAATGAGGGGACGGAGGGTGTGGGTGTGTGTAAAAAATGGTGTATTGGTGTAATGGTATACTTTTCAATTAAAATTGGTTCAAATTGTACACTAATATATAATTTATTTAATTATATTATTATTGAAGTAAAAAGTGAGGGGACGGAGGGGTATGGTGTGTGTGAAAATTGGTGTATTGGTGTAATGGTATACTTCAATTATTTTTCATTTTGTACACTAATACACCATTACACCATTTTTTAGACAGACACCCTCACAAACTGGCTCTTCTTCTCAATAATAATATAATTTATTTAATTATATTATTATTGAAGTAAAAAATGAGGGGAGAGGGAGGTATGGTGTGTGTAAAAATTGGTGTATTGGTGTAATGGTATACTTTTTCAATTAAAATTGGTTCAAATTGTACACTAATACACCATTACACCATTTTTTAGACAGACACACTCACACTGAGTCTTCTTCTCAATATAATTATATTAACGTCAGCTCGACGAAAAAAAAAGAGAAGCGGATAAATCTGTTTTCCTTATTAACTGTTAAATTATCGTGATTTTTTTGCATTTTTCTTACATTTTCCAAAAAAATATTCTTACCTTTGCACCCAAGAAAACAAAAGTCTATGAGCGTCATAGTTGTAAGTCCGTTGTAAATCCGTTGTAAATCCGTTGTAAGTCCGTTTCAAGTCCGTTTCAAGTCCGTTCGCAGAAACGACCATAAAGCGGAGTTTCAAGATACGATTACTAACCTCAATGACTAAAACAAAAACTAAAAACAAAACGACGATGAAAAAATCCTTTATCACATTTATGTTTTTACTCACCGCAATCTGCAGTTGGGCACAGGAGTCAAAGAACGAGAAAAAAGATTCCATTCCTCCAATAATTGTTGAAGGTACTTTGGAGCGTGTGCCTGATGGTACGGTCATTATGGTAGGGGGGCGCCGGTGGGGAACTTGTTCTTATGGTCCAAGTCAAGGGGATACTTTAAGAAATGGTAAATTCAGAATAATTTACACACCAGATAGCCCAACAGATGAATATCTGATGACGGCGATGTATAATGGGGCACACCTTCGTCATTCTTTAATGTTCTATGCATCTCCGGGCGCAAAGGCTACTATAAAAGGATTTGGAGTTCATCCTACTAACTGGTATGCGAAGAGTGATAATCCAAAACAAATTGAGGCAAATGAATATCGTGCCTACTTGGATGAGAAACTCCCCGGATACTGGGATTTGCAAAGAAGAAACGACTGGGTTAATGAAGAGGATGATGACTATTACTCTGTGAAAAAGAAGGTAAGAGAAGCAGATTCTCTATATGTTGAGTACATGATTGAATTCATGAAAGACAGAAAATACAGTTCTGTTTTTGCTTCTTACCTCAATAATGTTGCAGGATATATTAGAGAGCGTAGAAATAAAAGTATGGGAATAAGGGAAAGGGCTGCTAAACTGTTGGAAAAAGCTCCAAAGGTAGAAAACAGATGGGAAAATGAATACATCTATGATGCGAAGAGATTCTTGATGCCTAAGTACGAGCCAATAAAGATTGGTGAGAAGTTGCATGATTTTGTGCTCTATGACCATCAGGACAAAGAACATCACTTGACGGAATTCAATGGAAATGGCAAGTACCTTCTGCTTGAATTCAACTCAAGATCCTGCGTTCCATGTATGGAGCATCGTCAAAATGATGCCCTTAATGCTCTCTACAAGAACCATTCGGACAAGGTGGATATGCTTATGGTGAATTGTGATTCTTGGTATTATTGGGATATAGAATGTAAAGATCCTAATAAGTACGGCAGAGACCCTTGGCATGAATGGAATGACAAGAAAAATGCAGAGGACATTATGGAGAGATATGGTCCGATGACAGGTCCATGCTATTTCTTTGTCTCTCCAGATGGCACTATCCTCGGCAGGATAAGCGACAAAGAGGATTTGAAGGCTGCTATAGCGAAGTATTTCAAGATTTGAGTATAAGGGCAAGAAAATGGAAGCGGATTTGTTTTGATGTGCCTTGTAAAACCTCATCCCTGATTCAGGGTACTGGTTTCTGATATATCTAACTGACGTTAATTACAAGAAGAAACAAAACTCCCTGCAACGCGAAAAGCATTACAGGGAGTTTCTATTTCAGTATGTTATGAATTCTTACAAATCTCTGTCAGAGAACTCGAGGACGTTGCGACGGTTAGCCTGAAGACGCTCATAGCCTTCCTTGCTACCAACAATAATCTTCTCGAACTCACGCAGACCTGTACCAGCAGGGATGAGGTGTCCGCAGATTACGTTCTCCTTCATACCGAGGAGTGAATCGCTCTTTCCGCGGATAGCAGCCTCGTTGAGCACCTTCGTTGTCTCCTGGAATGATGCAGCAGACATGAAGCTCTTGGTATGGAGAGCGGCACGTGTGATACCCTGAAGGATCTGTGTAGATGTTGCAGGGATAGTGTCACGAACCTGAATAGTCTTCAAGTCACGACGCTTGAGGCTTGCGTTCTCGTCACGGAGCTTGCGGGCAGAGATAATCTCACCTGCACGTACGTTCTCTGAATCACCAGCGTTGATAACGTACTTCTTACCCCAGATACGATCGTTCTCCTCAGCGAAGTCGAGCTTATCAACGATATCGCTCTCAAGGAAGCATGTATCACCAGGCTCATTGATCTGTACCTTACGCATCATCTGACGAACGATGATCTCGAAGTGCTTATCGTTGATCTTTACACCCTGCAGACGATATACATCCTGTACCTCGTTCACGATATACTCCTGAACAGCGGTAGGACCCTTGATGGCAAGGATATCGTTTGGTGTGATTACACCGTCAGAGAGTGGAGTTCCGGCACGTACAGCATCACGGTCCTGAACGAGCAACTGCTTGCTTGTAGGTACGAGATACTTGCGCTCCTCACCAGTCTTAGAAACGATTGTTACCTCACGGTTGTTACGCTTGAGCTGTGGGTTGATCTTAACCTCACCGTCGATTTCGCTGACGATAGCTGGGTTGCTTGGGTTACGAGCCTCGAAGAGCTCGGTTACACGTGGCAGACCACCGGTGATATCACCTGCGCGGCTTACGGTACGTGGAATCTTAACGAGAGTAGCACCAGACTCGATTACCTGACCGTCGTCAACAACAACGTGACCACCTACAGGGAAGTTATAGCGTCCGAGTACCTCACCGTTCTCGTCGATGATCTCACAGGTTGGGATCTTTGAACGGTCCTTAGCCTCGATGATTACCTTATCGGTCATACCTGTTGTATCGTCGGTCTCGGCATTGTATGTGAGGCCTTCAACAACATCGTGGAACTTAACCTTACCCTTGAACTCTGTAACGATGACAGCGTTGAATGGGTCCCAACGACAGATCTCGTCGCCCTTCTTAACAACATCACCATTCTTATAGTAGAGTGAAGAACCGTAAGGAACAGCCATGTTAGAGAGTACGACACCAGTTGTAGGATCGATGAAACGAACCTCGGCAAGACGGCTTACTACCATCTCACAGTCGCGGCCGTCCTCCTTGAATGGAACGGTACGGAGCTCATCGAACTCAATACGAGCCTCTGCCACCTTACAGGTAACTGTTGCGTTAGCAGCAGCACCACCTGCGATACCACCGGCGTGGAACGTACGGAGAGTAAGCTGTGTACCTGGCTCACCGATAGCCTGAGCTGCGATGACACCGACAGCCTCACCCTTCTGTACCATGCGCTGTGTAGCAAGGTTACGGCCGTAACACTTCTTACATACACCCTGACGAGACTCACAAGTGAGTACTGAACGGATTTCAACCATCTCGATACCGGCATCCTCGATAGCCTTTGCACGAGCCTCGGTGATTTCCTCACCAGCAGGACAGATAACCTCGTTGGTATGTGGGTTGATAACATCGTGAACAGATACACGGCCAAGGATACGCTCATAGAGGCTTGAGATAACCTCATCACCATTCTTAAGAGCTGTGCAGAGAAGTCCGCGGAGTGTACCACAGTCGTCCTCGTTGATGATAACGTCGTGTGAAACGTCAACAAGACGACGAGTAAGGTAACCAGCGTCGGCTGTCTTCATAGCGGTATCAGCAAGACCCTTACGAGCACCGTGAGATGCAATGAAGTACTCAAGCACAGACATACCCTCCTTGAAGTTGGAAAGGATAGGGTTCTCAATGGTTGGACGGTCGTCGGCACCTGCTTTTGTAGGCTTAGCCATCAGACCACGGATACCTGAGAGCTGCTTAATCTGGTCCTTAGAACCACGGGCACCAGAGTCAAGCATCATGAATACAGCGTTGAAGCCCTGGTCAGCCTCGGTCATCTCCTTAAGGAGGATATTACCGATATCGTTGTTTACGTGTGTCCAAGTATCGATAACCTGGTTATAACGCTCAGTATCTGTGATGAAGCCGAGGTTATAGTTATCGGTAATCTCACGGATCTTATCGTTACCAGCCTTGATGAGCTGCTCCTTCTCTGGTGGGATGATGATATCGTCAAGGTTGAATGACAGACCTGCGAGGTATGCCATACGATAACCAAGGTTCTTGATACCGTCAAGGAACTCACAAGCACGTGCGAAACCAACAGCCTTGATAACATCAGCGATGATATCGCGAAGTGACTTCTTAGAGATAATGGTGTTTACGAAGCCCATCTCACGTGGAACGAGTTCGTTGACGATAACACGACCAACAGAAGTCTCGACAGTGTGACGGATGTACTTGCCATTCTCAATATCCTCAACAACAACCTTTACAGGAGCGTGGAGGTCACAACGCTTCTCATTGTAAGCGATGATAGCCTCTTCAGGACCATAGAATGAGAGTCCCTCACCCTTTGCGCCTGGACGCATCTTTGTGATGTAGTAGAGACCGAGCACCATATCCTGTGAAGGTACGGTGATAGGAGCACCGTTAGCTGGGTTCAGGATGTTATGGCTCTGGAGCATGAGAATCTGAGCCTCAAGTACTGCCTCGTGAGACAATGGGAGGTGAACAGCCATCTGGTCACCGTCGAAGTCGGCGTTGAACGCAGTACAAGCAAGTGGGTGGAGCTGGATAGCCTTACCCTCGATGAGCTTTGGCTGGAATGCCTGAATACCAAGACGGTGAAGTGTAGGAGCACGGTTCAAGAGAACTGGGTGTCCCTTCATCACATTCTCAAGGATATCATAGATGATAGGCTCACGACGGTCAACGATACGCTTAGCTGACTTCACAGTCTTCACGATACCGCGCTCGATGAGCTTGCGGATGATGAATGGCTTGTAAAGCTCGGCAGCCATAAGCTTTGGAAGACCGCACTCGCCCATGTTGAGCTCTGGACCTACAACGATTACTGAACGTGCAGAGTAGTCAACACGCTTACCGAGGAGGTTCTGACGGAAACGTCCAGCCTTACCCTTCAGGGAGTCAGAGAGTGACTTGAGCGGACGGTTGCTCTCGCTCTTAACAGCGCTTGACTTACGAGAGTTATCGAAGAGAGAGTCAACAGCCTCCTGAAGCATACGCTTCTCGTTACGGAGGATAACCTCTGGAGCGTGAATCTCAACGAGACGCTTCAAACGGTTGTTACGGATGATGACACGACGATAGAGGTCGTTGAGGTCGGATGTAGCGAAACGGCCGCCATCCAGAGGAACGAGCGGACGGAGCTCTGGAGGAGTTACAGGAAGGATCTTGAGAATCATCCACTCAGGACGGTTCACATCCTTACTTGCACGGAATGCCTCTACAACCTGAAGACGCTTCAAAGCCTCGTTCTTACGCTGCTGTGAAGAATCGTTGTTTGCACTCTCACGAAGCTCTGCTGCAAGTGCGTCGAGGTCAAGGTTCTGCAGGAGGTAGTAGATTGCCTCGGCACCCATCTTACAAACGTACTTGTTTGGATCGTCGTCATCGAGATAGTCGTTGTTTGGATCGAGGTAGCTGTCAACGATGTTGATGTACTCTTCCTCAGAGATGAGGTCGCCTACATGTGTACCGTTAAGGTCACCGCTACCGTCTGGTGCCTGTACTGGATGAGTACCGTTCTTACCAGCCATAGGACCTGGCTTGATAACGATGTACTTCTCATAGTAGATTACAGACTCCAGCTTCTTTGTTGGCATACCGAGCAGATATCCAATCTTGTTTGGAAGGCTGCGGAAATACCAGATATGTGCAACAGGAACCACGAGTTCGATGTGGCCTGAACGCTCACGACGTACTTTCTTCTCTGTTACCTCAACACCGCATCGGTCACAGACGATACCCTTATAGCGGATGCGCTTGTACTTACCGCAGGCACACTCGAAGTCCTTTGTAGGACCGAAGATGCGCTCGCAGAAAAGACCGTCACGCTCTGGCTTATAGGTACGGTAGTTGATGGTCTCAGGCTTGGTAACCTCACCGTATGAGTTCTCAAGGATTTCCTCAGGAGAAGCCAGACCGATAGTGATCTTGGTGAAGTTATTCTTTATTTTTGTATCTTTTTTGAAAGCCATATGTATTTACAATTTGACTATTTACTATTTACAATTTACTTATTCTTACAATCCTTTTCAATTGTAAATTAATCAAGCTTAATGCTAAGACCGAGGCCGCGAAGCTCATGGAGAAGCACGTTGAGTGACTCTGGGATACCAGGAGTTGGCATTGGATCACCCTTAACGATAGCCTCATAGCTCTTAGAACGGCCTACAACGTCGTCAGACTTGATAGTAAGGATTTCCTGAAGCACATGAGAAGCACCGAATGCCTCGATTGCCCAGACCTCCATCTCTCCGAAACGCTGACCACCGAACTGTGCCTTACCACCAAGTGGCTGCTGAGTGATGAGAGAGTAAGGACCGATAGAACGAGCGTGCATCTTATCCTCTACCATGTGACCGAGCTTCAAGAAGTATGTGATACCGATTGTAGCAGGCTGGTCGAACATCTCACCTGTCTCACCATCATAAAGATGTGTAGAGCAGTAGCGTGGGAGACCTGCCTTGTCAGTCCACTCGTTAAGGTCATCAAGCTTAGCACCATCGAAGATAGGAGTAGCGAACTTAACACCGAGTTTCTTACCGGCAGCACCGAGAACAGCCTCGAATATCTGACCAAGGTTCATACGTGAAGGCACACCCAGAGGGTTAAGTACCAAGTCAACCGGACGACCATCCTCGAGGAATGGCATATCCTCCTGACGAACAACCTTAGATACGATACCCTTGTTACCGTGACGACCTGCAAGCTTATCACCGACACCGATCTTACGCTTCTTAGCGATATAAACCTTAGCCATCTGCTGAACGCCTGATGGGAGGTCATCACCGATAGAGATAGCGAACTTACGGCGCTTGAGCTCAGCATCAAGGAGCTTGTACTTGCGGATGTAGTTCATAATCAGACGCTGGATGAGCTTGTCTGTATGGTCATCGCCTGTCCAGTTGTTAGACTGGATGCCGTCGAACTCGAGGTTAGCGATAGCAGAAGCTGTGAACTTGCTGCCCTTTGTGATGATCTCAGCACCTGTGTAGTCCTTTACACCCTGAGAGGTCTTGTCCTCTGTGAGAGTCAGGAGCTTGTCAACAAGGATTTCCTTGAGATCCTTTGCCTTTGCCTCATACTCCTCGTCAATCTTGGCAAGGATGATCTTATCCTGCTTCTTTGACTCACGGGTCTTGATTGCACGAGAGAAGAGCTTCTTATCGATTACCACACCTGAGAGCGATGGGTTTGCCTTCAATGAAGAATCCTTAACGTCACCAGCCTTGTCGCCGAAGATAGCACGAAGCAGCTTTTCCTCTGGAGATGGATCGCTCTCACCCTTAGGAGAGATCTTACCGATCATGATATCGCCAGGCTCGATACGAGCACCGATACGAACGATACCGTTATCATCGAGGTCCTTTGTTGCATCCTCTGATACGTTAGGAATATCAGCTGTGAATTCCTCCATACCACGCTTTGTCTCACGAACCTCGAGAGCATACTCGTCAACATGAACAGATGTAAGGATATCCTCACGAACTACGCGCTCGTTAAGTACGATAGCATCCTCATAGTTGTAACCCTTCCAAGGCATGTAGGCAACGAGGAGGTTGCGACCAAGTGCGAGCTCACCGTTCTCAGTAGCATAACCCTCAGTGAGGATATCGCCAGCCTTTACACGCTGTCCCTTCTCACAGATTGGACGAAGGTCGATGGTCATGTTCTGGTTTGTACGGCGGAACTTAGGAATACGGTATTCCTTAATAGCAGGCTCGAAGCTAACGAACTCGTCATCCTCTGTGCGGTCGTAGAGAATACGTATTGTTGTTGCATCAACATACTCGATAACACCCTCGCCCTCGGCAGTAATCATAGTACGTGAATCCTCACATACCTGCTGCTCAAGACCTGTACCTACGATAGGAGCATCGTTGTGGAGCAATGGAACTGCCTGACGCATCATGTTACATCCCATCAGCGCACGGTGACCGTCATCATGCTCAAGGAATGGGATAAGACCTGCACTTACAGATGCAATCTGCTGTGGAGATACGTCCATGAGGTTAACCTCTGATGGTGGAACTACAGGGAAGTCTGAGTTCTCACGGCACTTAACGACCTCACGGATGAAGTTACCGTCGTCCTTAAGAGGAGCATTACCCTGACCGATGATCTGATCCTCTTCCTCCTCAGCTGTGAGATATACCACATTCTTATTGTCGAGGTCAACAACAGAATTGTTTACCTTACGATATGGTGTCTCAATGAAGCCGAGATTATTGATCTGGGCATACATACAGAGAGATGAGATAAGACCGATGTTTGGTCCTTCAGGAGACTCGATAGGACAGAGACGGCCGTAGTGAGTATAGTGTACGTCACGAACCTCGAAACCGGCACGCTCACGAGAAAGACCACCAGGACCAAGGGCAGAGAGACGACGCTTGTGTGTCACCTCGGCCAGAGGGTTGGTCTGGTCCATGAACTGAGAGAGTGGGTTTGTTCCGAAGAACGAGTTGATAACGCTTGAGATAGTCTTAGCGTTGATAAGGTCTGTTGGAGTGAAGACCTCATTGTCACGCACGTTCATGCGCTCGCGGATTGTGCGGCTCATACGTGCAAGACCGATGCTGAACTGATTTGCCAACTGCTCGCCTACAGTACGTACACGACGGTTTGACAAGTGGTCGATATCATCGACAGTAGCATTTGAGTTGATGAGGTTGATGAGGTACTTGATAATCTCGATGATATCCTCATGAGTAAGAGTACGTACATCCATGCTAGTGTCAAGATTCAACTTCTTGTTGATTCTATAACGACCAACCTCACCGAGGTCATAACGCTTGTCAGAGAAGAAGAGGTTCTGAATCACCTCACGAGCACTCTGGTCATCAGCAGGATCAGCATTACGCAACTGACGATAGATATATGTAACAGCTTCCTTCTCTGAGTTTGAAGGGTCCTTAAGCAGGGTATTGAAGATAATACCATACTTAGAAGCAGACTCTGCAGTCTTGTGAACAAGAATTGTTCTCTGCTCAGAATCAAGAATCTGGTCGATATTCTCCTTTGTAATCTCTGTCTCGCGCTCAAGGATAACCTCGTTACGCTCGATAGATACAACCTCACCTGTATCCTCATCTACGAAGTCCTCATTCCAAGACTTCAATACACGGGCTGCAAGTGTACGGCCAAGACAAGCCTGCAGGTTCTTCTTGTTTACCTTAACCTCCTCAGCGAGGTCGAAGAGCTCAAGAATCTGCTTATCACTCTCATAGCCGATAGCACGGAGAAGTGTTGTTACAGGCAGCTTCTTCTTACGGTCGATGTAAGCGAACATGACATTATTGATGTCAGTTGCGAACTCAATCCAAGAACCCTTGAATGGAATGATACGTGCAGAATAGAGCACAGTACCATTAGCATGGGTACCCTGACCGAAGAACACACCTGGAGAACGGTGGAGCTGTGATACTACGACACGCTCTGCACCATTGATTACGAAAGTACCGTTTGAGGTCATGTAAGGGATTGTTCCGAGGAACACATCAGAAGTGATGGTCTCGAAATCCTCATGCTCAGGGTCAGTACAGAACAGCTTCATCTTTGCCTTCATAGGCACGCTGTATGTCAGACCTCTCTCAAGGCACTCCTCGATAGTATAGCGAGGCGGATCAATGTAGTAGTCCAGGAACTCCAGGACGAAGTTATTACGAGTGTCTGTAATAGGGAAGTTCTCTGCGAAAACCTTGTACAGACCATCATTCTTACGATCCTCTGGTGGGGTATCCAACTGAAGGAAGTCGCGGAATGACTTGAGCTGCACATCAAGGAAATCCGGATATGGCATCGGATTCTTGACGCGAGCGAAGTTTACTCTTTTTTCGACTTTTGCTGCCATTAATTAATGAATTCTAAATATATATATATTGTTGTTATTTTATTTCCACTTAATAGTCTCTCACAGGATATCCTCTCCCTATCACACTATTAAGACAACAAAAAGGTTAAGACCCACCTACTTAGTAGATCTTAACCAGTTTGTTTTTTTATGTTGGTAACTGGAAAAACCGGATATTCCGGAAACTCCAGTCAGCAAGAGCCATATTACTTGAGCTCTACCTTAGCACCAGCCTCTTCGATAGCCTTCTTAAGGTTCTCAGCCTCTGCCTTTGAGATACCCTCCTTGATCTTAGAAGGTGCACCGTCAACGAGATCCTTAGCTTCCTTAAGACCGAGACCACAAGCCTCCTTAACAGCCTTTACAACAGCGAGCTTAGCGCCACCTACCTCAGCGAGAACAACGTCGAATGAGTCCTTCTCCTCTGCACCAGCAGCATCACCAGCAGCAGCTGGACCTGCAGCAACAGCAACAGCTGCAGCAGCTGGCTCAATACCATACTCGTCCTTGAGGACCTGTGCGAGTTCATTTACTTCCTTAACTGTGAGGTTTACGAGTTCCTCAGCAATAGCTTTAATATCTGCCATTTTATTTAAAAATTTAATTTGTTTATACTTTTGTTTTTGTTATGTTTCCGGAGAATCCGGTAAGCCGGTATATCCGGTAGTTCCGGTAGAACCGGGAATGATTTATGCCTCCTTCTTTGAGAGAGTCTCGAGGAGACCATGAATCTTGCCACCAGCTGAACCCTGGAGTGCAGAAACAACGTTCTTTGCAGGAGACTGAAGAAGAGCAACGATATCGGCGATAACCTCGTTCTTGCTCTTGATTGCAGCAAGCTGTGAGAGATTCTCAGCACCAACGAATACCATTTCCTCAGCATAAGCAGCCTTGAGAGTTGGATTTACATCCTTGAACTCCTTGAGAAGCTTAGCTGGTACGTTAGCTGTCTGACAGAACATCAGAGCTGTAGTACCCTTGAGAGTATCGTAAAGAGCAGAGAAATCAACATCAGATGCATCAAAAGCCTTGCGCAGAAGCTTGTTCTTTGCAACAACGAGCTTAATCTCGCTCTTGAAACACTTACGGCGAAGTGCGCTTGTGTCAGCAGCATTCAAACCTGTCAAGTCAACGAGGTAGAAATGTGGATACTGCTTCAACAGCTCACCAAGCTCGGTGATGATAGTATCTTTTACTTCTTTTTTCATTTTACAAAACTTTTAGAGTTACTCGGCTGATTTAGGATCAATCTTGATACCCTTACTCATAGTGCTTGAAATAAAGATACTCTTGATGTATGTGCCCTTTGCAGCAGCTGGCTTGAGCTTGTTAACGGTAGAGATGAACTCCTTAGCGTTACCGAAGATCTGATCTGCTGTCATTGATACCTTGCCAATAGATGTGTGGATGATACCAGTCTTGTCAACCTTGAAGTCAATCTTACCCTGCTTAACCTCCTTAACAGCCTGTGCAATGTTCATTGTTACAGTACCGCTCTTTGGGTTTGGCATGAGGCCACGAGGACCGAGGATACGACCGATAGGACCGATCTTACCCATGCAAGAAGGCATAGTGATAATGACATCAACGTCAGTCCAACCACCCTTGATCTTTTCGATATACTCATCAAGACCAACATAGTCAGCACCAGCTTCCTTAGCAGCTGCCTCCTGATCAGGAGTACAGAGTGCGAGCACACGAGTAACCTTACCAGTTCCGTTTGGAAGTGACACAACGCCACGAACCATCTGGTTAGCCTTACGAGGATCTACACCAAGACGAATGTCAACATCGATAGATGCGTCAAACTTTGTTGTAGTGATTTCCTTGACGAGTGCTGCAGCCTCAGCAAGAGTATATGCCTTGTTAGCATCAACCTTACCAGCAACTGCCTTTTGATTTTTTGTCAATTTACTCATTTTCTTTGAAGTTTTTTCGGTACAAACGACTTACGTCTCCCGGAAATGAATTACTTAAGCAGGAAAATCTCCCTTTACAGTGATACCCATACTACGTGCGGTACCAGCGATGAGACGCATTGCAGACTCTACTGTGAAGCAGTTGAGGTCTGGCATCTTGTCCTCTGCGATTGTTCTGATCTGATCCCAAGTTACCTCTGCAACCTTCTTACGGTTAGGAGTAGAAGAACCTGACTTGATCTTGGCAATCTCCTTCAGCTGAACAGCTGCAGGTGGAGTCTTGATCTCAAAGCTGTATGATTTGTCAGCGTAGTAAGTGATAACAACAGGAAGAACCTTACCTGCCTTATCCTGGGTACGGGCATTGAACTCCTTGCAGAATCCCATGATGTTAATACCCTTAGAACCCAGAGCAGGTCCTACTGGAGGTGAAGGATTCGCAGCGCCGCCTTTAATCTGTAACTTGATAAATCCAGCAACTTCTTTAGCCATTTTTGTTAATATTAAAATTGTGTGAAATGTATATAAAGTCAGCCTGATACAATCATGTTCCCCGTAACCCGAGAACAATCCGGTATTAAGCCTCCTTTTCTACTTGCATAAAACCGAGCTCCAGAGGTGTTTTACGTCCGAAGATCTTAACCATCACCTTCAGTTTACGCTTCTCTGCATTCACCTCCTCGATGACACCAGAGAAACCGCTGAATGGACCATCAGTAACCTTCACGATTTCATCAACCATGTATGGAATATCAACTTCCTCTACAAGTACAGTATCTTCTGCTGTACCGAGCATCTTGTTGATGTCAGATTGACGAACAGGTGTAGGATCATCCAAACCACCAAGAAAACCGAGGCAATTAGGCATGAAGCGCAAAGTATGGGCCATATCTCCTATGAGATTGGCCTCAACAAAAACGTATCCAGGAAGAGCAACCTTCTCTTTCACAACACGCTTGCCATTACGCAAAGCAGCATGCTTCTCAACAGGAAGGAGAACCTGACTAACATTTGAACGGAGAAAGTCGTTGTGACTCATCTCCTTCTCAATGTATTCCTTCAGCTTTTGTTCCTTTCCGCTGACAGCACGCATCACGTACCATTTCATTCCTTTTTCAGCCATGATTTTCCTTAGAAATTAGTTAGGATAAATTGTACTCATGACAAATTTGAAGATCGAGTCCATACCGAACACCACAACTGCAATGAAAAGGGAAGCAGATAATACAACCATTGCAGAATGGGTCAACTCAGATCTCGTTGGCCAAGATGTTTTATGCGCAAGCTCATCGTAACAAGCCTTGCAATAATTTACTATCTTATTCATATTATCTTTCTTTTAGCACGAGAGGCAGGAATCGAACCCACATTGACGGTTTTGGAGACCGCTCTCCTACCATTGGAGGACTCTCGTAAGTAGTGTAAAGTAGAAAGTTTATAGTGTAATGTAATTACCAACTTCTACTTTACACTTTTATATAGAGGAGTATAAAGGTATCGACACTAATCTTTACTCTTTACACCTTACTCTTTCTCGGATATTAATCCTCGTATACCTCTGTGATCTGGCCAGAACCTACTGTACGACCACCCTCACGGATAGCGAAGCGGAGACCAGCATTAAGAGCAACAGCGTAGATAAGCTCTACAGTGATCTCAACGTTATCACCAGGCATTACCATCTCAACACCTGCTGGGAGTGTGATCTCACCAGTACAGTCCATTGTGCGGAGATAGAACTGTGGACGATACTTGTTACCGAATGGAGTGTGACGACCACCCTCTTCCTTCTTCAGTACATAGATAGAAGCCTTGAACTTCTTGAATGGCTTGATCTGTCCTGGGTGACAGAGAACCATACCACGCTTGATCTCAGCCTTATCAATACCACGGAGGAGAAGACCTACGTTATCACCAGCCTGACCCTCATCAAGGATCTTACGGAACATCTCAACGCCTGTTACAACAGACTTCTTGTCCTCACCAAGACCGAGGAGCTCAACCTCATCACCTACGTGGATCTTACCAGTCTCGATACGACCAGTAGCAACAGTACCACGACCTGTGATTGAGAATACATCCTCAACTGGCATAAGGAATGGCTTATCGAGGTCACGTGGAGGATCCTGGATCCATGTATCACAAGCATCCATAAGCTCCATGATCTTGTCCTCCCACTCAGGTACACCGTTAAGAGCACCAAGTGCAGAACCGCGGATGATAGGAGTATTGTCGCCGTCGAAATCATACTGAGAGAGAAGCTCACGCATTTCCATCTCAACGAGCTCAAGCATTTCCTCGTCGTTAACCATATCACACTTGTTGAGGAATACAACAAGACGTGGAACGTTTACCTGACGAGCGAGAAGTACGTGCTCACGAGTCTGTGGCATAGGACCATCAGTAGCAGCAACTACGATGATTGCACCATCCATCTGAGCAGCACCAGTTACCATGTTCTTTACATAGTCAGCGTGTCCTGGGCAGTCAACGTGAGCATAGTGACGTTTTGCTGTCTGATACTCAACGTGAGCTGTGTTGATAGTAATACCACGCTCCTTCTCCTCAGGTGCGTTATCAATCTGATCGAATGACTTAACCTCAGAGAGACCCTTCTTAGCAAGAACGGTTGTGATAGCTGCAGTCAAAGTTGTCTTACCGTGGTCAACGTGACCAATGGTACCAATGTTTACGTGGACTTTGTCACGTACAAAATTTTCTTTTGCCATTGTTTTAAATTTTATTATTATTACTCGATATTGTCTAGTTTAGACTCCTCGCTTTTTCTTTTTTCCATGCAAAAGCCCCTTGACCTATGAAGCCACGAGGTTAAGAATGATGAGCTGTAACTGAGAGTTGAACTCAGGACCTCTTCCTTACCAAGGAAGTGCTCTACCACTGAGCTATTACAGCAAGTGGAGCGGAAAACGGGGCTCAAACCCGCGACCCCCAGCTTGGAAGGCTAGTGCTCTATCAACTGAGCTATTTCCGCATTGTCTTTTGGAAGAAAAAACGCGAGAATAAGCTATCCTATTACTCGCGTTAACCAACTTGAGTGGGTGGTGATGGATTCGAACCACCGAAGGTAAAAACCAGCAGATTTACAGTCTGCCCCATTTGGCCACTCTGGTAACCACCCTCAAAATATATGCGTCCCTTTGCTTCTGAAACAATCTCCTATCTCTTATAGGAGAGCCTCTTGTCGGATTCGAACCAACGACCCCGAGATTACAAATCACGTGCTCTGGCCAACTGAGCTAAAGAGGCAGGTTTGCACCTTTTTGAGACCCCCAAAAGGGCTCATTTTTCGATTTCGGATGCAAAGGTACGCATATTTTTTTAAATCACCAAACTTTTCAAGAAGTTTTTTAATGATTTCTAGCTTTTTCCTTGATTTTTGCCAATTTTACCTTCAGAGCATCCACACAGAGGTCTATACCCTCCTCAAATGTATCACATGTCTTCTCTACGAAAACTGGAACTCCTGGTATGCCCACGTTCATGCTCACATTTTTATTCAGAGCCGTAGCAGGCTTGACAACCTTAAGTTGCACCTCAACTTTCTTTATATCATCGTAAGACTTTGAGAGTTTCTCTACCTTCTTGTTGACAAACTCCTGTAATTTCTCCTGTGCGTCAAAATTGACTGCCTGAATCTTAATTTCCATGGTTAACTTGTTTTTAAAAGTTAGACATCAGCCCGGGGATGGGCTTTTTTGTAAATTCTCTTAAGATCCTCGAACGTCACATGTGTGTAAACTTCAGTCGTTGCTATGCTCTCATGACCGAGCAGCTTTTGGACACTACCCAACTGAGCCTCATGATTAAGCATCGAAGTGGCAAATGAATGTCGGAGTACGTGCGGAGAGCGCTTCTTCATCGAAGTAACTAGAGAGAGTTTCTCACGAACGGTGGAATATACCCACCCGTCTGTCACTCTTTCGCCCCTGTCGCTAACAAGGAGAGCCTCATTGCCACATCGGGCTACGCATCCGTCCCGCATTTCCATATAATAATGCAGAACCTCCGCAAGTTCATCAGTCATTGGTATCAGGCGTTGCTTACGCCTCTTGCCCGTCACCTTAATCTCGCTATTCACGAAATTAACGTCGGTATCATTTATACCAACGGCTTCTGCCCTTCTTATCCCAGTAGAATACAGCAATAACAACAAAGTACGCGCACGCACATCATTAAAATTGTCCATATCCCATTGGATGCCATCAAACAACCTTTCTGCTTCCGATTCCTTGAGGAACACCGGCAGGGGTTTCTGCTTCTTGGGGCCTGTAACCAGATGAGCAGGATCCTTATCTATCAGTTTTGCCTTGAGAGCATAACGATACATGGATTTCACCGCACTTAGCTGCTTGCAAACATAAGTTGCTTTACAACCCTGTTCCATCAAACCGCTAATCCAGTCACGCACCACATCGGCATCGGCTGTTTCGAGGGACTGATCATCGAGCGAGCTAACATACTCCGAGAAGTTATTGATAGCATCGCGGTATGTCTTAACGGTCAAAGGTGATGCCACCCGTTCCGTTTCCATATACCTGAGGAAATCATCGATAATCATGTGGCGAATTTACTGATTAAAATTCAGACCACAAAATAATTTAACAAATTTTAAATTATTCTTCGTTCTGACGCAGCTGCTGTACATAGATTGCGTGCTCCATCTTGAGGCGCTTGAGTACAGAAGGCTTGTTGAACTGCTGGCGAGAGCGGAGCTCCTTAACGACACCAGTCTTCTCAAACTTTCTCTTAAACTTCTTCAGCGCGCGCTCGATGTTCTCGCCTTCTTTTACGGGTACAATGATCATTTTGTTTTGTTTTAAATTTAATAATGTTGTAATATAAAAAAATGTTTCGCCTAAGGTCATGCGAATGCCCAAAATGACAAACACACCAAAAGCGGGTGCAAAATTACTCTTTTTCTGCGAGATAGACAAATAATTTTACGAAAAAAGCATTTATTTCGTTGTGTTTTGTCGATTTCCGTCTAAAAATCGCTTGGTTTTCACATAATTTATGTATATTTGCCTCCAAATTACAACACCTAAAACAAAACTACAAAGAATTATCATTCAAAACAAAAAACTAATCATGCAAATTAAAAATTTAATCTTATCTGCCCTGCTCGGTATTACAACAACCGGCAGTTTTGCCCAGGGACTCGCTAACGACCCTCGTGATGCACAGGCTCAGCAGCAGGGCTATTATTCTCAGCCTTATGCCTTTGTTCAGGCACAGGGAGGTCTGAACACGACTCTCGCAGCAGGAAACGTGATGAAACCCACATTCAGCGTTGCGGGCGGCTATATGTTCTCTCAGGCAATAGGTCTCCGTCTCCACATCAACGGAATGAACTCAAAGAACGGCTTTGAGAACGTTGCCGGAAAATACCAGTTCAAATACATCAACACCAACCTCGACCTGATGGTAAACCTCACCAATCTCGGCAAGAAGCCAAGCGGTCCGTTCAATGTGTATTTCGTAGCAGGTGCCGGTCTTGCATATTGCTGGAATAACGACGAGTTCGCAATTATTGCCAGCAAAGGTGTAATAAAGGAAGATATAAGCAACGCATGGATAAACAAGACCCACAAGGATCTGATCAGCCATAGCATCCGCGCAGGTCTGCTCTTCGACTACGACATCATGAAAAATGTCTCTGTAGGAGCCGAGTTTGACTTCAATAACCTCAGCGACCGCTTCGACTCAAAGTACAGCGGAAGCAACGACTGGATGGCAACCGGTCAGGTTTCCGTTACCTACAAGTTCGGATACAAGGCATACGGTAGTAATAAATCCAGCACGAATATAATAAGAAGGAGTAAATAACGAATTCTATCGGCACAGAGACTCCAATCTGCAAAACAGAAGGAGTTCTTGGTATAAAAAGAGCGGCGCAAGCCTATATCCACAAGGGCCGGCGCACGCTCTTTCTTTTTGCAGACACAAAATCGCAACTTCATTATCAATTCAAAATCAAGCACAAAAGCCCATGATACGAAAAGCAGAGAAAAAAGACATTCCGGGAATTATAAACCTGTTATATCAGGTAGATGCCGTTCACAATGGCATTCGTCCCGACCTGTTCAAAGGCAACACCTCCAAATACACGGAACAGGAACTTGAAGACATTCTCGACGATGGCGACAAGCCCATATTCGTCTATGATGACGGCAAGATATCGGGGCACGCCTTCTGCCAGATTAGCGAGGTCAAGAACCATAGGCTCCTACAGGATGCCAAGACCTTGTACATTGACGACATCTGTGTAGATGAACATTCACGCGGCCGCCACATCGGAAAGGCTCTCTATGAATATGTGCGTGACTATGCCAAATCCATAGGTTGCCACAACATCACGCTCAACGTATGGGAGGGTAACGATTCCGCTTACAACTTCTACAAGAGCATGGGAATGCACATTCAGAAAACAGGTATGGAAACAATCCTGTGATTTTGCGCCACCTTTCCCTCGCTTCAACACGACTCTGCCTTTTTCGCACAGTCGTTTTTCTTATGCTCATCTTCATAAGATACTCCATCGTTACTCCATCGCAAGTCCATCGTTTCGATGGAGGATCGATGGACTAACGATGGACTAACGATGGAGTATTGATGGACCATCAGCTGAGTTACAAGGAAGAAACACAAGCTGTAACTACATCTTATTCCCCGATTAAGTGATGTGACTAATCACGTTTCTTACATCAAGAATGCTTTGCTCAATTATAATTTTTTTTAAATAACAGCCGTTTTTTGTGACGTTATGTTAATGATTGGGGATTACATCGCTTTTTTGAGTGTTTTTTGGATTTTTATTATTAATTTTGCAACATATTAAAGTTTCTATTCGGATAAAACCAATTTTTTTAATCAAATTATAACAAAAATCAAAAGATGAAAAAGTTTTTTTCTTATTTCATGATTTCATTGTGCCTTCTCGGCACATCAGTAGTAACATCATGTAGTAGCGATGATGATGACAGCGAGGAAAGCCTTCCTGAACTCAAGTTCCAGAGTGATGCCGCAATCTATCAATTGTATGGTAACATGGAAGATATATCATACATAGAGCTTACTACAGCTGGCAACTACATCATCGAGTACGTTTCAATGGCACCAAACAGTCCTGTATCATTGAAGAATTTCGAATGCGGAACTTTCAAAAAGGGCTCTGAGGATAACACCTACGAGCTCGAAGGCAAGAATACGATTCTTGAGATTCAGCCTATCGGAGGAGAATACAAAATCACTCTTGGCGACAAGACTTATACAGCCATGAAGGTTGGTTCAACAGCACCTCTCGCAAACGGAACTCCAATGCAGCAAATCTGCCGTTCATGGAAAGTTAAGAAGGTATATGCAAATATCGAAAGCTCTGTTTTGAAAAACCCAGTTTCAGAAAGTGCAAGCAATAGCAAAGACCTCTTAAAGAAACTTGGCGAGAACTATGAACTTCCTTATTTTGTAGAACTTGACTACATCAGCTTCAGCAACACCTACAAATTCCAGGATCGCCTTTCATATGTTGGAAGGGTAGATAACTCTATTCGTCGTGGTGTATGGCAGTATACCAACGCAATTGTTTTTGACGAATCAGGAGAAAAAATCGATGTAACATTCGAAGGCACTACAATGAAGCTCAAACACACTACTGTTGATGGTTCAACAACTATCGAATGGGGATATGATCTCACACCTGCTCCTTTAAGTGTAAGATAAACCACAAAAGATACATACAACAAAAGGGATGCTCAACGGCATCCCTTTTTTGTTTCTTATCATCGACGGTCAAATATCATTTTCCTTCCCTCTATTATATTGATACCCTTTTGCGGATATGTGAGTCTCTGACCATGAAGATTATATACTGATGGATTATGAGAACGCATAGAAGATATGCCTGTAACGGAAGTGGTTTCCGCAAGAGAAGTGTAGAAATAAATGTTCTTCACCTCTTTTCCGTCCGCATCACGGCTTATTACGAATGAGACTTTATAGTCTTCCTCAAGTCCCGCTATGAGAGTACCAGAGAGCGATTTATCGTAATATATTTCTTCTTCACTTGCCAATATCTCCTTTCCCTGCTTCCTAATCTTCTTACCATAATCGGTAAAAGTGATATGGGTATAGTCGAAGAAATTGATAGTTTCATCATTCACTTCATAATGTGCAGAAATGATTTTATCATCGAATGAATGTGATAGTCCATCTCCGTTTGCCATTACATCCATCCAAGAGCCATCTGATTTTTCATACACAGAATAGTCACCTTCCACTTTTCCATCGACAATCTTGTTAGGAATATAATAATACTTAGCGTATGGCTCAGTGGCATTAGAAGTATAAATAAGGGTATAGTATGCGCTATCTATCGGCAACTGGTCATAATAAAACACTTCACGACTGATAAACTTTTCACTACCAAAAGGATATTTCTCTATCTCCTTCACCCTACCTTTCTCATCACGAATGTATTTATAGTTATATGTCTGCAGCTCTTCCTGAGACTTTATTTTTTCACCGTTACTTGCATATTCTGTATAGCGATTCATATAGAAGACTATACCATCAGAATAGTCGTATGTATATTCTGTCTTCAAGACTCCAGTTTCGTAATAATCCCTTACCATACTTTCCAGAGTAACCCACTGGTTTTCCCTATTCTCATATTTAGTCAAGACATAAAGCCTGCCATTCTTATACTCCTTGGTGTATTTATATTCAGGACCTACTATTGTCTCCCCCGTTCTATTACCATCTGCATCATAATTTATTTCATGCAGATTGTAGGATTTACCATCACTTTGCAAGTCATACGCCTTTGTACAACGAGATATGAGATTGTTATTTTCATCATAGGTTTTTGTCTCACAAGTTCTTGACGACATCTTTTTGATATCCTCCACATAAACAGAATCGGTAAATTCCACACAACGGCCATCATCCTTTATCACACGCTCTTTCTTATGAACAAGCACGAACTGCCCTTCTTTCTCTTCGTAAGCACAATAGTTTGATAGTGTTCCGTCCTCTGCATATTCATAAACTTCCTTTCGTACAAGTTTGTCTCCTAGGAATGTATTCTTCATGACAGTCCGAAACAGTTCACCATACGTGAATTTGACAATATCCCCATTATCACTTACGATACTATCAAGTCTTTCTACATACTGAGTTGTCTGTGCCAATGAAGTCACAGAAAGAAGAAGGACGAATATTATGGTTGGTATCTTTTTCATTTAGGTTTATATTATAGGTTATATCTTTTATGAAAAAAGCAACTACTTATTACCAAGCAGTTGCCTCTTTTGCGTTGTCCCATAAGGACTCGAACCTTATCAAACAGAACCAAAACCTGTTGTGCTACCATTACACCATGGGACAGAACTATGTGCTAATTGAGAATTAATTTCTCAATGCGAATGCAAAGGTAATGTTTTTTTACGACATTACCAAATTTTCCGCTACTTAACTGTAATCAAATAGTAATTTTTCTTGCCACGCTGAGCGAGGAGATACTTACCGTCGATGAGGTCAGCCTCTGTTACAACCTGATTAAGATCGCTTACTTTCTCCTTGTTGAGTGATACGCCACCACCCTGAATCATCTTACGGCACTCGCCCTTTGAAGGGAAGATAACCTTGTCTTTCTGCTCCTCATTTACAGGTGCTACGGCTGTGAGAACCTCAATAATGCCCTGGCCAAGCTGATCCTTTGCTATTGTGAATGAAGGAACTCCGTCGAATACGTCGAGGAATGTCTGCTCATCGAGTTTCTCAAGACCTTCCTTTGTGCTCTTACCAAAGAGTATGCCAGAAGCCTCAACAGCCATATCATAGTCCTCCTGTGAGTGTACCATAACGGTTACCTCCTGAGCGAGACGCTTCTGAAGCACACGACGACCTGGATCCTGCTTATGCTCCTCGATAAGAGCATCAATAACATCCTTCTCAAGTGATGTGAAGATCTTGATGTACTTCTCAGCATCATCATCGCTAACATTCAACCAGAACTGATAGAACTTATATGGAGATGTACGCTTGCGATCAAGCCAGATGTTACCAGACTCAGTCTTACCGAACTTCTTACCGTCAGCCTTTGTGATAAGCGGACAAGTAAGAGCGTATGCCTCCTGATCATTACCGAGAGTACGACGGATAAGCTCTGTACCAGTTGTCATATTACCCCACTGGTCATTACCACCAAGCTGCATCTTACAGTTCTTTGTCTGGTAGAGGTGGAGGAAGTCATAACCCTGAAGAAGCTGGTATGTGAACTCGGTGAAAGAAAGACCGTCACGAGCCTCACCGTTGAGACGCTTCTGAACAGAATCCTTAGCCATCATATAGTTTACTGTGATGTGCTTACCGACAGTACGGGCGAAATCAAGGAATGTGAAGTCCTTCATCCAGTCGTAGTTATTAACCATCTCGGCAGCATTAGGACCTTCAGCCTCGAAATCAAGGAACTTTGAAACCTGCTTCTTGATACATTCCTGATTATGATAGAGAGTCTCAGCATCAAGGAGGTTACGCTCCTGTGACTTTCCTGAAGGATCACCAATCATACCAGTTGCGCCACCTACGAGAATTATAGGCTTATGTCCACAACGCTGGAGGTGACGGAGCATCATAATGCCACAAAGGTGACCTATATGGAGAGAATCAGCGGTAGGGTCTGTACCAAGATATGCAGTAACCATCTCCTTCTGGAGAAGTTCCTCTGCACCCGGCATAACCTGTGCGAGCATACCGCGCCATTTCAGTTCTTCAATAAAATTCTTCATATTAAATATAAATAATAGCCCCTCACCTGCCCTGCGGGCATCCTCTCCCCAAGGGGCGAGGGGGATGTTAGTATTTTCTTTATCTAAAGCCTATAACGAGAAGAATGTAACTTTTCCCTCGCCCCTTGGGGAGAGGGCGTCACAACGTGACAGGTGAGGGGCGTTAGGGAACAGGATCATATCCCGAACCTCCCCAAGGATGGCATCTGAGCAAGCGTTTTGTTCCGAGCCACAATCCCTTGAGCGGACCATGCTTAACGATGGCCTGACGCATATACTCAGAGCACGTGGGAGTGAACCTGCACGAAGACGGAGTATAGGGACTTATGAGATGCTGATACACCCATATAGGTGCAAGGAGCAGAGACGTAATGATCTTTCTCATTTTGCAAGTTTCTCACCCAACCTTCGCAAGAGATTTGCAACCTTTTCCTCTACCTCTGCAGAATCATGATGCTGATGATCAAGCCAAATGAATGCCATTGCGAGGTATTTTTCCTCAGGAATCTCATACAAGTCGCGATGACGCCTATAAGCCTCCCTTACCTGTCGTTTCACCCTATTACGGTCAACGGCATGCTTAAAACATCTCTTAGGCACAGAGACAAGCATCTGCGCATCAGCCTCCTCTGCATAACTTCCGATGTTTTCCAAAGCCTCGTCATTATGGTCAAGTATCATAAAGACAAGACGGAGAGGGAAGCAGGACATTGATTTGCTTCCACCTCCGACGAAGAGACGGTCAATGAGTTTACGGCTCACCAACTTCTCCTTCTTTGGAAACGAAAAGTTATTCCTCATTATCTATAAGATACCTGCGAAGAGCACCTGTCATAGATGGGTACTTCTCCGTAGGAGCCTCAAGGTCAAGCGTGAGACCGAGATCCCTTACAGCCTTGGCAGTTGCAGGACCGAAAGCAGCAATCTTAACCTCACCAGGCTTCATATTCGGGAAGTTCTCGTGTAGTGACTTCAAACCGGCAGGTGAGAAGAACACGAGCATATCATAGTCAAAGTTTGCTATTTCCTCTTCCGTGAAGTTATTGCTCACGGTGCGGTACATATAGCACTCCTTGTGGTCGAGTTCCTTTGAGTCAAGAAGCTTGGTAACAGTATCGTTAGCAACGTCACTCAGAGGTACGAGATACTTCTCGTTCTTATGCTTTATCATTGCTGGAAGCAAATCGTCAATCTTACCGGTTGTACCGAAGAACACCTTGCGTTTGCGATACTGAACATACTTCTGGATATAGAGAGCAATAGTCTCTGTCACGCAGAAATACTTGAGATCCTCAGGAATGGTGACACGCGTCTCCTTCGCGAGCTTGAAGAAGTTGTCTATAGCGTGGCGGGAAGTGAATACGATAGCGGTATAGTCTGCAATATTGACCCTCTGGTCACGGAACTCGCGTGTAGATATCCCTTCCACCTTAATGAACGGACGAAAGACCAGTTCCACATCAAAGTCCTCGGCAATATCATAGTACGGAGACTTGTCGCTTGCCGGCTTTGGTTGTGATATCAGAATCTTCTTTACCATTTCTCTTTTTATTGAAAATTTGTTTAATATGTTACCTTCAGTAATTTATCTATGAGCATTAAAACTCCCCCCAATGTTGCAAGAGGTACGATTTCGAGGGTGCAAAAGTACAAAAAAAACTGCAAAAAATACGCTTTTCTTTGAAAAAAGATGCGATAAACCTTATAAAATGATAATAATTTGATAAAAACAATGATCAAAACGGTAGAAATTAACAGTATTTTGGTCGGCAAAGCGAAGAAAGTATAGACCAAAACAACTGGCAATAACAGCACCCCTTCGAAAGACGTAAGGAACAATCTCGTTCTTACCGACTCTCCTATCTGATGAGCAGAAAAGAAAGTCCAGTTTGCCCATACATAGAACAGTTCCTTCAAAACGAATATCCCAAATACCGCGAGCAAGAAAAGTCCCAGCAACTGATACGTTCCTATGGTGTATGTCTCCGTCGTAGTATCCACCAAACAATAGAAACATGAGAGCGACAACAACGCCCCAGTCTGGAAGCACAAGAAGAACTGGTAGTTCACCTCACCGGCCGTTTCCTTATACTCTATAGAGTCGAAGGAACTGCCCGGATATACAAAGCTCTTCAACTGGTATATAATGAAACGCATAGAGCGCGATACCACCAATATCGTTAGGATGAAGAAAGCGAGCAGAACACTCGTCATCAAACTGTCATTAGATACCAGATAGGGAATTGGATCACCTGCTATACCCATTCTGCCACCATTTATCTCAGGATGCATAAGCGAGTCGTTGGTGAAATACGTCTCCTTATAATATTGCGGTATAGAGACCTCATACACGCTCTTTCCCAAAGATTCTCCAGGAAGTCGGAGAGTATCCGGACGAGAGGAATAATGAATCTCCCCCGGATGGAATGCAGCCTGAATAGCAGAATCCTGTTGGGCAGGAGTAGCATCCTTTGGCAAGGTACGGAGAATTTGATACGGATGGCGGAACTTACCAGCCGTACTGTCCTTCAGCAGCATCTCACCATTTTCCTCTACTGAAGAAACAGCATGCTGTGTATGTATCGAATCGCTTAAATGCAAAATGCCTTCTTGATATCCTCTACCTTGTCAAGCTTCTCCCATGTGAAGAGCTCTACCTCTATCTCCTTCGTCTCGTGATAGAGGCTTGTGAATGTCTTCTTAACAACCTCGTTCTTTCTGCCCATGTGACCGTATGCGGCTGTCTCAAGATACATTGGCTGACGAAGCTTCAACTGACGCTCTATTGCCTTCGGACGAAGGTCGAACATCTCCTTTATCTTTGCAGCAATCTCGCCGTCGCTCATCTTCACGTTTGAACGGCCATAGGTATTCACATAAACGCTTACCGGCTCTGCAACACCAATTGCGTATGCTACCTGAACGAGCATCTCGTCTGCCACACCGGCAGCAACCATGTTCTTTGCAATATAACGTGCTGCGTATGCTGCAGAACGGTCAACCTTTGAAGAATCCTTTCCTGAGAAAGCACCACCACCATGAGCGCCCTTGCCTCCGTAGGTATCAACGATGATCTTACGACCAGTAAGACCTGTATCTCCATGAGGACCGCCGATAACAAACTTACCTGTTGGGTTCACATGATATGTGATATTGTCGTTGAAGAGGGCAAGAACCTTCTCTGAGGTAATCTGTGCCTTTACACGAGGGATAAGGATATTGATTACATCCTCACGAATCTTGGCAAGCATGAGCTTGTCGGCATCATCCTGAGTTGTGATGCTTGGAACTCCCGGCTTGATGAATTCATCATGCTGGGTAGAGACAACGATTGTGTCAATACGCTGTGGAATACCCTCGTCACTATACTCAACTGTTACCTGCGACTTTGAGTCCGGACGGAGATATGTCATTACCTCTCCCTCACGACGGATATCAGCAAGAGTCTTCACGAGCATGTGGCTAAGCTCAAGACTGATAGGCATATAGTTGTCTGTCTCGTTTACAGCATAACCGAACATCATGCCTTGGTCGCCTGCACCCTGATTGTCCTCCATCTCCTGACGCTCAGCATCAGTAAGGGCTGCCTTCTTACGGTCCACACCACGGTTGATATCTCCACTCTGCTCGTGGATAGCCGTAAGTATGCCGCAAGAATTACCATCAAACATATACTCCGCCTTGGTATAGCCAATATTGTTGATTGTACGGCGAGCTATTGCCTGAAGGTCGATATACTCAGTAGATGACACCTCACCCATGATACAGACCTGACCTGTGGTGCAGAAAGACTCGATAGCACAACGTGCATTCTCGTCGTATGCGAGGAACTGGTCAAGGAGAGCATCACTAATCTGATCGGACACCTTATCTGGGTGGCCTTCTGAAACTGATTCTGAAGAGAAAAGATATGACATATTATTTGTACCTTAAAGGTGGGTTCTATAAATTAGCTTTGTTAAGATTTTGAGACTATTTTCGAGAGTTATTTGCAAGTGAACGAAGGAGTTATGCGGGCATAACGACTGAGCGAACTTGCAAATTAATCCGAAAAGAGGCCAAAAGATAACAAAACGCGCCCCACAGCAATTTTAATATTTTACGGTGGTAATTTATAGAAACCACCTTATGTTTTTAGGGTGCAAAATTACTATTTTTTTCCCGAATAGCAAAATGTTTCAACATTTTTTACCAGAATATACCAAATAATAGGTAAGTCCGACAAAAAAGGGAAACGGATTTATCTAATTTTTCTGATAGCTAGCGCAGTTATGTATCTGCAATTAACATCAGATAAATCGGATAAATCCGTTTCTTTCTTTATCAAGTTTATTCGTTTAGTAAACGAACGAGCTTCCTCCGAGGAACTCTCGCAACAGACTTGCCGGTGGAATCTGGCTCTCTGAGAGAGGCTTGATATACTTGAGGAACTTCAGCAATCTGTATGCCTCGTTATACTCGTCAGCCGACTCTGGAACCTGCTCAAGAAGCGGTTCTGCCTGAGTCTTGATAACGGCAAGCTCAAAGAGCATAGCCGTATTGAACATAGCATCCGCATTCTCCTGATAAGGGAAAATCCACTTGTTCTCTCCAGCCCTTACACTTGGCCACCTGCGAATGGTTTCCTGAGCAGAACATCCGCGATACTTATAGTCACGTATTATTCTGCGTAACAGACGGTTATCTGTTGTCGGGATATAGTTGTGATTGTCGAGAAGAACGGTTGTGAGAGCCGAAGCATATACTCGGAAAATATACTCCTGCGGAATATTAGCCGTAAGCTCTGGGTTTAGCGCATGAATACCTTCAATAACAAGCACATCGTTTGGGTTCATACGAAGTTTCTTGCCACTCTTCAAACTCTTACCCGACGTGAAATCATAGCGAGGCAATTCCACCTCCTCACCCTTGAAGAGGGCCTCTAGCTGTTGGTTAAAAAGCTCAAGGTTAAGGGCATGTATTGACTCAAAATCGTAGTCGCCCTTCTCGTCCTTCGGAGTATTTTCCCTGTCAAGGAAATAGTCATCCAGAGATATGCCTATCGGATGAATACCATTAGTCAGCAACTGTATGCTCAATCGCTTGCAAGTGGTAGTCTTTCCAGAGGAAGAAGGACCAGCTATAAGAACAAGTTTGACACCTCGGCGAGAGGCTATCTCATCAGCAATACGGCTTATCTTCTTCTCTTGAAGAGCCTCAGAAAGATTTATCAGTTCTGCCGAATGGCCTAACATTATTGCCTTGTTAAGAGTACCTATCGTACTGATACCGAGAATATTCTGCCATTGGTGATGCTCACGGAATATGTCGAACATCTTATTCTGGCGAACAAACTCCCCAAGCTTTGAAGGATTAGAGAGAGACGGGATTCTGAGCAACAATCCATCATAGTAAGGCTCAAGTCCGAACAAATACAACTGACTGGTATTTGTCATCATCGAACCATAGTAATAATCCTTATATCCATCCAATTCATAATAGACGGTATAGATCTTACCCGTGGTCTTCAGAAGCTCCACCTTTGTCTGGTCGCCCAGTTTCTCGAACATCTCGATAGCCTCTTCCGTAAGGCACTCACGACGCTCAATCGGCATTCCAGCATCGATTATCTCGCGCATCCTATCACGAAGAGCAGACGCATCATCAGGAGTAACCTCTCGACCTATCTTCAAATCGCAGAAGAAACCGTTGCTCACAGGGATGTCAATAACCACACTTCCGTCAGGATAAAGATCGTGTATAGCCTTACAGAGCACAAGGAAAAGCGTGCGGGTATATACTCTCATTCCTGTAGAAGAAGTGAGGTCCATATACTCAATCGTCTTGGCATTATACACACGGAAATTCAGGCCCTCAGTCTTGTTGTTCACCTTCACGCAAACAGGAGGCGTAACAAGATTAATAGACTGCTCCTTATTTAGCATTTCATATATCTCAGCAAGAGTACTTCCCACGTCAACCTTAATGGTCTGACCGGAATTCTTACAACGTATTGATACTTGTTTTATCATAATTATAGAATGTTTTTAGTAGTGATTTAAGCCGACGGTTAATTTACCGCCAATAGTCATATTGGTTGCAAATATACATAATTATTCTGAAAAGACCCATTTTTTCCGCAAGAAAATTTCGTTTTTCTTACAATCCTGACTAAATTTTTCTAAACGCAAAGACGGAAAGGCGCAAAGTTATTATCTTGCAATCATCTTTAGCGTTGTAATGCTTGTATGGATGACTTTTTAAAATAGCGTTTCAATAATTTCCTATACGCCTTTATGCTATTAACCGGAACATATACGGGGATGGATTTATTGACACCACAAAAAACTCCTTCATCACAAATAACTCCTTCCACAAAATCTGGAGGTGTGCTTCTTTCAAAAGTTATTGAGGTGAGGTCTGAACATTCATAGAAAGCATTTTCTCCGATGGCCGTCACAGAGTTAGGAATTGTGACAGAGGTGAGACTTACGCAGTCAGAGAAAGCAGATTCTCCAATACTCGTTACAGAGTTAGGGATAGTGACAGAAGTGAGACTTTCGCATAAACAGAAAGTATGAAATTTAATACTTGTCACGGAATTCGAAATAGTAATAGAGGTGAGACTTTTGCAACCATAGAAAGCTCCTTCTCCAATACTCGTTACAGAGTTAGGAATCGTGATAGATGTGAGACTTGAGCAAAACAAGAATGCATCCTCTCCAATACTTGTCACGGAATTAGGGATTGTGATTGACTTAAGACTTGTGCAAAAACTGAAAGCATAACGTCCAATTCTCGTCACACCATCCTCAATTACAACCTTCTTGATTTTATCTCTTTGAGGGAACCAAGGAGCAGTAATGGTGTCTTCAAGGTCTTCACCAGTAACACCACGAATATAATCAGGCATATCTGTTTCTGATATTGTCAACGTACCATTTTCCAGAGTCCATTTTATATCATCATCCGCATGAATTGCGGAGAATGAAAACAGGGCGAAGAATATAATGAGTAGATACTTTCTCATAAATTGTAATAGTATTTTGGCTTTAAGTTTAATGCCATATATACCGTCGGATGCAAAAATACACAAAACTTCTGATACCGCCAAATTTTTACGCAAAATTTCGTTTTTCCTCTTGATTCTCCATGCTTTTCCCCTTGTTGAAAATCCCTCTTGGCAACGCTTTTCCTCCGATGATAATACCATTATATTACCATTATAATACCATAATAATACCATTATATTACCATTAACTATGGTATTTTAATGGTATCTTAATGGTAAATTAATTGTATTTTAATGGTAATTACTTCGGACACAGAGGGGAGTTTATTGGAAAGTAAATTGTTATTGGAAAGTGAATTCTACAACAGCAAGCTGTTGGTTGGAAAGTAAATTAGGAGAAAATTAATTCAGTAAATTAAAACCAGTAAATTCTTTTCAGATAAATCAGATAAATCCGTTCCCCTTTTCTTTTTTATGAACACGGAAATCACGAAAGAAACAAAAGTTTCTCGCTTGCGCTCGTTGAACCAACTGCGTGGAGCTACACGAATTGCCATTAATTTCCACGAATTATTCATAAATTCTTATCTCTAATGGAATTGCGAAAAGAAAAATTCATGATAAATTTACGGTTAATTCGTGTAGCCAAGCGCAGCGTTTTAATTTTCGTCGAAATTTACTGATTTAATTTACTGGCTAATTTACTTTCTAAAATTTTTTCTGCTTTTTCGCTTTTATCTCTGCAATTTTTATTAATTTTGCCCTCGAAAATCGGAGACGTACACCAGCCTTTTAGGCTGACACGTACTATTTTCTTCGTGCGAACAAAAGTTTGCAACGGTTATGGACAAGGACGTAAGAAAGAAATATCAAAGGTATCTGAGATTGGAGCGTGGTCTTTCGGAAAACACGCTTGAGGCTTATATGCTCGATCTTGACAAACTCCTCACTTTCCTTCACGATAAAGATGTGGCTCCTGAGTCGGCTTCGCTTCACGATTTGGAGGAATTTTGCGGGGCTTTGTTCGACCTTGGTATCTCTACCCGCTCTCAGGCAAGAATACTATCGGGAGTGAGGAGTTTCTACCGTTTCCTTGAGCTTGACGGATATATCGATAATGATCCAAGTGAGCTATTGGAATCGCCCACGCAGGATAAGCATCTGCCTGAGATTCTGTCGCTTAAAGAGGTTGATATGCTTGAGGCAAGCATAGACCTAAGCAAGTGGGAAGGACAACGCAACAAGGCTATAATAGAGGTTTTGTTCTCTTGTGGCTTACGAGTATCAGAACTTGTCAATCTCACACTATCACATCTGTACCTTGACGAGCAATATGTGAGGGTTGTGGGAAAAGGCTCTAAGGAAAGGCTTGTGCCTATCTCCGAAAAGGCAATACAAGAACTACGCAACTGGTTCATAGACAGAAACATGATGACGAACATAAAGAAAGGTGAGGAGGACTATGTTTTCCTTAATCGCCGTGGGGCTCATCTCACCCGTACCATGATTCTCATCATGATAAAGCAACAGGCAATAGAGGCTGGTATCAAAAAGACTATTTCCCCCCACACGCTAAGGCATAGTTTTGCAACAGCCTTGCTTGAAGGAGGAGCAGATTTGAGGGTTATTCAGGCACTTCTCGGGCATGAGAAGATAGCCACAACGGAGATCTACACCCATATCGATATGAGTACGCTCCGACAGGAAATCCAGTTGCATCATCCGAGAAGCAACAGAAAGTAAATTAGATTAAATGCTCCGCTTACGCTGAGGATTTTGGAAAGCAAATTGGAAGTAAATTAAACCAGTAAATTACTATGCGGCATCCGCCGCTTGGAAATTATAAGGCTTAAAAAATTTACTGAATTAATTTACTGGTTTAATTTACTGATAATTTACTTTCCAAACTCTCCCACGCAAGTAGTATTTACTTTCCAAAATTCAAGTTTTGCGAAGGAAAACGGACGATTACACCTCTTTATTAAATATTCTTCGACGTTTTTTCTTCTTTCTACATTTTTTTTACTAACTTTGTGCCCTAAAGTTTAAAATAATCCCAACTAATGGAACAAAAACAATATAAACGTACTACCGTAACTGCCGCTCTGCCATACGCAAACGGTGGTGTGCATATCGGTCATCTGGCAGGTGTTTATGTACCAGCCGATATCTATGTGCGCTATCTTCGACTGAAGAAGAAGGATGTTGTGTTCATCGGAGGATCTGATGAGCATGGTGTGCCTGTAACAATCCGTGCCCGCAAGGAGGGCATCACAGTTCAGGAGGTTGTTGACCGCTATCACGAGATGATCAAGAAGTCTTTCGAGGACTTCGGCATCTCATTCGATATATACTCTCGCACAACAAGCGAGACTCATCATAAGTTCGCTTCTGATTTCTTCCGTAAGCTCTACGATGACGGCAAGCTTCAGGAGATTGTTGAGGAGCAGTATTGCGATGAGGTTACAGGTGAGTTCCTTACCGACCGTAACATCGTGGGTACTTGTCCACGTTGTGGTGCTGAGGGAGCTTACGGCGACCAATGCGAGAAGTGTGGCGCTACCCTTTCTCCAGACGAGCTTATCAACCCAACGAACAAGAACAATCCGGGACACGGACTTGTGAAGAAACCAACAAAGAACTGGTATCTCCCACTTGGCGAGTATCAGAACTGGCTTAAGGAATGGATTCTCGACGGTCATAAGGAATGGCGTTCAAACGTATATGGCCAATGCAAGAGCTGGCTGGATATGGATCTTCAGCCACGCGCTATGACCCGCGACTTGGATTGGGGTATTCCTGTTCCAGTAGAGGGAGCAGAGGGCAAGGTGCTCTATGTTTGGTTTGATGCCCCTATCGGCTATATCTCAAACACAAAGGAACTTTGCGAGAAGAACCCAGAGAAATGGGGCACATGGCAGAAATGGTGGCAGGATGAGGACACACGTCTCGTTCACTTCATCGGTAAGGACAACATCGTGTTCCATTGCCTTATCTTCCCTGTTATGATGAAGGCTCACGGTGGCTATATCATGCCAGACAACGTGCCTGCTAACGAGTTCCTGAACCTTGAGAATGACAAGATATCAACATCACGCAACTGGGCTGTATGGCTCCACGAATATCTCGTTGACCTCCCGGGAAAGCAGGACGTTCTCCGTTATGTTCTTACGGCAAATGCCCCTGAGACAAAGGATAATAACTTCACTTGGAAGGACTTCCAGGAGCGCAATAACTCTGAGCTTGTGGCTATCTACGGTAACTTCGTGAACCGTGCGCTTCAGCTCACAAAGAAGTATTTCGAGGGTGTTGTTCCTGCTATGGGCGAGCTTCAGGATGTTGACAATCAGGCAATAAACGAGTTCAAGGACGTGAAGAAGAACGTTGAGGAACTTCTTGACCAGTTCAAGTTCCGTGAGGCTCAGAAGGAGGCTATGAACCTTGCCCGCATCGGCAACCGATATATCACAGAATGTGAGCCTTGGAAGCTCTGGAAGACAGATCCAAAGCGCGTTGAGACAATCCTTCACGTTTGTCTTCAGCTCACAGCTAACCTCGCTATCGCATTCGAGCCATTCCTTCCATTCTCAAGCAAGAAGCTCAGAGAGATGCTCAACCTCGACTCATTCGACTGGGAGCAGCTTGGTTCTATGGATATCCTCAAGGCTGGTCATCAGCTTGGCGAGCCTTCACTTCTCTTTGAGAAGATTGAGGATGCTACCATTGAGGCTCAGCTTCAGAAACTTGAGGACACAAAGAAGGCTAACGAGGCAGAGAATTTCGAGCCAGAGCCATTCAAGGAGAATGTTGATTTTGATACATTCGAGAAACTTGACATCCGCGTAGGTCTCGTAACATCTTGCGAGAAGGTGAAGAAATCCAAGAAGCTTCTCAAGTTCCATATCGACGACGGAACAAAGGACGGTCGCACAATCCTCTCAGGCATAGCAGCCTACTATGAGGATCCACAGGAACTTGTTGGCAAGCAGGTGCTCTTCGTTGCTAACTTCGAGCCACGCAAGATGATGGGTGAAGAGAGCCAGGGCATGATTCTCTCAGCCGTTAACTTCGACGGTTCACTCTCTGTTACGACAACGAGCAAGGAGGTTAAGCCGGGATCAATAGTAAGTTAAAAAGAGACCCACCCCCTTACCCCTCCCATAAAGGGAGGGGAGTAGATACACATTAAGGGAAAGGGCCTTTCAATTATTATAATTTTTACAAAAGAAATAATCACCTCTGTAGGATAAAGACATACTACCCTCCTCCCTTTATGGGAGGGGCAAGGGGGTGGGTCTGATATATTTATGATAGAAAAAGAAATAACTCTTGCAGTCTTGAAGGCTGTCAAGGAACTATACGGACAGGAAGTGCCTGAGAAGATGGCACAACTGCAGAAGACACGCGCAGAGTTTGAGGGCAACCTCACTCTCGTGGTATTCCCATTCGTTAAGATGGCTCGTAAGAAGCCGGAAGAGGTTGCTGCTGAAATTGGCGAATACCTCGTAAAGAACAGCACATCGGTTGCTGCTTACAACGTGGTAAAGGGCTTCCTCAATCTCGTTATTGCCCCAGAGGCATGGGTATCTCTTCTCGATGCTATTGATGCAGACGAGCATTATGGCGAGAAGCAGGCAACAGAGGATTCTGACCTCGTGATGATTGAGTACTCATCTCCAAACACGAATAAGCCTCTGCACCTCGGTCATGTGCGCAACAACCTCCTCGGTTGGTCTCTCGCACAGATCATGGCTGCTAACGGCCATAAGGTTGTTAAGACAAATATCGTAAACGACCGCGGTATTCACATCTGTAAGTCTATGCTCGCTTGGCAGAAGTGGGGAAATGGTGAGACTCCAGAGACATCTGGCAAGAAAGGCGACCACCTCATTGGCGACTACTATGTGGCTTTCGACAAGCACTATAAGGCTGAGTGTGACGAACTTACAAAGAAGTACGTTGCCGAGGGTATGGCTGAGGATGCAGCTAAGGAGAAGGCAAAGCAGGAGGCTCCACTTATCAAGGAGGCTCACGATATGCTCGTGAAATGGGAGAACAACGATCCTGAGATTCGCGCTCTCTGGGCAAAGATGAACGAATGGGTTTATGCCGGATTCAACGAGACTTACAAGGCTCTCGGTGTTAGCTTCGATAAGATATACTACGAGTCAAATACATATCTTGAGGGTAAGGAAAAGGTGGACGAAGGTCTTGCAAAGGGTTTCTTCTATCGTCGTCCAGACAACTCTGTATGGGCAGACCTCACAAGCGAGGGCCTTGACGAGAAGCTTCTTCTCCGTTCAGACGGTACATCCGTTTATATGACTCAGGATATCGGTACAGCAAAGCTCCGTTTCCAGGACTACCCTATCGACCAGATGATCTACGTAGTAGGTAACGAGCAGAACTATCACTTCCAGGTTCTCTCAATCCTTCTCGATAAGCTCGGCTTCAAGTGGGGTAAGGATCTCGTTCACTTCTCTTACGGTATGGTGGAGCTGCCTAACGGTAAGATGAAGTCTCGTGAGGGAACGGTAGTAGATGCCGACGACCTTATCGCAAGTATGATTAACGATGCCTACGAGGTTTCCCGCGACCACGCAAAGAAGGTGGATATGACCGAGGAAGAAAGCCGTGAGGTAGCTCGTATCGTGGGTATGGGTGCTCTGAAGTACTTCATCCTCAAGGTTGACGCTCGTAAGAATATGCTCTTCAACCCAGCAGAATCTATCGACTTCAACGGCAATACTGGTCCGTTCATCCAATATACATACGCTCGTATCCGCTCTATTCTCCGCAAGGCAGAAGAGCAGGGCTTGAAGGTTGAACAGATGAATGGTGGCGTAGAGCTTGCTGAGAAGGAAATTGAGCTTATCCAGAAGACATCTGAGTATGCAGCAGCCGTTGCACAGGCTGGTAAGGACTACTCTCCTTCAGGCATAGCAAACTACTGCTACGAGCTTACAAAGGCATTCAACCAGTTCTATCACGACTACTCTATCCTCGGTGAGGAAGATGCAAAGAAGAAGCAGTTCCGTCTGCTCCTTGCAAAGAACGTGGCAAAGACCCTGAAGAACGGTATGGCTCTCCTCGGAATTGAGGTTCCGGAGAGAATGTAAACAATAATGACGAATTACTAATTGCGAATTACTTGTTTGTAATTTGTAATTAGTAATTCGTAATTATCAAGGTAATGTAAAACAAAGAAAACTAAAAACCTAAACAACAGAATAATATTATGGCTTATCAAGAACAAAGAACAACGGGTTATGGAACTCGTGTAGGTAATTCATTCAAGGCAATCGGTACTGGATTTATCCTTTTCTGTATCGGTACGGCACTTCTTTGGTGGAATGAAGGACGAACAGTAAAGACAGAGAAGATGCTCGAAGAAGTAGGAGGTTCTTATGTTGAGATGGAAAATCCTAACAAGAAGGACGCATCTCTCGACGGAGAACTTATCTGCGGATCAGCATTAGCAACAACCGAGGACTCTCTTAGCGACAATCAGTTTGGCGTTGGCGCAAAGGCTATCGCTCTTCATCGCAGAATAGAATACTACCAATGGGTAGAGGATTCTAAGGAAAGTAGCGAAGACAAACTTGGCGGTAAGGAAGTTACCACCACAACATATACATATTCCAAGAAATGGGTTAGCCAACCTATTGAGTCTTCCGAATTCAAGGATCCTGCCTATCAGAACAAGAATATGGTGCTCACAACCGTTGAGGAGTCTGAGCAGTATGCCGAGAATGTAAAATTCGGTGCATACCAGCTCAATGAGACCTTGATTCATCAGATTTCATCACGCGAAGGTCTTGACCTTGCCATAAACGAGGATATGCTTAACCAGCTCGATAAGAGCGCACAGACAGCCTACGAGCGTTTCTATGGCGTGAAGAAATCTGCAAAACAGACGGTTGAGCAACTGGCAGAAACAACCGTTCTCTCTGATTCCGCAAAGGCTGTAGCCGATTCCCTGAAGGCCGTTAATGATAGTATTATCAAGAATGCGGTAAACAAGAAAGACTTTGAATATGTCCATCAGGCAGGCAACGTATTGTATTTCGGTCGTGTGCCTGGCTCACCAGAGATAGGCGATGTTCGTGTGACATTCGAGAAGGTCGTTCCTGCAAAGGTTACAGTCATGGCCGTTGTTGATGGCGATAGCTTCAAGGCATTCAAGGCGAAGAACGGCAAGCGTTTCCAGAGGCTCGTAATGGGCAAGAAGAGTGGTGACGAGATTATCGACATAGAGAAGGAAACAAACAATATGCTTCTCTGGGTATTCCGTATTTTCGGAGTCATGTTGGTAATCGGCGGTCTAAAGGGTATCTTCGGTTTCTTGGAAACAATACTGAAGGTTGTTCCATTCATAGCAAACATCTTCGGATGGGGTGTCGGTGTTGTCTGCACGATATTAGGCCTGGTATGGTCGCTTATCATCATCGCAATAGCATGGCTTTTCTATCGCCCTATACTTGGCATAACATTACTTGTCATAGCCGGATTCCTCACATGGGTATTTGCCTTCAAGGGCAAGGATAAGTTAAAAGAACTGGCAGCAAAGGCTAAGAAATAAATGAGAAAGCTAATCTTATCAATATCCGTCATACTGCTTATGTGTGCCTGTGGCGGTCAAACTCAGAAACCTACACAGGAGAATGATTCTGCAACGACCTCTGTTGAAAAGACAGAAACAAAGGGGGCGTCTGCAAAAGATATTCCCGATTTCGTCACACGCGTATATAACAAGGTGAATGAGGTTATGTCACAGCAGGTAGTAAATACCTCTGTTCTTGACAGCGCATTCTTCACCCCAAGCTATACCGAGCTGTACAAGAAGGTGCGAAAGGCTGAGGAAGGGAAATCATTCGACAATATGTGTTTTGTTGAGTATATGCCTTTCACCCAAGGCCTTATCGTTCCAATCACCATTACCGACATCAAGGCCGACATGCTTACCGACAATACCGCAGAGGTTTTCTATGAAATGAGAGACAAGGAGGATGTTGTAAAGATGTGGTGGCATCTGGTATATGCCAATGCTGAATGGCGCATTGATGACTGGAAGAATGATCCAGAGGAAGAGAATAGTATGGCTGACAGGATGCGTGAATATCTGGCAAAGTAGAAAGAGTAAAGTGGAAAGTAAATAGTTGAAAGAGTAAAGGGTAAAGGGTAAAGATGAAAAAGATATCATTTCTCATTGTTCTCTGTCTCAGCCTCATAACAGGGGCAAAGGCTCAGAATACCAAGCAAAATGAGAGAAAGGACTTCTCCTTCAAAGTAACCAAGGAGAAAGACGCAGAGGGCTATGTCAATATCGTGAAGCTTAGCACATACGTTGGTTCTCAACTCATAGATAATTACTCTTTCAAAGTGCCTTCGCCTCTTCCAGAAGACCCTTCTGATGCTATCGGAGCTATCTCTGAAGAGGATATCAACTTCGACGGTTATCCCGATATTGATATCAATCTCGGCTATCGGGGCGCTGGAAGTGCGAATAACATACAACATGAGGCTCTTCTCTGGAATCAGCAACAGCATGCCTTCGTAAAGACCGATGGCTACAACGATATTGGCGAACCGCAGCTTGATTCCAAGAATAAGGTTGTCTTTACAGTTATCAACAGCTATACCGATGTCACCAAGACCTACTACCGATGGGATGGCAACAAACTCGTGGAATATCTCTGCGAGACCGCTAAAATAGAGGATGACAAGGTCATAGATTTCAGCGGAATGCTCAATTTCCCTCTCTACACTCTTGAAGCAAAACTGAACGGTAGGACTCCTGTCATAATCGCCTTTCAGAAAAACGAAAAGGACATCGTGGCTGGTTACATCTACTACCCTCGTGCCAAGAATCCTGCTCCTATCATGATCAAGGGAATCTACGATAATGGCACCTACGACCTCCGTGAACGTCTGGACGACGGAACCACAACAGGCTATATCTGCCTGAAATGCGACAAAGACGAGAATTGGAGTGGCGGGTGGGCTAATCCTACGACTCATAAGGAACTGAAGCTAACGGATATATCCTTCAGTCACGAAGCTCAGAAATGGTTCACGAAATCGTTGTTTTTGGAAGAATAAATTGTAAACAATATGATAGAAATACCAGAAGGTTTAGGCGGAAAGATTTTCAAGGGCTGTGGCTGTATATCTATCGGCATAGTACTGATGTTCATCCTAGTAATCGTTATAGGCATCTGCTATGACGATGAGGAAACCGAAGAGAAGAAGGAAGAGCAGAAGACCGAGCAGGTAGAGAAGAAAGACAGCGTGGTTGTCAATGCCCCGTTGGAAGGTGACCCCTACAAGGAACTTGACGAACTGATAGGTCTTGAGCAGGTGAAGGAAGAGGTTCACTCGCTCGCCAACTTCGTAAAGATACAGAAACAACGCGAGAAGAAAGGCCTGAAGATTCCAAAGATGTCGCTCCACCTCGTGTTTACCGGCAGTCCTGGTACAGGTAAGACTACCGTTGCACGTATCGTGGCAAGGATATACAAGGATCTGGGAGTTCTGAAGAAAGGCCACACGGTGGAAACCGACCGCTCAGGACTTGTTGCCAACTATGTGGGACAGACAGCCACAAAGACTAATGCCATCGTTGATTCCGCACTTAACGGTGTGCTCTTCATCGACGAGGCCTACGCTCTCGTTCCTACTGCCAACAAGAATAACGACTACGGACAGGAGGCTATCTCTACCCTACTCAAACGTATGGAGGACGACCGCGACAAACTTGTGGTGATTGTAGCCGGATATCCAAAAGAGATGAACCGGTTCATTGACTCCAACCCCGGATTGAAATCGCGCTTCAACCGCTATATCAATTTCCCCGACTATACATCGGGCGAACTATGCCAGATCTTCAATATGTATGTCAGGAAAAACCAGTATTCCCTGACACCTGATGCCGAGCGATGCCTCAAGACCCGCCTTGACAGCGCCGTAAAGCACAAGGACCGTAACTTCGGAAACGCACGCTATGCCCGAAACATCTTCGAGAAAAGCATTCAGCAACAGGCAAACCGATTGTCGAAGGAGAAGAACCCGACAACCAAGCAATTGTCGGAACTCACAGCAAGCGACATCCGCGAAGCATTCAAATAAATAGCACAAATTCTACAACTTACGGAACCTGAACTGCATTTTTTCAGAGAAAAATTTGGTTTTCTCAGAAAATGTGTGTACTTTTGCACCGAAAACGTTAAGACACTAAGAAATAACAATTCAAAAGGTCTTTTCGGAAAACACATATTGAGGAAACAGGATTCCGGTATCGCTGAAAGATTAAGTGATGTCGGGGTTCTTATTTTTTAGTCTGCAGACAGTCGGCCTAAACATGATGACTGCAACTAAACATTAAAAAGTAATTTCTTAAACAACAAAATATTATGGCATACATGTCAAAAGAAGGCTACGAGGCACTCGTAGCAGAACTCCACCGTCTGGAGGCAGTGGAAAGTCCAAAGGCTTCAGCTGCAATAGCCGAGGCTCGCGATAAGGGAGACCTCTCTGAGAATGCTGAGTACGATGCTGCTAAGGAAGCACAGGCAAAGCTTATGGAGAAAATCAATCAGATGAAACTCACTCTTGCTGATGCAAAGATTATAGATAAGAGCCGTCTCTCTACAGATGCGGTTCAGCTTTTGTCAAAGGTAGAGATGACCAACCTCACTACAAAGTCAAAGATGACCTATACTATCGTTGCAGAGAATGAGGCAGATCTCCGTGCTGGCAAAATCTCTGTCAAGACTCCTATTGCGCAGGGTCTTCTCAATCATAAGGTTGGCGACGAGGTAGAGATAACTATTCCTCGTGGTAAGATAAAACTCAGAATTGATTCTATAACTATCGAGTAAACATCTACCATTTGGCTATTTTTTTAAAATTTTCACGATGTGTTTTGACTTTTCGAACTTTGCATCGTCTAAAGAATAAACATAGCTATATATAATTAGGAATAAGTATGGATATCTTTTCAAAAATCGCAGCTGGCGAAATCCCAAGCTATAAATGTGCAGAGAACGATGAGTTCTACGCATTTCTTGATATCAACCCTCTTGTCGTAGGTCACACTTTGGTAATCCCACGTCGTGAGGTTGACTACATCTTTGATATGGACGATGATGAAATCGCCCGCTATCAAGTGTTCGCAAAGAAGGTTGCCAAGGCCATCAAGGAGGCTTTCCCTTGCGTTAAGGTTGCCCAGATTGTACTCGGTCTTGAGGTTCCACACGCTCACATCCACCTCATCCCTATGCAGAGCGAGAAGGATGCCAACTTCGCAAACGAGAAGCTCAAGCTCTCTGAGGATGAGTTCAAGGCTGCAGCTAATAAGATTTTGGAAAATTTCAAAAAAATAAAATAAAGACTCCTTACCCCACCCCTTCCCTATGAAGGGGAAAGGGAGGGCAGCTCACAAGAGGAGAATCCTTTTAGCGAAAAAGGCAACTTTCTCCCTACCCTGCCCGAAGGACAGAAAAGGGGTCATGGGACTTTTTTACACTTGCACATCGTTTAAATGATTAATAAATTCAGGTAATGACAAAAAGACTATTGACAATTTCCCTTATGATGTTTTGTGCACTCACAATAATGGCGCAAGGCACGGTTAAGGGAAAAGTATTAGACAAGAGCAACGACGAGGCTCTTGGCTTTGTAAACATTGCTGTATCGCCAAAGGGTAGCAAGAAAATCTCTGGCGGTGCCACAACCGACCTTGACGGTAAATTCCTCATCAAGGACCTGCCGTATGGCTCCTACACTCTCACCCTCTCCTTCGTCGGCTACAAAACCGTGACAAAGGAATTCCAGCTTTCTGCCACCAACAAGACCGTCAGCTATGCGGGTATCCACATGGCTGAGGATGCCAATATGCTTAACGAGGTCAAGGTTGTAGGTCAGAAATCCACTATGAAGCTCGAAGTTGACCGAAAGACATTCGACGTGTCAAGCAACCTTGCCAACGTGGGCGAGTCTGCTTCTGAGGTTCTCGACAACATCCCAAGCGTTGAGGTCGATAACGACGGTAACGTGTCGCTTCGCGGAAACGCATCGGTTGAGGTGTGGATCAACGGCCGTAGCGCCGGTCTCACCTCCGACAACATGGGACAGGTTCTCCAGCAGATTCCTGCCGAGAGCATCGACCGCATCGAGGTAATGGACAACCCTTCTGCCAAGTTCTCTGCCGAGGGTGGTGCCGGTATCATCAACATCATTCTGAAGAAAGACCGCAAGGCAGGCTACTACGGCTCTGTATCGGCTGGTGTCGATACTCGAAACGGAGCTCGCGGAGGCATAAACTTCAACTACAACTCACGTTTTGTTGACTTCTTCGTGAACCTCGGCTTGCGTCATAACGAGAACGTAGGCAAGCAGAACGACGACCAGACATTCTTCTCCGACGCTACAAATACCACTCCTGTCAGATACGACCGACACAACACGCGCACCATGAACATGCGCAACAACCTCTTCTCACGTGCCGGAATAACATTCCACCTGACAGACAAAGACGACATCGCCCTCACTGGAATGATGATGCACGGAAAGAACAAGTCATGGAGCAACACTCCTTATTTCTATGGCGATATAATAAACGGAGTTGACACCCCGACAAAGGAAATGCTACGCAGATCCACAGGCAAGGGTCCTATGGATATGGTCAACGGAATGTTCAACTACCGCCATAACTTCTCCGACACCCATTCCATCGACTTCACAGTAAGCGGAAACAAATGGGACAGCAAGAATACCAACATCCATCAGGACTCCATCACATATTTCAACGACGACCAGCATCCGGTAGAATACAGATATGAGCACCGTCCTTCTAACGGAAAGAACCGCCGCTTCGAGGTGAAACTCGACTATGAGAACAAGATATCCGACAACTTCAAGCTCGAAACCGGATACAACGGCTCTTTCTCCAAGGAGAACACCCCTAACCAGCTGAACAAGGACAACACATGGGTAGGAGACCATGCAAAGGCTGACACATCGTACTACAACCGCTTCATCTACAAGAACGAGATTCATGCCGGCTACATAACCGGAAACCTCACTCTTGGCAAGCTTGGCATCATGGCTGGTCTTCGCGGCGAATACTGGAAAGTGGATACCGAGAGCCATAGCTGGAGTCAGGAGTTCAAGGGCGAGAAGGCTAACCCCTTCAAGAAGGATTTCTTCGAGCTCTTCCCTTCACTCTTCATGTCATATCAGCTCACAGAGACACAGCAGTTGCAGCTCAACTATACGCGCCGTCTGCGTCGTCCTTGGGGCGGTCAGCTCAACTCCTTCCGCAACACAAGCGATGCCTCTATGGTTTCATTCGGTAATCCGAAGTTGACACCGGAGTTCTCCAACTCCTTCTCACTCAACTACCTCAAGACATGGGACCAGCACTCACTCCTTGTAAGTGCATACTACCGTCCAACCACCGATGTCATGCAGCGCATCAGCTATCAGGGCAAAGACGAGAAAACAATGTACTCCACCTCTCTGAACGTGGCAAAGAGCCAGTCATCAGGTCTTGAACTCACAGCAAAGAACAAGCTCTTCAAGATTGTTGACCTCAACACCAACATCAATGCCTACTACTACAAGCTCGATGCTTTCTCACACGAAATCGATATTGATGATAATGGAGAGCCTGTAGCAAGCGGAACAGGTACACACACACAGGTAGTGACAGGTAAATCCAACGATAACTTCACATGGAATGCCCGCATGACGGCTTCAATACGTCTGCCATACGACATCTCCATCCAGACCTCCGGTCGCTACAATTCACGCGCAGTAATCACCCAGGGTTACCGTCCTTCATCCTATCAGGTTGACTTCGGTATAAGGAAGAACTTCTTCAACCGCCTCTTCACCCTCTCAATCAACTGCCGCGACGTGCTCAACTCACGTCATGGCGAGAACTACAGATCAGGCGATGGTTACGAAATTCACCAGCTCTTCCGTCGCGGCGGACGTAAGGTGAACTTCAACCTCACATGGAACTTCGGCAACGGTGGCAACAAGAAGAAGGGCCGTCCAGGCGAGGATGATGATGACGACGACAACAACAACAATAACAATAATAACGCTATTGGTGGCGACGGTGGCGGCTTCGATATGTAAGCCCCACTCGCGAAATTTGTAAAAGATAAAGCCTTGCTTCCTACATAGGGGGCAAGGCTTCTTCTTTGGTCAAATTTTATAATCGCACCTTGCGATGCAGTTTTCGGAACAAGAATTAGCGTTGACAACCATAAATATAATTTTAATCGCTAAGACGCCAAGGCGCAGAGTGTTATTATTCATCCTCAACAGACAAAAAGAAATCGATTCGCCAAAGAAAGAGATAGAATTCGAGGGGATAGGGTGTCTGTATAAATAGGTTCACAATATACTGAACCTTTTTCTGTTCTTCTTGTTTTCCCGACATGGACCGAGGCTTGAATTTTAACGTTTTTGATATTTATACACACATTTCGTCATCAGGTTTGAATAAAGTCTGATTTTGCTTATTTCTCGACAGAAAAGGTATGATAACAGAAAATAGTGAACCATGTTTTTGGTAAATCAAAACGTTGGTTCGCAAATCTAAATATCTGATTATCGGCACTCTTTGTTATATGCTGTGTCTTGTACTGAAATAGGTTGACTCCCATAAAGGCTTAAATGTTAAAATTTTAATATCATTTAAGAATTATGAGTAGACAAAAATTCAGTCGCGCCT